>CACGER010000001.1 GCA_902572075.1 uncultured Prochlorococcus sp.
CTGATTTTTGCTTCGCCTCTTAAACCCTTTACTGCGTCTTCAAAGCGTGACGAGAGTTCATCAAACATTATTTAAGAATTATTTATATTATTTTTAATTATTATAGATGATCTTAAGTTTGTAATTACAAACCGCTCACGAAATCAACCAATTTCCATGATTTATTTGAAAAACCCAAAATATATTTAACTTTAAGGGGATTTAATGATGTTTCATTAACAAATTCTCCAGAGTTCTTTACTATTCTTTCAAGGTAGTTCAATTCTACTAAAACAACTATCCGAGATGAAGTTTGCGATTCCAAATCAATCTTAAGTATTTTAGAATTAATTTCTTTATAAATTCCCTTCTCGATATCGTTCTGTCTTTCTTCGATTGTTCGACCAATCAGACCTTTACTAACAATCTTAGAAAGATTAATTTCACTCTTACCCGCTAAGTAATTACTTTTACTTAGAAGCCAACCATTAATTAAATTACTTATATCTTCCAAAGAAGGTGAAGGTGTATTAAGTTCTTTGAATTCATAGGAAGTAATTGAATTAGATTTCTCAGAAATAATATTCAATTTGCTTGAAGGATTTTTTTTTATTTCTTGTATAGTATCTTTTTCAATAAGCTTTTGATTTTTATCAATCGCAATTAAAGGTTTTTCAGCAACAGATTTGCCCTGAATTGATTTTTTTAAATTATTTCTTAAAAAACCAATACCAATACCAAATGCGAATAAGATCAAAAACGCATAAATATAGATCAAATAAGGTGAACGATTAATAGTCTCTTTATCCTTCAAGAATTCTCCAAAATTAAACTTGAATTCAGCAATTTTTTCAATTAAAAAATTATAAAACTCTATTGGTTTTTTCTTAAAGTTTTTCTTATTAAATTCGTTTTCTTTGATCTCAAGCTTTTCATAATCTTGTTTTATGCCACCAGGCCAAGGTAATCTCCTTTCTTCAATATTACCAAATAAATTATCAAGATCATCATTCGTTTTTGTATAAGATTCCTTTTCAATTTGCTGGTTCTGAAAATTAGATTTAATTGCAATTTTACTTGATTTCTTTTCTAATTTTTCAATAAATTCTTGAATTTCCCTATCTTCAAACCAAGAATCTAAATCAACTTCTTTTAGGTCAATATCTCTATACCCAACTAAAACATCATTCTCTAACCAATTTTTACAGAAAATACAAATTGCTTCTAACTTATTTCCAGGATAATTATTGAGCCAATCTCGTAAATTTTCATCAGAAGCACTTGAAAACCTTGCATTAGACTGGTCAATATCAGCTAAAAGTAAGTCTAAACAACCTAATAAAGGCATTGAATCAAGACCAGACAAATTTAGTTTCTTTAAAATTCTCCTCGCTTCAAATAGTTTTTCCGGTTTTCTTCTTGAGAAACCAATTGCTGTCAAGGATAGAAAAGCTAAAAATCCTGCTTCTAATGATCCTCTTTTTTGTAATTCAAGAAACAAATCAATTTGTTCTTGCACTGTCAAAAAAGGCCTTATTTGTTGAAAAAAAGCTTCAAACTCTTTTTGATTTAAATAATCTTTATATTCGGATTTATTATTACCTTCCAAACCACCTCTTTTAATTATTAAATTTTCCAACATACTTAAGCCTTTTTTATGAGACTCTTGATCATTTAGATCCCTACTAAGTAGATCCAGGATTCTGTAAGGAAGTAGCGCAACCAAGTCTTCTTCAAGTTCTTTTCTTATTTCTTGAAGCTTTCCCATTCTTTGTAGAAGTTGTATACCTTCATGTAAAAAGTCTGCCGCATTCGAATAGGATCTAAGCTGTTGTTCTTGAATTGCAGAATCTCTAGCTGTTAAAGCAGCCAATAATGTTAAATCAGCTTCTCTACTACTTCCTAAAGCTGGAGTTTGTGGGGGCTGCAATGCTTTTCTCGTGATTTTAAAAGCATCTTTTGGTGAGCCCGATTCCCAAAGAAGTATTAATCCTGCAACTTCTCTATTTGAGGAAAAATCCAATCCAGAATTCCCATTTAATAATAAATTTTCATATTCTCTTCTGCTTTCTGGATCTGTAAGTAAATCGGCGGTGAGGCGGAGCAATTCAGATCTTTGAGCTAAAACTTCATAAGTAAACCCTTCATCAGGTGTCTTATCTAACCGCAATTGAAACGCCCTTAATATTTCCTCAGAAGTTGCAGAGGGGCTTACGCCAATTAAACGAAAATGGTCTAAAGGAAGTTCCAAACAAATATCCTATTGAAAATTCTTAGACAAATTTTATCAAGTTAAAAATTTTTTTCACAAGGTCTTACAGAGTTATTAAAAAAAATCATGAAAATCGCCCTTCACAGCTTAGAATGTTAACAAATCAAAACTTCGTTAAGGTATTTTTCTTGGAAACACACGTAGAGAGAATCTCAAATCTTCAAGACATAAAAAGAGCCGAATTGGATCGAGAAACGGGATTATTTCTTTATGAAGACATGACTCTTGGTCGTAGGTTTGAAGATAAGTGTGCAGAAATGTATTACAGAGGAAAAATGTTTGGTTTTGTTCATTTATATAACGGTCAAGAAGCAATAAGCACAGGAGTAATTGGAGCCATGAAAAAGAAACATGATTGGTTTTGTAGTACTTATCGCGATCACGTTCATGCACTAAGTGCGGGGGTTCCCTCCTTTGAAGTAATGAGCGAACTTTTTGGAAAAGCTACTGGTTGCAGCAAAGGTCGAGGTGGATCCATGCACTTATTTTCAAGAGAACATCACTTACTCGGAGGATATGCATTTATTGGAGAAGGTATTCCAGTTGCCTTAGGGGCAGCCTTTTCAAGTAAATACAAAAAGGACGTTGCTGGTAATAGTAATAGTGATGCGGTAACTGCAGCATTCTTTGGGGATGGGACTTGCAATAATGGGCAGTTTTTTGAATGTTTAAATATGGCTCAGTTATGGAAATTACCCATAATTTTTGTTGTTGAAAATAATAAATGGGCTATTGGCATGGCTCACGATAGAGCTACAAGTAATCCTGAAATTTGGAGAAAAGCATCTGCTTTTGGTATGCACGGCGAGGAAGTTGATGGAATGGATGTATTAGCAGTTAGAGGGGCAGCGCAAAGAGCTATTGAGCGCGCCAGAGCAGGAGAAGGTCCCACACTTTTAGAATGTTTGACTTATAGATATAGAGGGCACTCTCTTGCAGATCCAGATGAATTAAGGTCTGAGAAAGAGAAGGAGTTTTGGGGGAAAAGAGATCCTATTAAGAAATTAGCCAAAGAAATTATTGAAGGTAAATTAGCAACTGAAGAGGAATTAAAAATTATTGAAAAGAAAATTGATGCAGAGATATCTGAATCGGTTAAAGATGCTATTGAAGCACCCGAACCCCCTTCACAAGAATTAACTAAATATATTTGGGCAGAAGATTAGATTAAATCCCGCTAGGTAATTTTCTAGTTAAATTTCTTAATTTTCTTAGTGCCTTAAGTTCAACTTGTCTAACTCTTTCTCTAGAAACTTCTAATAATCGTCCAATTTCAGCAAGTGTATGCCTCTCATTTGCATCAAGTCCAAACCTTAGTTTGAGAACATGTTGTTCTTGCTCGCTTAAATGACTTAACCATTTACCAAGTTGCTCTTGATGCATTTTTTGTTCAACTTGATCTAAAGGTTCTTCATTATTACTATCAGCAATCAAATCACCTAAAAAGCTCCTCCCGTCATCACCATTTACTGGAGCATCTAAACTACTTGTCGATAAGGCTTGTCTCAAAACTGAATCCAATTCTTCAACATCAATTTCCATCGCCTCTGCAATTTCAATCCTGCTTGGCATAGCACCAAGTTTATGGGCCAAATCTCTACTAACTTTTCTAATAGAAGCCAATCTTTCACTTAAGTGAACAGGCAAACGGATTGTTCTTGATTGACAGGCAATTGCTCTTGTCATACTCTGTCTAATCCACCAAAAAGCATAGGTAGAAAACTTATATCCCCTTGTCGGATCAAATTTTTCAACAGCCCTTTCCAACCCAAGAGAACCTTCTTGTACTAAATCAAGAAGTTCCAGTCCTTTACCTTGATATTTTTTAGCCACACTAACAACTAATCTTAAATTAGCTTTCATCATTCTTTCTTTAGCTCTTCTACCAATTTTTATTGTTCTTTTTTGCTGAGCCGTAAATTCATTAATCTTTTCATTTAATTGCCCATCTTCTGTAAGAGTCATCATTTTCTGGACTTGATTACCCAATTCGATTTCTTCGGCAGGAGTTAATAAAGGAACTCTACCGATATTCTGCAAATACCAGCTAATTGGATCATTACTCCTCCTTTTTGGCTGTTCTGTTGGTGTAGGTAATGATGAGACCATGTTATGACCTAATTTAGGTACTAAAACTCTCCTATACTTTTCAAGAAATAGCCAAATATTTAATATGCGCTTCAGATTTCAAGTAATATTTGTACACTTATGTGTTTAAAACTATAAATAACTCTCTTAAATTGTTTCTTTCAAGATATTTGTCTCATTTTTATATTTCTCATCAATTTCGACAATTCGTCATCAATAACAGAAGCATGCGAACCTTTTTTGCACTTTGATGCAGCAAATGAATGCAAAAGTACGTATTTAGCAAAAAAATCTGTTTTTATATTTCTACAAAAGGTTGAATCAATCGCAGAACTGCCAGCTATAAAGCCAGATAAAAGATCGCCCAATCCAGCTCGAGCTGTCTGAGAATCGGTTCCGAAAAGTTGCCAAACTTTTTTATTATCAGCAACTATGCTGTTAGCTCCCTTAAGTAAAATGCTAATGTTAAATTCTTTTGCTGCATCAACAGCTAACCCTAAATTGGTATCAGAATTGATATGAGGGAATAACCTTCGAAATTCTTTGCTATGTGGTGTGATCCATGTTTTAAATTTTCTCTCTAAAAAGAAATTTGACCCTAACTTAGATTCCGAAATTCTATTAAGTGCATCTGCATCCAATATCAATAATCCTTCATAATCAATAAAATAGTCTTTTGATTTTTGCCAATCATCATTATCAATGCCTATCCCTGGGCCGACAGCTACTGAATCAAATGCACTTAAATCAATATTTTTTAATGCACTAAATAAAGATGAATTTCCATTTTGATTAGATTGCATAGTTTCCTTTAAAACTATTTCTGGAGCAACTTGCCAAATAGATTCAGCAACTACATTAGGGAGGACAGCCGAGATATAGCCTGCTCCACTTGATATGGCACCTTTTAATGCTAAGTATCCAGCGCCAGGATATTTTTCACTTCCAGCTATTAATAATGTTCTACCTCTTTTATATTTGTTGGAATTTTTTGGTAAAGAAGGTAAATTAATATTTTTTAAATCTTTATAAGTAACCTTTAAAACCTTTTTTTCAATCTTAAGTAACTTGTAAATAGGCACTCCAATATCGATATGGTGCAATTCTCCAATAAAAGGTAAAGCAGAATCTTGCGTCAACCCAATCTTATGAAGACCAATGGCCAAGGTATGGTCTGCTTTTACTGCGTTATCTAAAAAAGGCTCACCTTTATTAGGACATAATCCTGTTGGAATATCAATACTTATCACTTTGCCATTTTTATTATTAAATTTTTGATTAAAAAGTTTAATTAATTTATTATCAACTTTTCTTGATTGATTATTACCAAAAACCGCATCAATCCATAGTTCTTTACCATTTGCATCAGGGGGATCCCCCAATTTTGTTACGCCAATAGATGTAAGATAATTAAGGTGATTATTTGTTAATGTTTTTTTAATTGAAAATGGGCACCATACTTGGACATGAAAACCTTTCAAAAAAAGCTCTCTAGCTATTACGGCACCATCCCCACCATTATGCCCAGGACCTATAAAAATAGTTATTCCATGCTTTAGAAGAGGTTTCCTTTTCAAGAGCCATTTACTAATCTGAATACCAGCTTTTTCCATCAATGCTTCTTGAGGCATTCCATCAGAAAACATTTCTTTCTCTAATATCAACATTTGCTTTGAATCAACAATTAAATGTTTAGAGTCAATTGTTGGCCATACAATTTCGTTCATAATTAGTACAAAGCATTTGAAGTCCCGTTAAAAAATTTAAACTTCCATGTTAAAAACACAAAAGGAAAAAAAATTAGAGAACAATTTTTCTAATAATAGAACTCAAAAGGAGAAAAATATTATTGTAGGTCTTTCAGGTGGTGTAGATAGTTCCCTTTCTGCTGCTCTTCTTGTAGAAAAAGGTTGGAATGTTGAGGGACTAACTCTTTGGCTAATGAAAGGTCAAGGCTCCTGTTGTTCTGAAGGATTAGTAGATGCTGCTGGCCTTTGTGAAGATTTAGGAATTAATCATACAATCATAGATTCAAGAGAAATTTTCGAAAGAGAGGTAATTAAAAAAACTACTGAAAGCTATGAGAAAGGATTCACTCCACTTCCATGTTCGATGTGCAACAAGAATGTGAAGTTTGAAGAGATGCTGAATTACGCAATAAACAAAAAAGACTTTACTCATATTGCGACAGGACATTACGCAAGGATAAAAAAATCATCTGATGTTGAAAAAATTGATAGCAAGAGCTTTGTATTTAAGGACTTCCTTCTTCTGAGAGGTGCTGACGAGAACAAAGACCAAAGTTATTTTCTTTATTCTCTTTCACAAGAAGTACTAAGTAGATTAGAATTTCCTCTTGGTGAAATGAAAAAAGAAGAAACAAGAAAGGAAGCCTTGAGATTAGGGCTTAGAACTGCTCAAAAACCTGAAAGTCAAGATTTATGTTTAGTTGAGCATTATGGATCAATGCAAAGATTTATCGATAAACACATTGAACCCAAAGAAGGAAAAATTATGCATGTAAATGGGAAAGTCCTAGGAAATCACAATGGTATTCAGCACTTTACTGTAGGCCAAAGAAAAGGTTTGGGCGTTGCTTGGCCTGAACCATTATATGTAAAAAGTTTAGATAGGGGAAAAAATATAGTTTATGTAGCAGATAAAAGTGATCTATTTAATAAAGAAGCAATAATTAGTAAGGTCAACTGGGTTTCAATTGAAGAACCTAAGCAAGAGATAGAAGTAGAAGCACAAATCAGATATAGAAGTCATCCAGTAAAAGGTACTTTAATTCCTTTGGAAAATTCAGATAATCCAACTACAACATTTAAATTAATTTTTGAAGAAAGTCAAAGTTCGGTAACACCTGGACAAGCTGCAGTTTTTTATAAAGGAGAAATTTTATTAGGTGGTGGATTAATTAATTAATTTTCCAAAATATATTTAATCCCATAAAAAATATAAACAGTAATAAGATAGGTTTATCTCCAAATTTTGTATAAAAGGTCTTGTCTGATGAAAAATTAGGAAATACTATCTTAGTTTGCTCCATATTTAAATCTAGAAGTTGAATTATTTTTCCATCATCTTGAACTAAACCCGAAGGACCGGTGTTTGATACAAGTAGATTATCTTTTTTGTTTTCAATACTTCTCAAACTTGCCAAAGACAGAAATTGATTATAAAGCTTATTTGGATAGGGATCTAAATTTGCTGCAGTTATTATTAGTTTTGCACCGCTATTAATAGCCTTTCTTATTTTTAGTCCATCACCAATTTCGTAACATATAGCTACTGCAAGTGGGGGTGTAAATTTAGGATCAAAAAATCTTGAATCAGAGCCTGGTTGAATTCCTCCTACTGCAGATAATCCTCTTGAAAAACTATTTAGAAATCTAGGTATTTTTTCACCTACAGGGACAAGTCTATTTTTATCTATAAATGAGGTAAAAGATTTATCTCCAATTTGAAATCCGAGGAAAGAACTTCTTAATTCATTATTTGAATTTCTGAAACCTCCTGCCAAGGTATTAACCTTTATGCCGCTAGATAAATAAAAATTATTATTTATAATCCCTTCTGGAGCAACGAGAAGTTTTACTTTATTGGCTAAAGCATACTTTTGAGCAATAGATAGTTTTTCTTTAATAAATTCATCGTCTTTTTTTAGTTTTTCTCTTGTTGGTATATTTGTTTGCCAAATAGCTACTGGATATTCATAATTTCTTTTTATTGGAGTTATTAAACCTCCAAATAAATGTAAGAAAATAATAACTAAAAGTCCCAAAAGAAATATTTTTTTAAAATGAAGTTTTCTTCTCCATCTTCCGTGACTAATAAATATCCAAAATCCAATCAATATTTGTAATACGCATAAACCACTTGCGCCAACCCATCTTGCCAAACCAGCAAGATAAATATCACCTGGGACAAGACTCTCGCCTAACCCTATCCAAAAAAAAGGTGTTTGAGAAAGTATCAATTCACCAATCCCCCAAGTCAAAGATAAAAAAAATACTTTCACTGTTAAAGGTAAAATTTTCATTTTAAAAACATCCTCTTTCCAGAGAATAATTTCAACTAACAATCCCCATAAATAAACTAATATCCCTCCCAAAAAAGCGCAAAATAATAATATTGAAATGGCTATTATTAAACTTGCAAGCCATGAAAACCCAAGCCACGTTAATGGATGAAGATCATATAACCATGAATGACTTATCAAAACGAAGAAAAAACCCCACCAAAAATTTGCTATTTTTCTCTCACTTCCCTTCCATAAAATAAATAAAGAAATTGGCATAAAAATCAGCCAAAAGTGAGTTGAAACAGAAACTCCTCCTAAAATTCCTCCTAAACAAGGGTAAAAATATTGTCTTAGACTTTTAATTTGAGTCGGGATTAACAATCTAAAATTACGAAATTAAATTTAAAATCACCCATTTATTGTACCTTTATTCTGTAAACTTAGTTTTAGTAACTTTTAAAATTTAAGTGAGAGAAGTCTTTATTAGTTTTGCAGTTTTTGTTTTTTGTGTTTCGTTAACTATTTTTAGTCAATTTAATTCACCACAAGTTGTTAATGCTACCGAATCTGAAACTCAGTTAATTCAAAAAACACCTGTTACAAAATCATCAAATGTTTCAAATAATAATTTATTTGAGCTAGACCCATCAGATCCAAATCCTACACTTTTCGCTATGGCAGAAGAAACACCATTAGACAACAATTCAAGGACTACAGAAAGTGGTCTGATTATTGCAGATATCATAAATGGGGAAGGAGATGAAGCCAGCGCTGGGCAAACAGTTACCGTAAATTACACAGGCACTCTAGAAGACGGAACTCAATTCGACACAAGTATAGGTAGAGCTCCATTCAGCTTTCCATTAGGTGCTGGTCGAGTAATAAAAGGCTGGGACGAAGGTGTCGCAGGCATGAAAGTTGGAGGCAAAAGAAAATTAACAATACCTCCGGAACTTGGATACGGGTCAAGAGGGGCAGGGAATGTTATACCCGCTAATGCAACCTTGATATTTGAAGTTGAATTATTAGGAGTCAATTAAATTAAGTAAGAAAAATATCTAAGACTTTTCAATTTAGTTAATCTCCAAGTAATATATATACAACACCAAATATTTGAAATGTTAAGTAAATTCATCAATTCTTTTCTAGATAAGAAATCCCCAATGACAGTCCATGCTCACTGCGATGGTCCTTGTGGTGTTTACGACCCAGCATCTACGAGAGTTGCTGCTGAAGCAGTTTTATCAATGACAAAAAAACTCATTGCATTAGAAGCTCCGTCTAGCACTGATTCAGCAGAGTGGGCTGCATACAGTAATACATTTTCTAGATATGTTGCTGTTAAAGAAGAGCAAGCAAAAGAAACAAAAAAAGAGATTCTAATTTTGTGGACAGATTACTTTAAACCAGTTCACTTAGAAACTTATCCAGACTTACATGAAACCATTTGGAAAGCGGCTAAATTATGCAGTGCATGCAAAGTTAATATTGACTTAGCCCAAGCTGAAGAACTCATGAGTTATGTAGAAAAAATTCATAATATTTTCTGGGCTTCAAAAGGAAGATCAGACGCTTTTGTAAAAGCTAGTTAATTAAAATTATTTTCAAAAGTTTCTTTGATTTTATTTTATTTTTTTTAGGTTTAAGAAAAACCGCGATTATTAGTGGTGAATCAATGTTTCCTTACCTAAAAGAAGGTGATATTGTATTTTTTAAAAAATACAAAAAGAATAAATCAGTACTAAAAAATCGACAAATAGTTATTTTTAATCATCCATTTAAAAATAAAAACCTAATAAAAAGGATAAATTTAGTAAATCAAAATAACGTTGAGGTTATTGGCGATAATATTGAATGTAGCGAAGATAGTAATAAATTTGGATTAATCAATAATGAAAAAATAATTGGGATTGTCACCTCTAAATTAATTATTCCTAAATTAAAAAATTTTTTAATTCAAAAAAACAGAAGCACTTCTTTGAATCCAAAATAATCCCAAAGAAAAGGAAAGCCCTCCTGCTACAGCTATTAATCTTTTAATAAATTTTTGACTTGCTTTAAAGGTAGTAAAAGATATTAAACAAGTAAAAAGATTCATACTTATTAGTGAACCAATCAAATATGAAATCAAATATAAGCAAGCGCTTGTTAAAGGTAGTGCTAAAGCAGGAAGAACTGCAAGAAAATGTGAACCTCCAGCTATACCGTGTAGCAAGCCTAATCCAGTCAAAGCATGTGAGTGCTTATTATTAGTTTTTTGTTCCATAACATGAAAGTGAAAATGACGATGGGCAATTCCATTCTCATGCTTATGGGAATGCGAGTGGATACTTAATTGAAAAGAATTTTTCATAGCAAATACTCCAACAATTAGCAGTGAAATTCCAACTAGGAATTCGGCAATACTAGAAAATTTATTTAATGGCGTAATATCCTTAATAAAAATCGCTAGAAAAGCTAACAAGAGGACTCCTGAAGAATGTCCCAAGCCCCATGAGAAACTATTTTTAAGAGCTTTTTGAGGATTATTAATCGCTGCTGGTGCCATTGCAATTAGATGATCAGCGCCACTAACTACATGCACAAATCCCGCGACTACACCTGTTAAAATTACAGCCTGCATATATATTCAGAACAACTCTGTTTATTCAATTTTATAGCACGATTTGAAGTCAATATTAAATTGAGTTAAATAATTTCTTGAACGATTGTTCAATATCAGTTTCTCTCATAAAAGTTTCACCAATTAATACTCCCATGATTCCAATAGATCTAAGTGATTCTAAATCTTCGGCACAATTAATTCCAGATTCACTTATGGGAATAATATTTTGTTTTAAAAATATATCTGCATATGTATGCATCAATTCTTTTGATGTTTTTAAATCCGTTTTAAAAGTCTTTAAGTCCCTGTTATTTATTCCAATCAAATTAAAAGATTTTAACTTTAGAATCCTTTGTAATTCACTATCGTTATGGACTTCAACAAGAACACTCATCTTTAAATTATCAGCTATTTTCTTTAAGTAAATTAAATCATCATCACTTAAAATCGCAGCGATTAATAATATTGCATCAGCACCAGATACCCTTGCTTTATAAATCTGATAAGCAGAAATAATAAAATCTTTGCAGAGTAGAGGGAGATTAGTTGATTTCCTTACAGTTTCGAGTATTTCATAACTACCTTGAAAAAACCTTTTATCGGTAAGTACTGAAATACATGATGCACCTAATCCTTCATAACAAATTGCTATGTCTTCAGGATTGAAATCTTTTCTGATAACTCCTTTACTCGGACTAGCTTTTTTTATTTCAGCAATAACTCCTGGTTTTATTTTTGACTCCAAGATATTTTTGTAAAAATCTTTGGGAGTAGGAAGTTTTTCAATCTTTTTGATGAGATCTTTTAAAGAGACTATTTTTTTAAAATTCTTAATTTCAATATCCTTGTGCCATACAATTTCTTCCAGAATATTTTTTGCTTGTGCTTCTCTATGAGGTACAGCATATTCTAAATTTTCTACCCTTACTGTTGGATTTGGTGGCCTGCGTCTTATCTCCATTAATTTTAGATATTATTTTATTTGAGAAGCAGCCTGTTTATATGCGACCTCAACTACTTCACTAAGAGTAGGATGAGTATGAACTTCTTTAGATAATTCAATTACATCTTGGTTCCTTGAAATAGCGTTGGAAATTTCTTGAATTAAATCAGCTGCATGTAATCCAAAAATATGAGCACCTAATACTTTCCCATTATCTTTGTTGAAAATCAACTTTAGCAATCCATCACTTTCTAATTCAGCCAATGCTTTTGAATTAGCCTTAAAGAAACTTTTTACAACTCCCAAAGTAAAATTTTCTTTTGTAGATATCTCTTTAGCTTCAACTTCAGAGAGACCAACTGAACTTATCTCTGGGTGAGTAAAGGTTGCTGCGGGGATACTTTTATAATTAATTTCGACATTACCACCGCAAATATTATCAACAGCAATAGTACCCTGCGCAGCAGCTGTATGGGCAAGCATTAGTTTGCCCGTTACATCTCCAACAGCCCAAATGTTAGGTATTATTTCATCACCATTCTTAACTCTCATTTGATCATCTACAGGAATGAAACCTTTTACTGTTTCGATACCAACCGACTCAAGATTTAAGTTATTACTATTAGGACTTCTGCCAGTTGCGACTAGTACAGCGTCAACTTCTAAAGTTTCTACAACTTCCTTAGATTTTGCATCAGTAAGTTCTATTTTTACAGGGCATCCAGGTGTTATTTTTGTCGCGAAGACATTTGATTTTGTATCTATATCTCTTGCTTGAATAAGGTTCTTCTTAGCAATTTTAGTAATGTCTGGATCAAATGTTGGCATAATATTCTCCAAAGCCTCGATCATGGTAACTTCACAACCAAGCGCGGTATAAACATCAGCAAATTCAAGACCTATATATCCGCTTCCAATAATTGCTATCCATCTTGGAAGCCACTCAAGTTTAACCGCATCATCGCTAGTAAATACGGTCCTATTATCCAAAGTTATTCCACGGGGAACAAAAGGAGAAGAGCCTGTTGCTATAACAATATTCTTACATGTGAAAATTTTATCAATTCCGTTTTTATCTCTTACACCTACTTTTTGATTTCCTTCGATTCTTCCAATGCCCAAAATAATTTCAACTCCACTCCTTTTAAGAGTTTTTGTTAAATTTTCTCTAACATTTAAAACTAAATTATTTGCATGATCTGCAATTTTTGATCTCTCGAACCTTACTGGTGAAGCATGTATACCAAATTTAGCTAAATGTTCATAATTAGCTATTTCTCTAACTTTTCCACTTGCAGCCAAAAGAGCTTTAGATGGAACACAACCCTTGTTAACACAAGTGCCTCCCATATCAGAAGATTCTACTATTGCGACTTTCAGTCCCTTACCAGCAGCATGTTTAGCGGCATCAAAACCTCCATATCCTGCTCCTATTACGATTAAATCAAAATCAAAACTTGAATCAGTCACTTTTTATTTATTTATTTAGAGGTGTATGCGACTCTTTTTCGTTCTAGTAATAACGGAACTGCAACACAAGCCACATTCAATGATTCTACAATCTCACTATGCGGAATTGTAATTGTTTCATTAAAAGCTTCTTGAATTTTTTTATGAATACCTTGACCTTCATTGCCCAAAATTAATGCTGTTCGTCTAGACCAATCAACTTCCCAGTAAGGTTTTGAAGGTTTTTTTGAACTCTCATTATGGCTACTAGTAGAGAAAATTTTAAATCCTGCATTTGATAATTCAGACAAAGACTTAAGTAAAGAATTAAATATTTCTTCTTCAATGCCATCAAATCTTAAAAATGGCAGATGAAAAACTGCACCTGAGGATGCTCTTAATACCTTTTGGCCTAATGGGTGCGCACCTCCAGCTAAAAAAATTGCATTAACACCCGCAGCTAAAGCAGTTCTAAATAGATTACCCATATTTCCAGGATCTTGAATTCTGTCGAGAACAAGAACAAAATCATCTTTTCTATTTGATTGATAATTAGGTATTGCTGAAATCTCTACTAAAGCTGCTATCCCATCAGGATTAATTGTTGAAATGGCAGATGCCAAGACTTCCTCTGAGACAATATTTATTAATGACTGATCAAATTTTTTGCTTAGATTTTGATTCTTTCTTAGCCATTTTTCGGTAACTAAAATCTTAAAGGGATTTTTTCCAGACTTCAGCAATTCTTCAATTAGATGTGTACCTTCTATGCAAAAAAAGTCTTGATCTTTTGGAGATGATCCTCTCTTAAATGATCTAAATCTTTTAACTAGATTATTGTTTTTACTAGTTATTTTTAAAAAAGTATTTTCTATGAGTATTTTGAAAAATTTGTTATTAACTATATTTTAATTAAATAAATATTTTGATCAATTATTCATTAAATTTTTATTTCCCAAGAAATCAAAAAATACATTTTCACTTTTAATTAATATTCATGACGTTACATAGGGTGGACTTAATATTATTAGTTTGTCATGATGAACCTAATAAATTAAGTCTTAATGATTTGCGGAAGCAAAACGAAGTCATATCTTAAATCGCAAAATTTAAAGATTCTTGGCCAAGGCAAGTTAAATGGAATAGTTGAAATAAGTGGTGCGAAGAATTCCGCCTTAGTTTTATTAGCCTCATCATTGCTAACTAATGAAAAAATAATTCTTGAAAATGTACCTTTTCTCACTGATATTGAAAAGATGGGTAATATCTTAAAGAATTTAGGAGTGAATTTAGTTCGTAAAAACAACCAACTAGAAATAGATCCAACAACTATTTCGATTAAAGAACTTCCATATGAACTTGTTAAAGGATTAAGAGCTAGTTTCTTTTGTATAGGTGCACTATTAACTAAATTTGGAGAAGCTCAAGTACCGTTACCAGGTGGATGCAATATTGGTTCAAGGCCAATAGAAGAGCACATTAATGGATTAATTGCACTAGGAGCAGAAATTATTATTGAAGAGGGAATTGTGAAGGCAAAAACAAGGGGGAACAAAAATAGACTTCATGGCACTCATATTAAATTAAATTGTCCAAGTGTAGGTGCGACTGAAACATTAATAATGGCAGCATCTTTAGCCAAAGGAAGAACTACTATTGAAAATGCTGCTAGAGAGCCTGAAGTTCAAGATTTATGCCAAATGCTTAATAAAATGGGGGCAAAAATTTATGACTCAGGTAAAGAAACAATAATTATTGATGGTGTTAATAAGCTTGGCGGATGCACTCATAAAGTAATTCCAGACCGAATAGAAGCTGGAACTTTTCTAATAGCTGCTGCTGCAACTTCCTCTTCAATAACAATTTCTCCAGTAATCCCTCATCATCTTGAAGCTGTCACTAATAAGCTTCAAGAGAGTGGGAGTAAAATTACGATTAAAGGTAATTCGATTTCTATCAAGAGTAAAGAGATTAAAGGAGTAGATATTGAAACAGCTCCTTTCCCAGGCTTTCCTACTGATTTGCAGGCACCATTTACAACTCTAATGACAATCTCAAATGGTGAATCAAAGATAACTGAAACAATTTTCGAAAACAGAATGAATCATATTTATTTACTTAATAAAATGGGTGCCAGTATAAAACTAAACAAAAACGTAGCTCACATCAAAGGTGTTAAAACAATTAATGGGATGAATCTAGTTGGCTCAGATTTAAGGTCATCAGCTGCATTAATAATTGCAGGAATCATCGCAAAAGGTAGAAGTAATTTCTATGGATTAGAACATCTAGATAGAGGTTATGAAAATTTTGAATTAAAACTAAAAAATTTAGGTGTAAAAATAATTAGAGAGATCAGTAAAGATACTTTTGAGGAGAATGGGTATAAAATTGAACCTAAATCTGAGGATTTTTCAAAACTCGAAGTAGCTTAGTATTTTCCAAATATATTTTTTAAAACTAAAAAAGATGATTCAAACGTAGGCAATATTGATTAGTGAAATACAACCCAAAAATAATATAAACAAAACCAGAAAGCGATTAGACCAAATTTTATTCAAACCATTAAAATTGAATTCGTTCATGCCCAAGTTCCGCTATTAGATCCGAATGTTGTAAATATGGTTACTGCAATAAAAAGATAGGGGACAATTTTAAGTGATAATTTTTTTGCTTGAGTTTTAGACATTAGTTTTTTTATCAAATATAACACAATATTACTAATCATGAAGCTATATCCTTTTAAAAAAGACTTTTAAACGAATTTAATCACAAAAATGTATCATAAACGTTTAAATTTTCTTTTTCCCCTCATTATCTTGTCAGCAAATGCATTAAATAATTCTATGTTTTTATCGAAAATATTAACTATTGACAAACCTTATCTAAAAACTGTTGCTTGACCAAAACAATAGTCAATATGTTGATTTTTGTTATAATAAAAAAGTTCATTTTTTCAAAAGCCTTGGGAGCGTGGTGGAATTGGTAGACGCACCGCACTCAAAATGCGGCACCTTCGGGTATGTCGGTTCAAGTCCGACCGCTCCCACTTTGATGAATACCTATAGTCGATTCGATATATCTTTCAAAAAAGGAAAAGGTTGTTGGCTTTGGGACAAAGCAGGTAAAAGGTATCTTGATGCAGTCGCTGGTATAGCAACTTGTAGTCTTGGACATAGCGATAGAGTTTTGAGAAGAAGATTATCAACTCAACTAAAAAAGATTCAGCACATTTCTAATCTCTACAACATTGAAGAACAAGAACAATTAAGCAGAACTTTAACGAATATGAGTTGTGCTAAAAGCGTCTTCTTCTGTAATAGTGGTGCAGAAGCAAATGAATCAGCAATTAAATTAATTAAAAAATATGGAAATAAAACAAATAAAGGTAAAGAATCAATTATTCTCGCAGCCGAATCCAGCTTTCATGGAAGAACGCTGGCAGCCTTGAGTGCTACAGGACAGCCCAAATATCAAAAAGGTTTCGAACCAATGATTCAAGGTTTCAAATTTTTTAAATTTAACAATTTTGATTCGGTAAAAAAATTATTTGAAGAGTGTGAAATTAATGATCAGAAAATTTCCGGCGTTTTAGTTGAACCAATACAGGGAGAAGGTGGCGTAATACCTGGAAGTAAAATATTTTTCAAAAGCCTAAGAGATATATGTGATAAAAATAATTCTCTTCTCATATTAGATGAGGTCCAAAGTGGAGTAGGCCGAACTGGAAAAATGTGGGGTTATGAAAATTTAGGAATTGAACCTGATGGATTCACCCTTGCTAAAGGATTAGGAGGAGGTCATGCAATTGGAGCATTATTGGTAAAAGAAAAAGCCAACATTTTTTCTCCAGGAGATCATGCAAGCACTTTTGGGGGGAATCCTTTCGCCTGCAAAGCTGCCCTAACTGTATTAGAAGAAATAAATAGAAGAAATCTTATAAATAATGTTTATTTAAGAGGGGAACAATTAAGTGCTGGATTTGATGAATTGTCAAATAAATTTCCAAATATTATTAGCGGGAAAAGAGGTTTAGGTTTAATACAAGGTCTTGTGATCAATGATGATTATGCTGATGCAAAAACAATTACGTTAAAAGCTTTTGATAAAGGATTACTGGTAGTTCCTGCAGGAGGCAACGTCGTAAGGATTGTCCCACCATTAGTTATATCTCGAAGAGAAATTAATATTCTCTTGCATAAGCTAAATTCAATTTTTAAAGATTTATAGCAATTTAAATTTTGAAAAATGCAAATTTAAAAATTTTTGAATTATTTTCGCCTAAATATGAAAGGGATAATATCAAATTAGGCTTATCAAGAATTAAAAAAGCACTTCAAGATCTTGGTAATCCTTGCGAAAATATCCCTGCGATACAAATTATTGGAACCAATGGGAAAGGATCAATCGCAGCATATTTAGAAAGTATACTTTTTGAAGCTAAAAAGAATTTTGGTGTAACTACGTCTCCTCATCTTTTTGACGTATGCGAAAGGATTAGAGTTAATAAAAAAAATATCAACAAAACTGATTTTGAAAAAATATATAAATTAATAGAAACAAAATTTTCAACAATTGAATTAACTCCTTTTGAAAAAATCATTTGCTGCGCTCTAAATTTTTTCGATAATAAAAAAGTTGAATTGCTCATTCTTGAAGCTGGCTTAGGGGGACGATTAGACGCGACAACAGCTCATCAATCAAGACCAATAATTGCTATTGGGAATATTGGCTTAGATCATAAAGAATTTCTTGGAGATACGATTGAAAAAATTGCCAAAGAAAAATTAGCAGTTATTGAACAAAACTCAATTGTCATTTCATGCGACCAAAATAGTAAAGTTGAAAATTTAATAACCAAAAAAGTTAAAGAGGTTGGAGCAGAAATTATATGGAAAGATTCAATTTCAAACAGCTATGAACTTGGATTAAAAGGAATTTTCCAAAAACAAAATGCTTCAGTAGCTGTTGGAGCAATTGAAGCACTGAATAATTTGGGATTTAATATCAAAGAAAAACATATATCTGAAGGCCTTAAAAAGACAGCTTGGAATGGAAGGCTAGAAATAATAAATTATTTCAACAAAGAAATTCTTGTAGATTGTGCGCACAATTATCCTGCTGCGAAAGCGCTCTCTAATGAGCGAAGTAATTGGGAGAATGAAGAGAAAGGAATTTATTGGATTTTAGGTGTCCAAAGACAAAAAGATATTCAAGCAATATTAAAAACACTTCTCAAGAAAAATGATCACTTATTACTTGTGCCAGTTCCAAACCAACCTAGTTGGCAATTAAAAGATCTCTCTCAGATTAAAGAAATTGAATCTCAAAAAAAATTTGAATTTAAAACATTTGAACTTGCCATTGAGTATTTATTTTCTTTAGAAAAATGGCCAATTAATCATCCTGTTCTAACAGGTTCTATTTTTTTAGTTGCTGAATTTCTTAAATTTGCAAATAAACAGAAATGTTAAATATTAAATTGTTCCTTAACTTCCCAACCTTCCAATTTTCCTGGATTCAATAGCCCTTTAGGATCAAATTTCAATTTCGCTTTTACTTGATCTGCGTCAACCACTCCTAGGCCTCCGCCTTCGACAGTTAAAACATGGGGATTAAAAATAAACGCACCAAGTTTCTTACAATCTTCCATTATTTCATTTAATTCATCTATCCCACTCCACTTCAATAGAGGCAAAGCCGCTAATCGTGGTGATCCTTGTTGAGAAACTGCTTCTAAATGCCAAAGAACTTTTCTGCCCCATTTTTTTCTCAAAAAATTAATTAATTCTAATTCATGATTAAGTGGCAAAAGCATCTGTAAATAAGTCCAATTTTTATCCTTAGACCTCATATGAAGAGTTGTATGATTCCATACGACTTCAGAAATTCCATTGACGAGTTTTTCTTCTTCACCAAGGAGGGTAGATTCAACTTTGAATTTTTTACAAATTAGCTCAATGGTTTTTATTCCTCCAAGAGTAGATTGAATTAATATCTTGTGACTTCTAGAATTAGTTTTGAACCATTTTGGCATTTGATCTACAACTTCTTCTTCAAGAATTGCTCCTAGTTTCAGATCAATTGCTGCGCTGGTGAGAGTTTTTAATATTTCTATTGTTTTTTCAAATTCAATACAGTCGATAACTATTGAATACCACTTTCGTTTGATATCAGTAGCGAGTAGTAAAGAAGTAATTATTCCATTAGTCCCATAAGCATGATTGAGAGGTTCGGATTCTTCAGCATCAAATTTTAATAATTCAGGTTTTTCATTCATCGTTACTGCCTCTAAACCAATAAGATTTCCTGGATCTCTTAAAAATCCCCACCTAATTGAACCAATACCTCCTGATCCACCTGCAATAAAACCTCCAATTGTTGCAGTTTTCCAAGTACTTGGAAGCAACCTCAATTCCCTACCATATTTCTCTAATTGTTTATTCAAATCTCCCATAACACATCCGGACTGCACTTTTACAAAACCTGTATCTGGATCAAATTCTTCTAACTTATTAAAGTGACTCATCTGCATTACAACTCCTCTAAACAATGGGACAGCTTGTCCATAATTACCTGTACCTGAACCCCTTAAAGTAAGTGGGATAGAAAATTCCCAACAAATTTCTGCTACTTTCTTTACTGCTTTGTGATCACTAGGTCTAACCACTAAATCAGCAATACATTCGTCTAATTTTTCAGTAAGGATTGGAGAGTAGTTATAAAAATCTTTTGAAAGTCTTTTTATGTCAGATTGGCTTTCAATAATCTCTAAGTTGTTAACCTCCCTAAATTTGTCTATAAATTTAAGCGTATTTGATGTCATTAATTAAATTCTTATTGTTTTGTTTATAAATTAGCCGATTAGCAATATAAATCGCCTTTTATAAAAACTTTTCTTTTTAAGGAACTCGAAAAAACATCTGCCCATCTTTGTGCATCTAAAACCACAAAATCAGCAGGGCAACCCTTTTTAATTAAACCATCCCATTTTAAGTTTAATAATCTGCTTGGAGCTAAAAAAATAGAAGATAGAGTCATTCTCTCCCAAGGATTTAGTTGAAGCATAGGCATCGAGCAAGACAACGTGTAAAAAGGGTCAAAATTACCAAATGGGTACCAAGGGTCTTGAACATTATCACTACCAAGAGATACATCCACATGTGATTTTTGTAATTGCTTTATTGGCGCAACTGGTCTTTTTAATGAAGTAGTTTGTTTACTTCGATTGAGCAGCCAAAAATTTGTTAGGGGTAAGGCAATAACCTTAATATTTTTCTCAGCCATTTTTTCCCCTAAATTTAAAATCTCTCTATTACTGAGAGAAATAAGACTACTCAAATGACTACAAGTGATAGGAATACTATTAATATTTAAATTCTCAATTGTTTCTAATAAAACTTTTATTCCCGCTCCAGGTTCAATAATTGATTCATCTATATGCAAATCAATTTCTAGTTTATATTTACTCGCAAGAAGAAGCATCTTTGCTAGAAATTTGCTTGTGTTTTTTTTATTGAAAGGGGGTACAATAACACCTCCTAAAATGCCTCCATTAGAGGAAAATATTTTTGCCAAATCTTTTCCATCAGTTGTATCCCAGAATTCCAATGGAGCTAGAGCAACGTATTGTAAAGTCAACTCAGAGGAAATTTTTTTTTGTAATTTAAAAAGTTCAATCCAAATATCAATAGATTGACCTTTGTATGTATCAATATGACTTCTAATGGCACGGTATCCATTTTGTATGGCAAGTTTTAATGATTTCTCAACTCTTTCAAGAACCTTATCTGTAGTTCTAGTTTTATGTTCTTCAAGATTTACTGATAATGCTCCTCCATAGTTTGATTCCAGATTAGGAAAGTCTGCCCATGTAAAAGATTTATCAAAATGCGAATGCGTTTCAACAAATCTTGGGAATAAAATTTTTTTTGGTTTTGTAATTTTATCTTTCAAAGGCTTTAACTCAGAAACAAATCCATCCTTCCAACTAATAGAAACTGAACATAAATCCTCAACATCGATAATGAGGTTATCTATATCTTCTATTAAACAAAGGCTTCTGGGAATAAGAACCTCAGCTGTGCCGGAATTAATCAAATTTTTAAATTTTTTTTTATTTTAAATCATAAGAAAACTTTACTGAATTAGAAAATAATTCAAATTCTGCTAAAAGATAAAAATAACTATGAAAATTACCCTTGAGTTGTTAAATTTATAAATGTGAGGCGGGCGTCGCCAAGTGGTTAAGGCAGCGGCTTGTGGCGCCGCTATTCGGGGGTTCGAATCCCCTCGCTCGCCCTCAAAAAAATTGCAGCAAAATTATTTAACTTGTAATTTTGAATTAAAGAATCATAAAAAATTTCTAGCAAAGTGCTAACAAAAACAAAACCAGACGAACAAAAATCTCAAAAGAATTCAACTACTAGCAGTTATTGGATAACCACATTTGGATGCCAAATGAACAAGGCTGATTCTGAGAGAATGGCTGGGACATTGGAGAAAATGGGATACACCAGAGCAGATAATGAATTAAATGCCGATTTGGTCTTGTACAATACATGCACAATCAGAGATAATGCGGAGCAAAAAGTTTATAGCTTTCTAGGAAGACAAGCAAAAAGAAAGCACAAAACACCTAGCTTAAAACTTGTTGTTGCAGGTTGCCTTGCGCAGCAAGAGGGAGAGTCCTTACTGAGAAGAGTCCCAGAACTTGATCTGGTTATGGGGCCTCAACACGTAAATAATCTTGAGAATCTCCTGGGAAAAGTTGATTTAGGAAATCAAGTTGCTGCTACAGAAGAAACCTTCATTTCTGAAGACATAACAAGTGCAAGAAGAGAAAGCTCTATTTGTGGCTGGGTTAATATTATTTATGGATGTAATGAAAGATGTTCATATTGTGTAGTCCCCTCTGTCAGAGGTAAAGAGCAATCGAGATATCCAAATGCGATAAAAAGTGAGATCCAAAAATTGGCTGATGATAATTTTAAGGAAATTACTCTTTTGGGTCAGAACATTGATGCTTATGGTAGAGACCTTCCAGGAACAACAAAAGAGGGGAGAAAAGAGAATACTTTAACTGATCTTTTGTATTATATTCATGATGTTAAAGGAATTCGCAGAATAAGATTTGCTACTAGTCATCCAAGATATTTTTCAAAAAGGTTGATTCAAGCTTGTTATGAACTTGATAAAGTCTGTGAACATTTCCATATTCCCTTCCAAAGTGGAAATGATGAAATTTTAAAGCAAATGTCCAGAGGATACACTATCAAAAAGTATAAAAATATTATCGAGAATATTAGATCATTAATGCCAGATGCATCAATCACAGCTGACGCAATAGTTGCTTTCCCAGGAGAAACCGAGCAACAATATCAAGATACATTAAAGCTAATATCAGAAATTGGCTTTGATCAGGTTAATACAGCTGCATACTCTCCAAGACCAAACACGCCTGCTGCAGTTTGGGCGAATCAACTTTCAGAAGAGGTTAAAAAAGCTAGATTGCAGGAAATTAATGATTTGGTCGAGAAAACTGCTAAGAGTAGAAATCAAAGATATATAAATAATATCGAAAGCGTATTAATTGAGGGTTTAAATCCAAAAAATTCCTCGCAAATTATGGGTAGAACTAGAACAAACAGATTAACTTTCGTAGAGATTCCCAAAAATATTAACTTTAATTTTTCTTCGGGAGATGAGATTAATGTCAGAATAAATGAAGCAAGACCTTTTTCTTTAACAGGCGAACTTTATTTATGATTTTTTTGTAAATGATCGGGGGTAAAAAAAAATGTATTGGGTTAATTTTTGGCGGGAATTCCAATGAACATGAAGTATCAATATCCTCTGCAAAAACAGTTTATAAAGCATTTAATTCAGAAATAAATAAAGAACGCTTTACAGTTAAATCCTTCTACATAAATAAATATGGAGATTGGCTTGATACTAATAGTTCAGAAAAAATCCTAATTGGTGAAATTGAAAACAATAAAACAAAAAAACAAAAGAATTTTAATCAGGGAAAAATTAACTTCCTTGATGGAATTGAATTTCAAGATGTTGATGTTTGGTTTCCTCTTTTACATGGATTTAATGGAGAAGACGGATCAATTCATGGCTTACTGAGATTTACAAAGAAACCCTTAGTCGGATGTGGAATTTTAGGGTCTGCACTTGGAATGGATAAAATATTGATGAAAAAAATTTTCTCGAATCTTAAACTTCCACAAGTTAATTATCTAGTTTTTCAAAATGAAGATCTCAACGATGAGGAAGTGAAAAATAAGTTAATAAATGAAATTTTAAAAAAATTAAATTTTCCTGTTTTTGTTAAGCCATCGAACTCTGGTTCCTCTCTTGGCATTTCCAAAGTCATAAATAAATCAGAAATATTGCAAGCATTAGAAAAGGCTCGAGAAATAGATCCAAGAATCTTAATAGAGGAAGGTTTAGAGGTAAGGGAGATTGAATGCGGAATAATTGGGAATTCAAAACTCTTAACCTCTGAGATAGGAGAAGTAAATTATGAAAGTGAGTGGTATGATTACGATTCAAAATATTACTCAAATAATAAAATAATTATCCCAGCCGAAATAGATTCTAAAATCAAAAAAGAGATTAAAGAAATTGCTATTAAAAGTTGTAGAGCACTAAATATTTTCGGTTTTGCAAGAGTAGATTTCTTTTTAGAAAAATCTTCAAATAAAATTTTGTTAAATGAAATAAATACAATTCCCGGTTTTACAAAAAACAGCATGTTTCCAATGCTTTGGGAAGCTTCAGGTTTAAAAATCGAACAACTTGTGGCTAAACTGGTGGATATATCTTTAGATTTGTAATTTAAATAAATGTTGCATGGATTTCTTTGGTTACCATTACTTCTAATTTTCATATTATTAACTGCGCTTGGATGGTTAGAAAGAAGAAGGCAAAATCTTTTTAGAAGTTGGGCAAGTGATTCTGAACTGTGCAAGTTAGATAGTTCAGGTGCAGCTTCCTTAAAAGATGGGGAGCTAAAGTGGAGCGCATTTGAAGCTGGTAAATTTGAAGAAAAAGATAGTTTTACAATAAAGAAACTAGAGTTAGTTGAATTAATGGCACTAACTTCAGGAGAAGCTCCTCTAACAAATGAATCTCAAGGCAAGTGCAGGTTGAGATTAGTAGGGGATGGGAAAGAGATGGATGTCCCCTTTTCAGATGCAGAGCAAGCGAGACAATGGATGGACCAATTGATGGAAAAAGCTCGATGTGATTTGTGAAAAATCAAAAAAAAATCAAAAATAGAAGCTTTTTTTTTCTAATTTCATTTTTATTTTTAACAAGCTTATTAAGCATAAAAACTCTTAAGAAAGTTAATATTAATGACATAAGGATTTCTGGTAGTGCATTATTTTCGCAGAATGATTTAGTAAATTATTCATCTTTAAAATTTCCTACCCGATTAATTTTTGTTAATACTAATTTGATAGAAAAAGAGTTAAAACAAAATTTATCACTCAAGAATGTTTCGGTAAACAGAGAATTATTTCCTTTTGGTTTGAAAGTTCATATTAATACAAGAATTCCAATAGCTTACGGTGAAAGAATAATAAAGGAAGAAAAAATACTAGGCTTTATTGATAAAAAGGGATTTTTTATAAATAAACGTAATGCGGACAAAAAATATTTGGAAAAATTCACCATACAAGTTTTTGGATGGCAAGAAAAATTTAAAAACATATTATCTGATATTTTCATCGCTCTAGAAAATTATGAATTCGAGATAGTTAAAATAACTTTTTCACCAGATGGTTTTCTAACTGTTGAGGAAAAAGATTTAAAAACAATCTTCCTAGGATTTAAACCAGATTTAATCCACTATCAATTACAAGTAATAAATAATTTAAAAAATGAATTTGAGAAAAATAGCTTTTCAATAAAAATAGATAATATTGATCTTACAAATCCAAATAAACCAAAAATAAAAGTGTTCAAACCCTAATATTTAAAAAAGGATTTCGAATAATTTTTTTTAATTATTGTAGTGTTGGTGAGGATTTAGCATTTAAAACTAAATATTTAATAAATAAATATTTTCAGGATTTTACTCAACAAATTCCTACAGATGAGCTTACTAAGTTCATAATGCATCCAATACTAGTATTAGATCCCTATTTAGAGATGAGCTTCGGTAACAATCCAAACTTTGATCAATCGAGAGAAATTCTTCCAAGCCAAAATGCCAAAATTGAAGTAATTGGCGTTGGGGGTGGTGGAAGTAATGCTATTAACAGAATGATTGATAGTGACCTTGAGGGCGTTTCATTCAGAGTTCTTAATACTGATGCACAAGCCTTACTTCAGTCCTCCGCAGAGCGAAGGGTTCAATTAGGTCAGAACTTAACAAGGGGACTTGGAGCAGGTGGCAATCCAAGTATTGGGCAAAAAGCTGCAGAAGAGTCTAGAGAAGAGCTTCAGCAATCGCTTGAGGGATCCGATTTGGTATTCATAGCAGCAGGAATGGGTGGAGGTACTGGCACGGGAGCAGCTCCTGTTGTTGCTGAAGTAGCAAAGCAAAGCGGTGCACTAACTATTGGCATAGTAACTAAACCTTTTTCTTTCGAAGGGAAAAGGAGAATGCGTCAAGCAGAAGAAGGAATTGCAAGATTAGCTGAAAATGTTGATACTCTAATTGTCATTCCAAATGATCGTTTAAAAGAGGTTTCTGCAGGTGCCTCTATTCAAGAAGCGTTCAAGAATGCTGATGATGTTTTAAGAATGGGAGTTCAAGGTATAAGTGAAGTGATTACTCGCCCAGGCGAGGTTAATCTTGACTTTGCTGATGTTAGATCAGTTATGACTGAAGCTGGTACAGCACTTCTTGGCATGGGTATTGGATCTGGACGATCTAGGGCTATGGAAGCTGCTCAAGCTGCAATTAATAGTCCATTACTAGAAGCAGGAAGAATTGATGGAGCAAAAGGTTGTCTGGTAAATATTACTGGAGGGAAGGATATGACTCTTGACGATGTTACCGCAGTAGGCGAAGTTATTAGTGATGTCGTAGATCAGGATGCAAATATAATCGTGGGTCAAGCGGTTAACGAATCAATGGAAGGTGAGATACAAGTTACTGTTATTGCCACAGGATTTGAAACAAATCAACCATTAAACCAACAAAGAATAAAAAACAGATTATCAAGTCAACCCTTATACAATTTTTCTGATAATAAAGAATCAGGAGCTAGTATTCCTGAATTTTTGAGATTAAGGCAAAATAAAAAAATATAAGCTAAAAGGTAAAATAGAGTGACTCGGTTATCTCGCCTGCCTCAAGCATCCCTTGTGGCTGCTACCTTCCGGTCCTGACCAGGTTTAGGCGTTAAAACCGCGAAAGGCCGAGTCAAAAACATATTAGCAATTCTTGATTAAAAAAGATACATAAATTTATTATGCTACCTTCAGACCTAGTTAAGTATAAAAAAAAATCTCAAAAAATTATTGCACTTACTGCATGGGACTCCATATCAGGATCCATCGCAGAGCAAGCTGATGTTGATCTTGTCTTGGTAGGAGATTCCTTAGCAATGGTCTGTTTAGGATATAAATCAACATTGCCATTAACTTTAGAAAACATTATTTATCATACTAATGCTGTCTCGAGAGGATTCAAAAAAAAAATTGAGGAACAACCTTTGGTCGTCTCAGATATGCCTTTTTTGACTTACCAATGTGGAGAGGATAAAGCTGTTGAGTATGCAGGGAAAATAATTCAGAGCACATATGCAAAAGCTGTAAAGGTAGAAGGAGCTGAACCAGAAATACAAAAAGTTATTTCTAGATTAATAAGAATGGGAATCCCTGTTATGGGTCATATAGGTCTTACACCACAAAGCTATCTAAATATTGGATTAAAGAAACAAGGTGAAAGCTTAGCAAGTCAAGAAAAAATCAAGAAAGAGGCTTCCATTCTTGAAAAACTAGGATGTTTTTCAATAGTTCTTGAACATATTCCTGATTTGCTTGCTAAAGAAATACAAAATTCTTTAACAATTCCCACAATAGGGATCGGTGCGGGTAATTATTGTGATGGACAAATAAGAGTAACTGCAGATTTATTAGGCCTCAATGATGGCCAACCACCATTTTGCCAATCAATAATTCAAGGGAAGAAATTATTTAAAGATAAATTAAAAGAATGGGTAGAATCTGAAAGACTTAATTAATTTTATCCCACCACTTAAACATAGATATAATAACTTGATTGCTTAGTTCCATACCTCTTGGATTACTTAAAAAGAACCTATTCCCCTTTCTTACTAATAATTCACTTTCAAGAAATTCTTTCCATTCTTCAAGCAATTTACTAAAGTTTTTTTCAAATTTTTTGTTTTCCCAGTTTTGTTCTTTAAACACTTCTTTGATATCTACACCCTCTTTGAGTCTTAATCCCAACATTATTTTCTCATCAAGTTCTTTATAGACAAACTCCTTATTAGTTAGGGATGAATCTAAATTAAATTGGTTTTGTCTAGTTACCCATTGTTTATATTCTTTACTAACTCTTGGTCTAGTTAACTTTTCCCCCCAAGGTGCACTAGTAGAACCTTGACCAAAACTCCACCAGCCTAAACCACTCCAATAAACTCTATTATGTCTCGATTGATGTCTCGGAAGGCAATAGTTTGAGATTTCATATCTTGAATACCCTGAGTATTTTAAAATTAAATGAGTTGATTCACTATTTCTAAAAGCTTCTTCATCACTTGGGAGTTTTAATTTTCCTAAATTAACCAATTTTCCAAAAACAGTGCCATTTTCAATATTCAAGTCGTAAATGGATAGGTGCGGTGGTGAAAATTCTATTGCTTTTTTTAAGTCATCTTGCCATTCTTTAAATCCACTCAGTGGCAAGTTTTGAATTAAATCTAAACTCCAGCTTTTTATTAATCCAGAATCATATTCTTTCTTCAACCATAAACAAGATTTTTCAGCATCCTCTCTCAAATGACGCCTTCCCGACTTTTGAAGTATCTGATTATTAAAACTTTGTACTCCGAGACTAAATCTATTTATCCCAGCATTTATGAATCCAAAAAGATCATCTTTAGTAAAACTAGCTGGATCAACCTCCATAGTGATTTCAGCACCATGGTCAATTCCATAATTTTCTCTAAAAAGATCAATTAATTCTTTGATTTGGGTAGGATCTAAAATTGATGGAGTACCACCTCCTATATAAATTGTCGATAGAGGTGATTTATGCTTAATTGACAATATTTCTTTATATAAAAATTGCAAATAATCTTGAACAGTTTTGCTTCCATAACCTTTTAAAGTTTCAACTTTGTTTCCTAATGGAATAACTGCAAAATCACAATAAAAACACCTTCTGTGGCAAAAAGGAATGTGCACATAAGCACTTCTTGGAAACTTATTCATAATCTAAATTCATTTTTAAGCTCCAAAAAAGTATTAAGGATCGAAAAAAATAAAATCCTTATTTACTCAATTAATAAATCCTAGTAGATTATAGTTATGACAGATATCTTAGTATTAATTTTATTTGTATTGTCTGGGGCTGCTTCCGGATGGCTTGGAGTTGATTTATTGCCAGTAGACATACTTAAACAGGTATCTAATGTAGAGGGTTTTAGAATTGTTTTAGCAATAATAGGTTTTTTTGTAGGTCTAGCAGCTGGTTTTGTATTCCTTCAACTTAGAAAGACTTTTCTTGATCAAATAAGAACTATGCCTACGGACTTGCTAATAAGTAGGTCCGTTGGATTAATTTTAGGATTACTTGTCGCGAATCTTCTACTTGCTCCAATATTATTAATTCCATTCCCTAGAGAGGTTTTTTTCGCAAAACCCTTATCAGCAATATTAAGCAACATTTTTTTTGGTGTACTTGGTTATAAGTTGGCAGATACCCATGGAAGGACATTATTGAGATTATTCAATCCAAATAATACTGATGCCTACCTAGTAAATGAAGGAATCCTCCCTGCTGCTAGTCCAAAAATTCTTGATACCAGCGTAATTATTGATGGAAGAATCAATGGCCTATTAAGTTGCGGCTTATTGGAAGGGCAATTAATTGTTGCTCAAAGTGTAATTGACGAATTACAAACTTTAGCTGACTCAAGCAGCAATGAAAAAAGATCGAAAGGCAGAAGAGGCCTTAAGTTATTAAAAGAATTAAGAGATCTATATGGGAGAAGACTCGTAATAAACCCAACAAAATATGAAGGTAATGGGGTAGATGAAAAACTCTTGAAAATTACAGAGGATATGACAGGAACTTTAATTACGGCTGATTATAATCTTTCTCAGATTGCTGAAGTTAAAGAACTAAAAGTTATGAATTTGAGTGATTTGGTTATTGCTTTAAGGCCAGAAGTACAACCAGGAGAATCACTAAATATAAAAATCGTGAGAGAAGGAAAAGAAAAAATGCAAGGTATTGGATATTTAGATGACGGCACAATGGTTGTTATTGACGAGGCAAAGAATTTTGTGGGAAGCAGATTAGATATTGTTATCACAGGAGCATTACAAACTCCCACTGGAAGAATGGTCTTTGGAAAACTAATAAATAATCCTGAGTCAAACAAATCTTTTAAATCACCAGCGACACAGGGCTAAATCTAGCTAGAATCAGTTCAATCTTAATTTCGTGATACAAATGACTGTATCTGCTCCTTATTACGGCGAAAACACCGTTATGAGGACCCCTCCCCCAGATCTCCCCTCTCTTTTATTGAAAGAGCGAATTGTTTATCTTGGTTTACCATTATTTTCAGATGATGATGCTAAAAGACAACTAGGGATGGATGTTACTGAGTTAATCATTGCTCAACTTCTTTATCTAGAGTTTGAGGATCCTGAAAAACCAATCTATTTCTATATCAATTCAACAGGTACAAGCTGGTACACTGGTGACGCAGTTGGTTTTGAAACAGAAGCTTTTGCCATCTGCGATACAATAAGCTACATTAAGCCGCCAGTACATACAATATGCATAGGTCAAGCAATGGGGACTGCTGCTGTTATCCTTTCATCTGGGACAAAGGGACATAGGGCCGCTCTTCCACATGCCTCTATTGTTTTACATCAACCTATAAGCGGAGCGAGAGGCCAAGCAACCGATATCCAAATAAGAGCTGAGGAAGTTTTGAAGAACAAAAAATCAATGCTGGAGATTCTATCTCTTAATACAGGGAAAACTATCGAAGAACTCTCAAAAGACTCTGACAGGATGAGTTATCTCAACCCCCAAGAAGCTCTAGATTATGGAGTTATTGATAGAATACTTACAAGTCAAAAAGATTTACCAAATAAAATTTAACTCTCACAAAACTTTTTAAAATCATGCCAATAGGAACTCCAAGCGTGCCTTACAGACTTCCAGGAAGTCAATACGAAAGATGGGTCGACATATATACAAGACTAGGTGTTGAAAGAATTCTTTTTCTTGGACAAGAAGTGAATGATGGGATTGCTAATAGCCTTGTTGCACAAATGCTTTATTTAGATTCTGATGATAATTCCAAACCTATCTATCTGTATATAAATAGCCCAGGAGGATCAGTAACTGCTGGCTTGGCAATTTATGACACTATCAAATACGTAAAAAGTGATGTAGTAACCATATGTGTAGGTCTCGCAGCCTCCATGGGAGCGTTCCTATTGGCCGCTGGTACAAAAGGTAAAAGAGTTGCTTTGCCCCACAGCAGAATAATGATTCATCAACCCTTAGGAGGGACATCTCAACGCCAAGCAAGTGATATTGAAATAGAAGCTAAGGAAATTTTAAGAATTAAAGATATGTTAAACATGTCTATGGCAGATATGACAGGGCAATCATTTGAGAAAATTGAAAAGGATACTGATAGAGATTATTTTCTAAGTGCGGAAGAAGCAAAAAATTATGGATTAATTGATAGAGTAATTACACATCCAAGCGAAGCAAATCAGTCTTAAACTTTCTAAATTAATATTTTAATTTTAATTTTTTAAATTAATAATTTTTTTGGTTTATTGCCACCTTAATGTCTAAAATATTAATTATCAAATGCAAAGAAGCTACAACTAATGACCCAACTCTTTTACGACACAGATGCAGATCTAAGTCTTTTAAATAATAAAACAATAGCGATTATTGGATATGGATCACAAGGTCATGCACATGCCCTAAATCTTAAAGATAGCGGTATGGATGTAATTGTGGGATTATATAAAGGAAGTAAGTCTGAAAGCAAAGCTATTAGCGATGGTCTACAAGTCTTTAGCGTTTCTGAGGCTTGCGAAAAAGCAGACTGGATTATGATTCTCCTTCCAGATGAGTTTCAGAAAGATGTTTATCTTAAAGAAATAGAACCAAACTTAAAAGAAGGAAAGATATTAAGTTTTGCTCATGGCTTCAATATAAGATTCGGACTTATAAAACCTCCTAGTTTTGTGGATGTTGTAATGATTGCCCCAAAAGGACCCGGACACACTGTTCGTTGGGAATATCAAAATGGTCAAGGAGTTCCAGCATTGTTTGCAGTAGAGCAAGATTCTTCTGGGAGTGCAAGATCGTTGGCTATGGCTTACGCTAAAGGGATTGGCGGAACGAGAGCAGGAATTCTTGAAACAAACTTCAAAGAAGAAACAGAAACTGATTTATTTGGCGAACAAGCTGTCTTGTGCGGAGGATTATCAGAACTCGTCAAATCAGGCTTCGAAACTCTTGTAGAGGCAGGATATCAACCTGAACTTGCTTACTTCGAATGCTTACATGAAGTTAAACTTATTGTTGATTTAATGGTTAAGGGAGGCTTATCTCAAATGAGAGATTCCATTTCAAATACTGCAGAATATGGAGATTATGTAAGTGGTAAAAGACTAATCAATAGTGATACAAAAAAAGAAATGCAGAAAATTCTAAAAGATATTCAAGATGGAACTTTCGCTAAGAATTTTGTGGAAGAATGCGATAAAAACAAACCCTTAATGACAAAATTAAGAGAAGAGAACTCAAAACATGAAATTGAGAAAGTAGGTAAAGGTTTGCGCTCGATGTTCAGTTGGCTGAAATAAATTTATTTTTAATATTCCTTGGATCGATTGGTTTTGATTTATTAATCGGGGATCCAAGATTCTTAATCCACCCTGTTCAAGTAATTGGCTTTTACATAAAAAAAATATCTGATTACCTCATAAATAATTTTGGGGAAAACAAAAATATATTGTTTTGGGGAGGCTTAATAGTAGCTATATCCACCATAGGAATGAGTTTCGGTTTAGGTAAATTGATAGAACTCAGTTATGTGCAATCAAGAAATAATTTTTTTGGTGGATTGCTAATTTTTTTTGGACTTTCAAGTTGTATTGCGACTAAGGGACTTATTTCAAGTGTGAAAGAGATTGCAGAGCTAATAGAACGCGAAGAAATTAATGACCAAAATAAGAGAGTAATCAAAGAGAAGGTACAAAGGATAGTTAGTAGGGATGTAAGTTCATCTTCTTTAGAACATCTTTTGAGATCAAGTACAGAGAGTCTTACCGAGAATTCTGTTGATGGAATATTTGGGCCATTATTTTGGATTTTTATTGGAATTTTTTTTATGAAATTTTCAATTTTTCTACCAGGGCCTTTATCACTTGGTTTTTCTTATAAAGCCATAAGTACTTTAGATTCAATGATAGGTTACAGATATGATTATTTTAGATATTTAGGTTTTTTCAGTGCAAAAATCGAAGATATTTTTACGTTTGTTCCTTCAAGATTAGTTTTAATTTCATTACCTTTAGTTAGTCCCAAAATTAATGAGTATCGATCAATCATAAAAAAAAGCTATCTTGATGGTAAAAAATATGATTCGCCTAATGCTGGGATTTCAGAAGCTATATTTGCTTATGTTTCAGGAATAACATTGGGTGGAAAAAGTAAATATAAAAATGAGATTATTAAAAAGCCTAAGATCAATACGAATGGAGATAATTGCACTGGAGAGAAAATTAAATTAATTTGTCAATTAATTTTGAGATTACAATTATTATGGATAATAATTTTTGTCTTAATTTTTTTTTTAATTTCAAATTTAATTTAATAATAAACTAGTTTTAAAATTACTAAAATAAACTATAAAGACTCCATGCAAGAAAACGGCTCTCCAATAGAAAATCAAAATGATGATTTTACTGATACATCATCAACTGATAATGAATACTCAAAATGGGTAGACAATCAGGGAGATGAAGTAAAGAATGTTTTTGGATTTAATAGCAGTGCTGAACTTGTAAATGGTAGAGCAGCAATGATCGGATTCTTAATGCTCATATTAACCGAGTTAGTTTTTAGCGGCAGGCCTGTTACTTCTTCAATTTTTGGTATTAATTAAAAATGGAAGAAAAAAAATCTAATCCAATAAAAGTATTCTTATACATATCTGTTTGGGTAATTATTTGGGGTACTATAGGATCTTTAGTCGATTTTCCTCTATATAATAATAAAATTTACTTAGAAGGAAGCATATATCAATATCTTACTTTCACAATTACAGCTGTTATTTCTATTATATCTGCAAAGTTTTTTTATAAGAAAATTGATTTATAAAAACTTGTACCTAAATTTTTTAATAATTTTTGCTGGTTCTTTACTTTCATTGGACTCGTAAAGAATCCACTGATGAGTTTCAGTATCATGGTCACAACCATAATCTCCAGATGGGTTATCGTAACTTGAAAGATATGAATGACAATTTTGGTCTGCCTCGAAAGCGGAGTCATAACCTGTAAGAAAATATATCAAAAATAGAACAGTTATCAACAAAAAAAATATTTGAGAAACTAAATTAACTACCTTCATAAGATATTCTAAAATTTAAATATATCATCTAATAAAATCTTTCGATCTAAAAATATAGCTAACGTCCAACATTAAATACAAAGTCATGGAATTCTTGATTCCTTAAATAAAGGATGACTAGCAATACTAAAATGATATTTAAGCCTATTACTATTGATCCAAAAATATTTATTTGTTTTTTGCCTGGCAAAGTGTAAGTAAATTTCTTGCCTTTAAGAAAACCAGCTAAGCCTTTTTTTTCTTTTATTTGAGTATTTTGAGTATTATTCTTAACTTCATTATCAGAAAAACCTTTAACCATAAGAAATTAGACAACAAATTTATAATATTCCAAAAAAATAAATTATTTTAATAATTAACAATTTTTAATCACATATGGGATCATTAATGAAATTCTCTCATTTGAGAAATTATTAAAAAAATAAGCTTCAATAATTTCCGTTTGCAGCCCCAATAAACTTGATTGACATTTGAATCTATTTTGGTCAAATACTACTAATTGAAGTTTTTCTATTTCAGAAACTAATTCTTTACATATTTGGGTTCGAGAATCTTTAAAACAATCACTAGATTGTTTTAAAATCTTAGACTTTGTTGGTATTGTTTCAGCCATAACAAAATTAGATAACAACAAAAATTTAAGGAATAAAATAGTTAAACATTTCATTACTTCTTAAGATTTCAAGATTTTGGATGCCTCGTTAAGAGTATTGTGCATTGAGATAATTGCATCTTTTTGCAATTAAAAAAAAAGATGCCCTAAATGAGCACCTGTTATTAAAGGAAGAAATAGATTAAAAAAATTACCCTTGAACTCTATCCTTAAAAAGTTTACCTGCAGAGAATGTTGGAACTCTTTTAGCGGGTATTGCTATTTTTTCGCCTGTCTTAGGGTTTAAACCCTGTCTTGCAGAACGATCTCTTGGTTCAAAAGAACCAAATCCTAGTAAAGAGACTTTTTTGCCTTCCACTACTGAATCAACAATAGTTTCAATAGCTGCATCAACAACTAAGGAAACATCCGTTTTTGTGAGCTCTGTACGAGCTGCAACAAGATTTACTAAATCAGCTTTGTTCATTGAAATTTAAATTAAAGCTAGGGGTTAAAAAAAAGATTTAAATGGAGTTTAAACCTCGAACTTTCACATCATATGGAGCAAATACAAATACGGCAACCGAAAATGCCGGCGGCGCAAAGCTTTATACAAATTTTAGGGACATTTTTAGCAAAATTATTTATTTCTTATAACCGCGCTTTTGCATTTATAAAAAATAGCTTCTTCATTTAGAGAACAGCAAAAAGCATTGGTGGCACTAGATTTAGCATTAAAAATCTAACTAGATTTAGCAAAGGGGGAAAATTTCAAAGGGGGGTGAATTTAAGAATTTGAGCTATTTATTATGTTTTATTAATTTTCAGATATATTTCCTTCTCATCACATGAAAAAACACAATTTGTATTTTGAAATCAAGAAAAATCCAGTTTTCTCATTATTAAACTTTTTCTATAAATCGTTTTATGCACTGAGCAGATGGATGAAGAAATTGTAATTAATTAGAAAATTAATACTCTCCAAGATCTAATAAAGTTGATTAGTGAAGCCTTAAATTTGAGTTTTTTTTTAAATTTTGCATCTATTATTCAAATATTAGTAATTTAAATAAATTATCTCAATATTTAACTAATCAATGATAAAGAAAAAGTGATTCATCTCAATAAAGGTAAACCATTTCCTTTAGGGAGTTCTCTAACTTCACAAGGGATTAATTTTTCCTTAGTAGCCACAAATGCAGAATATGTAGAAATCTTATTGTTTGAGAAAGAGGACTCTATTTCCCCAAAAAGCACATTCAAATTAGATCAAACTCATAATACAGGTCCATACTGGCATGCGGAAATAAAAAATCTAGATGAAGGTTGTATTTATGCTTTTAGAGTGAAACAAAAAAATAATGAGATTAACAATAACTATGAAAAAAAAGTATTACTTGATCCATGTTCAAGGGGTATTACCGGATGGAGAAGTTATCAAAGAGGAAATGCATTAAAAAATCAAGATAATACTAATTCTTGTCTTAAAAGTGTTGTTTGCGATAGAAAATTATTTAATTTTAAGGATTATCCAAGACCGAAACATTCTTGGGAAGAAACAATTATTTATGAACTCCATATCAAAGCTTTCACTGAATCAACTGATAAAGATGAAAGTTGTTTTAAGAAATTTTTAAAAAAAATTCCTTATCTCAAAGAACTCGGTATTACAACAATTGAATTACTTCCAATTTTTTGTTTTGATCCTACTGATGCCCCAAATGGTCTAAAAAATTTTTGGGGATATAGTCCAATTAATTGGTTTACTCCGCATTTTGAATATCTTTCGAATGAATCCCCCGAAAAGAATAGAGAGGAATTTAGAAGATTTGTAGAGGAATGTCATAAAGCAGACATTGAAGTCATCTTAGATGTTGTATACAATCACACTTGCGAAGGTGATTCAAAAGGGCCAGCAATATCTTGGAAAGGTATAGATGAAAATCTTTATTACTTTATTGGAAAAGATAAAAATTATCAGGACGTCTCCGGATGTGGTAATACTATTGCAGCAAACAGAGGATTAGTTAGAAAACTAATAATTGAATCTTTAAAATGTTGGGCAAGTGAATTAGGAGTTGATGGTTTTAGATTTGATTTAGGAATTGCCCTATCAAGAGGAGAAAATCTTTCACCGCTTGATAATCCTCCAATTTTTGAAGATATAGAATGTGAACCAGAACTTATCGATATCAAGTTCATAAGTGAGCCATGGGATTGTGGCGGTTTATATAAATTAGGTGATTTCCCATCTAAGAATACTTTCACTTGGAATGGTCATTTTAGAGATGACTTGAGGAGATTTTGGAAGGGGGATAAAGATACAGCTTGGAATATGAGCGATAAAATTAAAGGTTCTCCATCTATTTATAAAGAAGATAATATTTTTCCAAAGTCGATAAACTTTATTACTTCACACGATGGATTCACTTTAAAAGACTTAGTAACTTTCAATAGAAAACATAATTTTGCCAATAGAGAACAAAATAGAGATGGAGATAACCATAACAATTCTTGGAATCATGGTACTGAGGGACCAACTACGAACTTATTAATCAATGATTTAAGAAAAAGACAACAAAAAAATCTTGTTCTTAGTTTACTTATCTCTAAAGGTGTTCCAATGATACTCATGGGTGATGAAATAGGAAGATCACAAGGCGGGAATAACAATTCTTGGTGCCAAAATAATTTATTGGGCTGGATGAATTGGGAACATGATCAACAAGATTTGGAATTATTAGATTATTTTAAATACGTTATAAAAATCCGAAAAAAACTAATAAACATTTTTAATCCATCATTCTTCCCTAATAATCAAACCGATGAAAATATTCCAACATATCATTGGCATGGAACAAAGTTAGATAGCCCCGATTGGAGCAGTTGGTCTCACACAGTTGCCTTTAGCATTAACAAAGACAATACTAGTCCGCTGGTTTGGATAGGTTTAAATGCATATTCAAAAAGCATCGATTTCCCCTTGCCGAAATGTAAATATAATTGGTTAAAAGTTATCGACACTAGCATGTCTGAGATTTTTGAACCCTTAACTATTAATCAAAAATCTGTTTCAATAAAGAGTAGAAGCTCTTTACTAATCATTTCAGAAGAAGTATTTGGGGCAAAAATTAATTTATTCTAAAAGCGGGCGGCGGGAATCGAACCCGCATCTTCAGCTTGGAAGGCTGAGGTTTTACCACTAAACCACGCCCGCATTAAGTAATAGAATTACCATTGCAATAATACATTATCAAACAATAAAGAAAGTAAAAAGATTGGAAAATTCACACTCGAAAAAAAATATTTCTAGATCAACAACAAGATTAATGTTCTCTTATGGGCTAGGAGATGCAGGCACAGGTTTAGTCGCGACACAATTTGGTTTTTTTCTTTTCAAATTCTTTATTTCTGCTGGTTTACCAGTAATAATTGCAGGATCATTATTAATGTTAATAAAGATATGGGATGCAGTAAATGATCCGTTAATTGGATGGTTAAGTGATCGTACTAAATCAAGATGGGGGCCTAGAATCCCATGGATGGTAGCAGCATCTGTTCCCCTTGGTTTCTCTTTAGCTGCGATATGGTGGACCCCAACTGGTTCAGTGCTAACCAAGACTATTTACTATGCCATAATTTCTATAATCGTAATGACTGCTTATACAAGTATTAATCTTCCTTTCGCGGCTCTTTCTACTGAAATTTCTGAAAAAACAGCAATAAGAACAAGACTAAACGCATCTAGATTTACTGGCTCAATAATCGCAGGACTAACTGGTTTAATAATTGCTGGAGTTGTATTAGGTTCCGAAGGATCAGCAAATAATGAATATTTTTTAATGGGTAAAATAAGCGGATGTATTGCAGTTGCTGCAACATTAATTTCTTGTTGGGGATTAGCTCCATTCGCGAAAAAAGCAAGAAGGCCTTCAGGAAAAGTTGAAGCTATAACACTTCAATTCAAAAGGATCTTCAGAAATAAAAAATTTCTTAAAGTTATTACGCTCTATATTCTTCTCTGGTGCGCCTTACAATTAATGCAAACAGTAGCGTTAATCTATGTCGAGGATGTACTGAACGTGCCAACATATATTGCGAAGTGGATCCCGATACCTTTCCAAATTAGCGCTCTAGTGGGTTTACAAATATGGACCAGAGTATCAAATAAATTGAACAGGATTTCAGCGTTAAACTATGGAGCGATTATGTGGATTATTTCATGTACAGCAGCTTTATTTTTACCTTCATTATCAAAAATTTCAGGAGCTGGAGATAGTTTATTTCTAAATGCCAGCAACATATTTCTGTTCATTCTTTTAATTTTCATAATCTGTCTTATTGGCATTGGAGCTTCAACCGCTTTTCTTATCCCTTGGTCACTACTTCCTGATGCAATAGACGAAGACCCAGAGAAACCAGCAGGATTATATACTGCTTGGATGGTACTTATTCAGAAGATTGGTATCGCGTTTAGTGTTCAATTACTAGGTTTTTTATTGTATTTATCAGGCTATCAATCATGCTTTGTTGATAAAGATGGTCTAAATATTATTGAACAATGCTACTCAGCACAATTAACTATTAGATTATGTATTGGTTTTATACCCTCATTACTGGTAATAATTGGTCTTCTAATTATGAGAAAATGGGATCGGAAATTAATTACAAACTAATATAAAGATATGTATTACCTTAATTTTTTCAAAAGATTTCTAAGCAGTTTAATCATTGGCGGGCAAGCAATTAACTTTATCTTTAAGGGTAAAATTTCCAAAAATGATCTCTTTGACCAACTCATGGAGTCAGGTCCTGGCAGTTTGTTAATTGTATTAATTACAGGAATTGCCGCAGGTACAGTTTTTAATATTCAAGTTGCATCACAACTTACAAGCATGGGGGTTTCAAGTGAAATTGGAGGTTTATTAGCAGTAGGCATGGCGAGAGAAATGGCTCCTCTTCTAACTGCTACTTTAATGACTGGGAAGGTTGCCACTGCATATGCTGCTCAACTGGGCACTATGAAGGTCACAGAACAAATTGAGGCAATAACCATGTTAAGGACCGAACCAGTCCAATATTTGGTAGTCCCAAGGTTACTATCGATGGTAATAATGTCACCAATACAGTGTCTTTTGTTTTTATCTGTAGCTTTATGGAGCGGACAAATTTGGAGCACAATCTTTTATAAAGTTCCTCCAATAGTTTTTTGGACATCTGTAAGATCAGGCAATGTGAGTTTAACCAGTACAGACTTAACTTCAATGTTAATAAAATCTGTAGTGTTCGGATTGCTTATTTCAATCATTGCTTGTGGATATGGACTCACAACTAAAGGTGGTCCAAAAGAAGTTGGAACAAGTACAACAGGCGCAGTCGTAATGACTCTTGTTACGGTATCTTTAATGGATGTGTTTCTAACACAAATTTTATTTGGATGACCCTATGTTTAAGACTAAATCAAAAAAAGAGGAACCAGTAATAATATCTCCATCATTTCAGTTGCCAATCATTCTGATAGTCTTAAGTTTTATGCTTTTGTTTTTGAATATTGGTTCTTTACCAACAATAGTTTTTGCTTCTTTTAGCTTTTTTTTATTACTTCAGTCATTCACCTTAAGAATAAAAATAACAAATGATGATTTTATCGTTTTACAATTAGGGAAAGAGATTAGAACTTTTCCATTCAAGAACTGGATATCATGGAAATTCTTTTTCCCTATAATCCCAGGTATTTTTTATTTTAGAGAAAAGTCCAGTCCTCATTTATTACCAATTTTATTTAACCCAAAGCAATTAAAAGATGAGCTCATAAAAAAAGTTGACTCCCTGGAAATTAAAAATTCTTAAAATTCAGACTCTGCTTAATCATCAAAATTATTTAAATGACCAATACAGAAATTTCCGACAATAATCCTGAAAAGGAATTAAAAATAGATAAGTCAATTTCAGATGATAAAACAAAACAAATTAGTAATAAAAATACAACTCAAAATAAAAAAATTACACCGAAAAACGATAAATCAACTAAATCTTTCGATGAAATTTCTAATGAAATTTTTAGAGATCTCTTTTCAAAAAAAGATTCTTTAGTTAAAGAAATAAAAGATTTAGAAACCAAAAAAAATGAAATAGAAAAAGATATTGAGTCTAATTTTAAAGGACAGTCAGATAATATTGCTAAAAGAGTTAAAGGCTTTCAAGAGTACTTAACTGGAGCTTTGCAGAATCTTTCACAAAACGTAGAGAAACTTGAATTAGTTTCTCAACCAATAATCGTAAAGCCTTCTCCACTTGATGAGAAAAAGCAAGGCAATAACACAAATAATGTAGTTAATGTTCCTGCTCTTTCCGAGACATTCAAGCCAGATGAAGAGATTATAAAAAGTTGCTTTTCAAGTTTCCAAGAACAACCCGACTTTTATGCAGAACCTTGGAAATTAAGACGGAGTCTTGATTCCTCAGATATAGAAATTATGGATGATTGGTTCTTTAACATGGGCGGAAGAGGTTCTCTTGAAAGTAGAGGATCTCGACAAAAAAATGCCTTGTTATCAGCTGGCTTAATATCTATTCTTGGCGAATTATATGGAGATCAATTTCAGACTCTTATTTTAGCTTCGCAGCCTGAACGATTAGGTGAATGGAGAAGAATTCTTCAAGATTCACTTGGTCTAACAAGGGATGACTTCGGACCTAATAGTGGTATTGTTCTTTTTGAAAGGCCTGAAGGTGTCATCGAGAGAGCTGATAGATTAGAAGCTAATGAAGAATTACCATTTATTATCATTGATGCAGCAGAAACATCTGTTGAAATTCCAATACTTCAATTCCCATTATGGGTTGCATTTGCTGGTTCAGATAATGAAATTTACGATGATCTTGAACTAAACTAAGCTTTATGAATATCTTAATAATTTTTACAAGTTATCTTTTAGGATCACTTCCGACAGGTTTTTTAATTGGAAAATATCTCAAAAATATAGATCTAAGAACAATAGGTTCTGGATCTACAGGTGCCACAAATGTTTTAAGAAATGTTGGGAAATGGCCAGCACTTTTTGTATTTATCATTGACGTTGGGAAAGGCCTTATTGCAGTAAAAATTGCTCAATATTACACTGATCAAGGATTAATAGAAGTTATAGCAGGGATATCCGCTATCTCAGGACATATTTGGCCAATATGGCTTAGAGGTAAAGGAGGGAAAGCTGTTGCATCTGGATTAGGTATGTTTTTAGCTCTTTCTTGGAAAGTTGGACTCGCATCTCTTGGCATTTTTTTAATAGTCCTAACAAAAACTAAATTTGTTTCTTTATCAAGTATTTCAGCTGCAATCTTACTTCCTATTTTTATGTTTTTTTACCTAGGTAAATTGATGCACTCATACTTTTTTATAAGTTTAATTGTCGCATTATTAGTAATCTGGAAACATAGAACAAACATAACAAGATTGCTTAAGGGAGAAGAATCCAAAATTAATCAGAATCAATAGATTTAAGTATTTCTATTAGAGCTTTATTAGGATCTAAAGCTTTTGAAATTGATCTACCAATGACCAACTTAGAAGCGCCATTATCTATAGCTTCATAGGGGGTCATAATTCTGTTTTGATCATCTTTATTGTCAATATTTAATCTGATACCTGGTGTAATAAGTTCAAAATTATCCTTATAAATAGATCTCAACATTTTTACCTCCCAAGGGGAACAAACACATCCATCTAATCCGGCATCAAAAGACAACTTTGCAAGTCTCAATACATTTTCTTCAATTGAATTATTTCTATCAAGATCAGTTTGAAAATCTTTAAGTGAAAAGCTTGTTAAAACAGTTATTCCTACAATCAATGGGGGTTTTACACTGACTGAGGTGGCTCCTTCTAAAGATGCTTTTTTCGAATCCTTTAGAGCTTTTGAACCTGCTGAAGCATGAATAGAAATTATATCAACCCCTAATTTTGAAACTTGGAAACATGCTGCACGCATGGTATTTGGAATATCATGAAATTTTAAGTCTAAAAAAATTTTTTTATTTAAACCTTTTAATATTTCAATAACTCTTGGACCTTCCCTAACAAAAAGTTCTAAACCAACTTTTACCCATTTAACATTAGGACATTTTTCCAAAAGTAATTTTGCTTGACTTACATCTAATCCATCAATTGCCAATATTATTTTATCTTCTGAATTAAATCTGTTATTCATCAATTTTCAGTTTTCAAACCTCTTAATTATTTTTTTTCCAATTTGCAAAATTTTTCCTTCCAAATCATTTTTTGAATTAAAAACTAAATCAGGATTTATTACTTTTTGACTATCAATTTTTACACCCCCACCTTTAATAGATCTTTTGGATTCGCTGCTAGATTTGAAAAGTTTTAGAGCACTTAATAAGTAAAAAAACTTTACTGGAAAAACTACTCCTTTTAAAGAAATCTCTGGAATTTCTCCAACTTTTTCTTTGTGTCCAAGGAATAATTTTTCGCAGTTTGATTGCGCCTTTAATGCTGCTTCGGCCCCATGGAATAAAGTAGTAACTTCTAAAGCCATTCTTCTCTGTAATTCACGAGGATTTAAGTTTTCTGGAAAACTCAAATCCAATTCAGTAAGTAATTCAAAATAGGTGGGTATTATATTATCCGGTACTTTTTCTAATTTTGAATACATTGAAAGAGGATCTTCAGTTAACCCGACGGTGTTAAATTCAGATTTACTCATCTTCTTAACTCCATCTAAACCTGTCAAAATTGGCAGCAAAACACCAAATTGAGGATCTTGTTTAAAATGCCTTTGAAGGTCTCTTCCTATTGCAATATTAAATTTCTGATCTGTGCCTCCAAGCTCAATATCTGATTGAACAACTACCGAATCGTAACCTTGTAATAGTGGATATAAGAATTCATGCAAAGAAATTGGAACTTGCGCAGTGAACCTTTTATTAAATTCTTCCTTAGCTAGCATTTGACTAACTGTTGCACTCCCCATTAAGTCAATTATGGAATTAAGATTTAATCCTTTTAACCATTCACTGTTATATCTAATTTCAATTTTATCTTTTGCATCAAAATCTAAAATAGATTCATTGGCTGGCTTTCCCATCCCTAGTTGGGTTAAGTATGTTTTTGCATTATCCTTAACTTGTTTTGCCGATAACTGAACTCTTGTTTTATTTTTTCCGGTTGGATCTCCAATTTGAGCAGTAAAATCCCCAATAATTAAAACTGCAATATGTCCATTATCTTGGAATGCCCTAAGTTTTTTAAACAATATGCTGTGCCCAAGATGAATATCGGTTCCAGTTGGATCGATGCCGAGTTTAACCCTTAATTTTTTATTATTTTTTTTCGCATGATCAATTATCTCCGAAAAGGTTTGATCTTTTCCCTTAATTGGAAAATATTCTTCTATTCCTCTTGACAGCCATGATGGCAATTTTAAATTATCTGTCATGAAGCTTTAACCGTTAACTTTAAGAAGTTTTATCAAGTTCATCCTTCATTCTTATTAAGGTTTTATTCATTTGATCGAACATTTGATCAGGAGTAATCCCAAATTGACTTAACTGTGTCTTTAATTGTTCTACTGTCATTTTTGCTTGAAAATCTTCAGACAATTCAAATCTCTTCATAAAAACCTTATAACGATCCATAAGAGATTCCATTTTTTTTATAAACATTTTTTTCCCTTCTCTGTCAAATTTTCCATAATCAGAGCCAAGTTTCATAAGTTCTTGGTAATCTGTAAAAAGCTTTTTTGCTTCTTCTTGAACGATGTCTGACTCAAAAAATCCCATTTCTATTTTTTTACTTCGCAGATTAAGGCTCAATTACAAGATAACAAGAATCTTTTAAATTGATTAGAAGATTAATAAATTTTAGTTTATAAATAATTCTTTGATTTATATTTTTTCAGAATTAAATTTAGTAAACATGTTCTATAAATATTGGAAAAATTTAACGTAAATAATATTTCAAACCAAAATAGACAATTTGAATTATTTGGTTCAAATGTAAATACATCAATAAATTTTCAACACTCAAATAATCTAAAAATCAAAGGCGAAATCCTAACTGAATGGAGGGATAGAATATATAATCACCAATTCAAAATTTCAAAAGATAATCTCAATAAAACTTTGCACCAAACAAGTCTTCCTATAAAAACAATTTCCAATGAAAGAAAAATTGATCCGTTTTCCCTGCAGCCATTATCATTGAACTTTTGGAGAACCAATCAATATATACACAATGGGCCAGCAATGTATTTTGTAATTGACTCGATGGAGAGTTCTAAAATAATCCTATATATAGGAGAAACAAATTCAGCAAATAAAAGATGGAAGGGAGAACATGACTGCAAAAATTACCTCATGAACTATAAAGAAGCCCTAGCTCATAACAAACTCTCAAGTCACCAAGATATTCGTTTCTTCTTAGATGTACCTAAAGAAGTAAAATTAAGACGTAAATTAGAACAGCAACTGATATATTTATGGTTACCACCTTTTAATAAAGAAACTCGAGATAGGTGGGCAACTACTTTCACAAACAATTAAAAGTTAATTAAAACCATTTTACAAATGCAATTTTCAACATTCCAAAACAATCTAGATAACTGGCAAGGTGCTTCATTAATTTTTGGAGTTTTAGAGGAAGAAATTGCAAGCCAACTTGAGAACATAAAATTTGTTATTGACCCTAAATTATTACTAAAAAAAGTTACTCAAAAAAATTTTAAAGGAGAAAAAGGAAAAACTTTAAGCTTTGAATTTTTAGATCAAAAATTAGAAACTTTATTCATAGTTGGTCTTGGCAAATCAAAAGACCTAAATAAAAGTGATATAGAAAACTCTATAGGAAATCTAGTTAGGAAAACTGTTGATAAAAATGAAAAAATTAGCATCTTGCTACCTTGGGAATTTATAAATTCACAACTAGAAATAAATCAATTAGCAGAGTCAGTCAGATTATCTGCTTATAAGGACAATAGATTCAATAAGAAAAAAGATGAAAAGAAAGTTCTTAAAGAAATAGAGTTCTTGAATTTGAAGAAATTTGAGAATATTAGCTTTGAAGAGACAGCACAAATATGTGAAGGTGTAGAACTAGCTAGAAGACTTGTAGCCGCCCCTCCAAATAGCCTTACTCCTCAGGAAATGTCTATACAAGCTTCTCAAATAGCTAAAGATCATGGTTTGGGAGTAAAAATTTTAGAGGCAAAAGATTGTGAATATTTAGGGATGGGTGCCTATTTAGCTGTGGCAAAAGGATCTGATCTAGATCCTAAATTTATACATCTTACTTTAAAGTCAGAGGGGCCTATAAAAGAAAAGATTGCGCTTGTTGGGAAGGGTTTAACCTTTGATTCCGGAGGATACAATCTGAAAGTGGGAGCCTCTCAAATTGAAATGATGAAATATGATATGGGCGGAAGCGCTGCAGTTTTAGGAGCAGCAAAAGCACTTGGGGCAATAAAACCCCAAGGATTAGAAATTCATTTTATTGTGGCATCTTGCGAAAATATGATAAATGGATCTGCAGTACATCCTGGAGATGTAGTTAAAGCATCTAATGGTAAGACAATTGAAATAAATAACACTGATGCTGAGGGTAGACTCACATTAGCTGATGCTTTAACTTACGCATCAAATTTAAAACCTGATTCAATAATAGATCTCGCAACTTTAACAGGAGCTATCGTTGTTGCATTAGGGAATGATGTAGCTGGATTCTGGAGCAATAATGATGATCTAGCAAATGACCTAAAAGCCGCATCAGCCCAGTCTGGAGAAGAATTATGGCAAATGCCTTTACAAAAATCTTATAAAGAAGGTTTAAAGTCTCATATAGCTGACATGAAAAATACAGGTCCAAGAGCAGGTGGCTCAATAACTGCTGCTTTGTTTTTAGAAGAATTCTTTGACAAAGAGATTAAATGGGCTCATATTGATATTGCTGGGACTTGTTGGACTGACAAGAATAAGGGAATTAACCCGTCTGGTGCAACCGGTTTTGGAGTTAAAACTCTTGTTCAATGGATTAAAAATAAATAACTATATTTAAATCATTCATTCCAAAGATTTGTTGATCTAGCGTTATCGCCCCATAATTTATCCAACCTTTGATCTCTCCCACATGAGAATCTATAAAACTTATATTTTAATTCATTTCTCTCAGCAAAATCCTGATGATATTCTTCAGCTAACCAAAATTGACCTTTTGACTTTAATTCCACAGATATTTTTTCTAATGGCACTTGCAACTCATTGGAGGCCGAAACAATTGCATTTTTTGCATCACTTTCCTCTGTTTCATCTTTGAAAAAGATCACTGGCCTATAAGAATCTCCACGATCACAAAATTGACCCTTGGCGTCCAAAGGATCAATATTTCTGAAATAGAGTCTAAGTATCTCGGGTAAAGTTACCAATTGGGGTTCATAATCAACCAAAACCACTTCTTGATGTCCTTCATGATTTTCGTAGGTTGGATTTTGTAAATCCCCGCCTGCATAGCCACTTTGAACAAAATTAATCCCTTTTAATGACTCTAAATCATGTTCTAAACACCAAAAACAACCTCCTGCAAGAATCAATTCCTCTGCAAAAGCGTTGACGGGGCTCATAAATATTGAAAAAGCGATTAGTAGAGATAACAAATAGTTCATCTTTTTATTGTAAAGTTTAAATAATAGAATTAATAATCTCTTTTGCAGTTCTTTGAACTACGCCCTCTTCACCTAATTCTTTTTTTAAAAAAGCATAACCTTTTTTTATTTTTATTTTTTCTGACTTTCCCTCAAGAATCCTGCATGATTTATAGAAAATTTTATTTTCGTCAAACTCTTTCTGTACAAACTCAGGAATTATTAATTTATTAATTAACAAATTTACAGGAGAAATAAATCTTACTTTGAAATTGAGTATTTTTTTTGCAATAAAAGCAGTTACCCTACTTACTCTATAACCAACAATCTGTGGAATTCCATATAAAGCTAATTCCATATTAACTGTCCCAGATTTACAAAAAGCAATTTTAGTGAGCGAATAAATATAAGGCTTTAATTTTGCACTATCTTTTTGAGAAATCACAAGGCCTTTAACTTGATATTTTCTAAAGGCTTTTTTGAATGTTTCATCAAAAACACTTCTACAGGAGGGAATATAGACAACCAAACTTGGATATTTTTGTTGCAATTTTTTAGCCGCTCTCATAAAAGTAGGTAATATATATCTTAATTCTTGAGGTCTTGATGCGGGCATCAAAAGTAGGATGTTTTGATCTGGGCGAAGGTTGAGAATAGTTCTTGCATCTTTCTTTAGAGGAAGTTTTTTTGTCAAATCAATCATTGGATGTCCAACCCACAAAACATTTCCACCCCTTTTTTTATAAAATTCTGCTTCTTTCTTGAAAATCGCAAAAATTTTATCCGAAAATTTTATTAGATTTGTTGTAGTATTGTTGCCAATCCTCCAAGCCCACTCTTGAGGAGCGATATAGTAAAAAATTGGAATATTAGTCTTCGAACTTTTTAATTTAGTTCCAATTTTTATATTGGGACCCATATAGTCAATCAAAATTAAGCAATCTGGGGGATATTTTTTTAGTAATTTATAGAACCTTTTTTGAATTCTTATCGTTGGAAGGATAAGAGGTAAAGCCTCCCAAATCCCTATTGCACTAATTGATGTAGTATCTTGAAGAATTTTTACACCTTCTTCCTTCATCCTTTGCCCACCTAATCCACAAATTTCTAAATCTACGGATTTTTTTTTAGCCTCCTCTAATAATGCTTTTGATAACAAACTTCCATGCAAATCGCCAGAGACTTCTCCAGTACTTATAAATATCTTTTTATTCATAAATTCACTACTGGCATTGGTCCTCGTCTTTCTTTAGATATTGACTCTTTTAAAAAATTACATAATTTTGTAGATGAAAGATCTAATTCTCCTTTCATTGCTTTTTCTAATGAATTTGTAATAGCATCACTAGATTTAAAAAGAAGATTCCAAGTACTTTGAAGTAATTTAAAATCAAAATCTTTGTTTTCCATCAAACCACTTCTTTTAATTCCAATCCTATTCAAACCTCTTAATCTTCCTGGATGACCTTCTGCTAAACAAAAAGGTGGAACATCTCTATCTACTCTCGTCATTCCTCCAATCATTGCTAAATATCCAATATGTACAAATTGATGGATACCTAGACATCCGCCAATAATAGCTTTATCTTCGATCTTTACATGGCCTGCAACTTGTACACCATTTGATAAAACTATACTATTACCTAATTCACAATTATGGCCGATATGAGTGTAAGCCATTAACAAATTATTGTTGCCAATAATAGTTTTTTCTCCTTCATCAGTTGCTTTATTAATAGTTACGCATTCTCTAAAAGTATTATTATTTCCAATAATTACTTCAGTAGGGGCGCCTTTATATTTAAGATCCTGGGGATCAAGACCTATAAAAACACTTGGGAAAATTTTATTATTTTTACCAATTTGAGTTCTCCCTGAAATAACAGCATTTGGTCCTATTTCGGTTCCTTTCCCGATAGTCACATTAGGACCGACAATAGCTCCTTGAGAGATAATAACGCCATCATGTAATTCGGCACCTGGATCAACAAAAGCATTTGGATGAACTTTTACACCTCTAAAGCTTGAGTTAAATGCAGTATTTTTAGAATCCATATTCCTAATCAACTAATGAAAACATTAATTCTCCAGCACAAACCAACTTCCCATCAACATGTGCCTCACCTTTAACCATCCCAAATCTTTGTCTTTTAATAGACAATAACTCACAAGAAATTATCAATTGATCTCCAGGCACAACTGGTTTTCTAAATTTAACATTATTGATTCCAGCGAAGACGAAAAGCCCTTTAGGAAGATCTGGCATTTGTGTCACGATTATTCCTCCAACTTGAGCCATTGATTCAACAATAAGAACACCAGGCATTAATGGTCTCTCAGGAAAGTGTCCCTGAAATTGAGGCTCATTTATAGTTACATTTTTTACTGCAACAGCTCTCTCCCCAGGGATATGCTCTATGACTTTGTCCACAAGAGCAAAAGGATATCGATGAGGTAACAAACCTAGTATGTGCTCAGAAGAAAGTTGATTATTTTCACTGGATAATTTATTTTCCAAAACAATTAAAGATAAAGTTAATTTTTTAGCGAAGAGGCCAATAAAGCATTTAAAGAATGTGATCCTTTATAAACTAAAATTTGAGCCTTAGGTAACCCTACCAAAGCCAAGTCCCCAATTAGGTCTAAAATTTTATGTCTTATTGGTTCATTATCAAATCTTAATGGTGGATTAACCCATTTATCACCATCACAGACAAGGGCATTTTCTAAACTTCCGCCTTTTATTAATCCAAGTTCACTTAACTCTTGAAATTGATCTTTAAAACCAAATGTTCTGGCAGGAGCAATCATTTCAACAAAACTCTTTGGATTTAAATCAATCACAAAAGTTTGATTTCCAATTGCTTTATAATCAAAATTTATAGTAGAAATAATTGTTGTTTTTTCAGAAGGAGTTGCTGCTATAACTGAGCTTTCTTTATTTAAAATTATTGATTTATTAATCTCTCGAAAGAAATTATCTGGTCTAGGTGCCTTTTTTATTCCTACTTTTTCAAAATCTCTAACCCACTGAATTGCAGATCCATCTAAAAGAGGAATTTCTTTCCCATCAACCTCAATATGTATATAACTCAAGCCACACCCTGCCATTGAAGATAATAAATGTTCAATAGTATACAAATTTCTCCCCCCTAATTTAACAGCCGTACAAAGCATCGTACTTCCAATTAAATCCTGAGTTAACTTAAAAATTTCGTTAGGTTTATCCCTAAAAGAGACATAATATCCCTCTTTCTCAAAGGAGGAAATTTTGACTCTTGTTTTTTCTCCACTATGAAGACCTATACCCTCTCTGGAAATAACACCAGACAAGGTATAGCAAGAATCGTAATTAGCAGGCCAAGAAAACACTTAAAACTTCCATCCAACTCCAAGTGTGTATCTCCAATCTCCACTTAAGTCCTTGCTAGCAACATCCAATCTCAATGGACCTATAGGTGTTTTAACCCCAACTCCTCCTCCAAGGGAAAAACCAGAACCTGATTTCTGCAATAATTTACCAGGTTTTCCAGGCACTTGCTTTTGAGAGCCTAGATCACTTGCTGCATCGACGAATAAAGCTCCTGATATCATTCGCCAAACGGGGAATCTATATTCTGCTGTGCCTTCAACAAAACTTTTACTTACCGCCAAATCGCAAGATCCCCATCCTCTAACAGATGATGTTCCTCCCATACAAAATGCTTCATAGGGAGGCAGTTCCCCAATAATAGTTCCTGCCTTAAATTGAAATCCAATGGCTTGAGGACATTCTTCACTCTTAGCATTGCCAGACTTACATGCTTTAGTTAAATTTATTAATTTTGTTGGTATAAAAAATGAATATGAAGCTCTCATTCTATTAAAAGTTGGGGAGTTTTCCCCTATTGAAACAAATTGTTCTGTACCGAAGGTAAATTTATTTCCTGAAGTTGGGTTGATAGAATTGTTCAAATTATTTCTAGAAGTACTAGCGATAACACTTACTAACGTATTTTCATCAGGGCATGACCCATCATTTGTAGTAAATCCAATGCAAATTATATCGCTTATATTATTTCTAGTGGTGGTTGGCGTTCTATCACCATAAGGTTTTTTGTTTCCATCACCGTCAATCATCTTTACTTTCTTAAAATTCATTCCCGCAAGAACTCTCCATTTAGCGACCTTAAATGGATCTCCACCATTAAGTGGCCTTGAGAAAGAAAATCCACCACCAGTTTTTTCTAAAACTATTGATGAAAAACTATCAGAGCTTGATGGTGTTTGATTATCTACTGAATATAATTTCCCATTTTTTTCACTTTTAAATTCTTGTGGATAATCTCTACTTAAAAAAACATTTGTTCTAAAAGAAGTTTTATGTTTATCTCCTTTAATCCATGGATCAGATAATGAAAAATTATAGGTGGTTGAATATTCTCCAAAATTTAGATTTAAATTTGTAGACCATGCTCTTCCAAATGCATTTGTTTCCTGCAAACCAATTGAGGCAAAGATACCTGAACTATTGCTATATCCAAGTCCACCTGTTAGTGATCCAGTTCTTTGCTCGCTCACATCTAAAAAAATTATGACTTGATCAGGATTTAAATTATCTGGGCCAAGAGAAACCTTTATATCATCAAATAATGATGTGGCATAGAGTCTACCTATATCAGCTTCCAAAATTTTTCTATTAAATATTGAACCAGGTTGCGTTTTTAATTCTCTCTTTATGACCCAATCTTTTGTTTTCCCTTTGTTAGGTTTTCCATCGATAACAAATTCACCATCAGAATCTAGGAATCTTATTTTTACGTCAGATATAATTCCCTCAGAAACTTTTAATGTTATCACTCCGTTATCTGATATTCTATCGGGGCCATAAATTCTAGCTAAAGAATAACCCTCTTTCTCATAACGTTTTTTTATTATTTCTATCTTATTTTGAAATTCATTTAAGTTAAGAGTTGTACCATAATAATTACTAAAAATATCATTTACGTATTCATTAGAGATTACAGAGTTTATTGGTTTAAGACTAACTTTCTTCAAGATTGGATTAGGCACTACATTTACAATCAGCCTCACACCAAGAGGCCCTTCTTGAGACTTTATTTTGACTCCTGAAAACCAACCACTAGCATAAATTGCATTAAGGTCTTGATTTAAAATTCGATTATCAACAATACTTCCAGGTTTTATGCTCATAGAGTCATAAGCAGCCAATTCAAGTTTTCTACCCTCAGGATGATTTTCCCAACCTTCGATAATTATTTCTGAGATAAGAACACTTTCTTCATTAATATCATTATTATTTTCTGCAAAAAGAAAATTTTTCTCTTGTTTAATATCAATCTCTTGAAATAAACCATTATTAATATTTTGTATCTCTAAGGTTGATATTGATTGATCAAGATTATTAGGCAAAAACTTAGCAGCCAGTTCTGTATTATTTGATATCAAAATCAAGGGGGAGCAGGCAACATTTGTGAAAACCTTTCCAAATTTTAAAAAATGTTTTTGCATAGAACTTTTTATCAAAAAATATAAGTCATTATTTATTTAATTAGATCGGGGAAATCGTTCATTCTTCGGTGAATTTCACTATAAGCTTCAATTAGGCCGCCCAAATCATTCCTAAATCTATCTTTATCTAGACTTACAATTGTATCATTTTTTTGATTTAGATCCCACAATCTACAATTATCGGGGCTTATTTCGTCTCCAAGAAGAATGTTATTTCTAAAGTCATAACCAAATTCCAACTTGAAATCCACAAGTTGAAGTTGAATACTTTTAAAAAAGCTTTTTAGGATTACATTAATCTTGAAAGTTAAATTTATTATTAACTCTAAATCCTGAGGGCTTAATATATTCATCAATTCAATTCTGTCTTTTGTGATAAGGGGATCATTAAGTTCATCATTTTTAAGATAGATATCAATTAATGGTTTTGATAGGAAAGTTCCTGGTTTTATAGTCGTTTGTTTACATAAAGAGCCATAAGCAGTATTTCTTAGAACGATTTCTAATGGAATTACTTTTATTTTTTTTGCAATCATCGTATTTTCATTTGCAAGTTCAATAAAGTGAGTTGGAATATTCTTTTTAATAAGAATCTCAAAAATTCTTGCACTTATTAAGCAATTAAGTTTGCCTTTACCTTCAAATTTTTCTTTTTTCAACGCATTAAAGGCTGTAGCATCATCTTTAAATTCAATTTTTACCTTATCTAAATCATCATGTGTAAAAACTTTTTTTGCTTTGCCTTCATAAATCAATTTATTTTTATTATTCATTAATTTAAAACCTTATTATGATTACTAAATTAATTTTTGTAATTAACATAATTGTTAGAGGTCAACTTTAAATGATTTTATTTCATCTTAACTGATTATTCATTGAAACCTCAAAACCTTAAAAAAACAAATATATGGGAAGTCATTTACCAAGTTCTAAGAGCTTTATTAGATTAGAAAATATATTAATAATTGGAAATGGCGGGAGAGAAAACTCTTTGGCTTGGGCTATTCAAAAAAATGAATTAGTTAAAAAAGTTTATTTAATACCTGGCAACGCTGGTTCAGAAAGAATAAATAAATGTGAAAGAATAAAAATTGATATAAATAATAAAAATGAATTTGTTGAAAAGCTTAATTTTCTTAAAATAGATTTAGTTGTAATCGGACCAGAAATACCTCTAGCAAATGGATTAGCTGATTTTCTGCGCAAAAAGAAATTTAAAGTATTTGGTCCTAATAAAGATGGAGCAAAATTAGAATTTAGTAAATCTTGGGCAAAGGAATTTATGCAAGACGCAAACATTCCAACTGCAAACTTTTGGAAAGTCGATTCTCTAGAAGAAGCCAAAAGAATCATCAATTCATCATCAATTCCAATGGTAGTAAAAGCTGATGGTCTAGCTTCAGGTAAAGGTGTTTTTATTCCTAATTCAAAAGATGAATGCTTTGAAGCGGCAGAGTCAATTTTAAACGGTAGATTTGGCAATTCTGGGAATATAGTTGTTTTGGAAGAAAAAATTCAAGGGCCGGAAGTTTCAGTTTTTGCTTTATGCGATGGGAAAAGATACACATTACTTCCAACGGCCCAAGATCACAAACGACTGAAGGAGAAAGACAAAGGGCCAAATACAGGCGGTATGGGGGCTTATTCTCCTGCTCCATTATTAACAGAAGACTACCTTAATAGAATTATCAAAGAGATAATTGAACCTACTATAAATGAACTAAATAAAAGAAATATTGACTATAGAGGCGTAATTTACTTTGGGTTAATGATCACGGAATCTGGGCCTAAAGTTATAGAATATAATTGCAGATTTGGAGATCCAGAGTGCCAGACGATAATGCCCTTAATGGATCAGGATTTTGTATTTCTTTTGGAGAAATGTGCAATGGGAAAATTAACTAGTGGTGAAAAAATTTATACTTCTGATAAAGTTAGTGGTTGTGTAATAGCGACATCCAAGGGTTATCCTTGCGAATATGAAACTGGATTTCAAATTAATATAGGTAAGATTGATTCGAATGATTGTCAAATTTTTGACTCAGGCACCTCTTTTAGTGAAAATGGGGAATTATTAACTAACGGAGGAAGAGTCTTAAGTGTTGTCTGCCAAGATAAAGATTTCGATTTGGTTTTTGAAAAAGCATATAAGAATTTAAAAGAAATTCATTTTGAGGGTATTTACTTCAGAAATGACATAGGTTATCAAGTCAGAAAAAACTTTTCTAAGGAGAATTAAGTTTATGGTGGATTCCAATAATCGAGAAAGTGGAAAATATAACATCTCTGATACTGAAGGAATGAATAATAACTTTTGGGTTAATGGACTCCTCGCTTGGTGGAGTGGATTCAGTTTAAGAACAAAGTTGTTAGCCATAGCAACTCTTGTCGTAAGCCTCCTAATGACAGGAATAACTTTCTTTGCTTTAAATAGCATCCAAAGAGATGCAGGAATGAATGATACAAGATATGCTCGAGATCTTGGCTTATTATTATCTGGGAATGTTACAGAACTAGTCGCTAATAACCAAAAAAAAGAAATCTCAAACGTAGCTGAAAAATTTTGGAGGTCAAGTCGAAACTTACGTTATATATTCTTTACTGATGCTGAAGATATTGTTCAACTTGGGATACCGATCAGTGCAACGCCAACAAGCTCAGACAGTCAATTTCAGCTCACTCGAAAACTTAAACTCCCCTCTGAATTGAAGAAAAGGCCTCAATTCCCATTGGTAAGACAGCATGCGACACCTCAAGGTCAAGTAACAGATGTATTTGTTCCAATGTTGTGGAAAGGGAAATATCTTGGAACTTTAGCTTTGGGAGTCACCCCGAATAAAAAAGCGTTAGCCAGTGCCGCCTTAACTAGAGAAGTAACAATTGCAGTTTTTATTTCTATTTGGGTTTTAGTAATACTTGGAGCTGTATTTAATGCACTAACTATTACAAGACCCGTCAGAGAATTAGTAAGAGGTGTTAGAGAAATTTCAAGAGGAAATTTTAAATCCAGAATTTCTTTACCTATGACAGGTGATCTAGGAGAACTCTTAAATGGATTTAACCGAATGGCCACTCAGTTAGAAAATTATGACGAGGCTAATATAGAAGAACTAAAAGCGGCGCAAATCAAGCAGCAATCTCTAATAGCTACAATGGCTGATGGTGCCATATTATTGGATTCACAAGGGAAGATTGTACTTACTAATCCAACAGCCAAGAGATTATTTCGTTGGGAAGGAAGATTCCTTGAGGGTAAACATTTTTTAAATGAAATTCCCGAAATTCTATCTAACGACTTACATTCAAATATTGAATCTATCTTAAATAGGGAAAAGGAGAAAGACGATTTAAGATTTAGTTTAGGAGAACCAGCAAGAACTCTAAGGATTGTCTTGCAATCAGTTTTAGATACAAATAAAATTGAATTAAAAGGAATTGCAGTAACAATCCAAGACTTAACGAGAGAAGTTGAACTTAACGCGGCACAAAATAGATTTATTAGTAATGTTTCGCACGAATTGAGGACACCACTTTTTAATATCAAAAGTTATGTAGAGACCTTACATGATTTAAAAGATCAACTCTCTGATGAAGAACAAATAGAATTTTTGGGAATTGCAAACTCAGAGACTGATAGGTTAACAAGACTTGTAAATGATGTATTAGATTTATCAAGATTGGAGTCTGGGAAAATTGTTCAACTAGAACAAATGGACATAAAACCTGCAATAGAACAGACTCTTAGAAACTATAGACTTAATGCAACAGAAAAAAATGTTTCATTAGCCCATGATATAGAGGAAACTATTCCTCCAATTCTTGGAAATTTTGATTTGCTTTTACAGGTTTTTGATAACTTGTTGGGTAATGGATTGAAATTCAGTCCAAAAAACAGCTCCCTAATTATAAGAGCTTATACTTGGCCAGATTCCTGTCCTGCTTTCCCTCCAAGTATTAAAAATGATACAGCCCCTCAATGTGAATTAGTTTCACCACTACCAAAAGTAAGAATTGAGATTGCTGATACTGGCTCAGGGATATCTCAAGCTGATCAAGAAAAGATATTTGACCGTTTTTATAGGGTAGAGAATTCCGTTCATACTGAGCAAGGTACTGGTTTAGGTTTATCAATAGTGCGAGGAATAATTGAAAAACATGGTGGGGAGATTCGTATGGCTAGTGAATTAGGAGTAGGAACAACTTTCTGGTTTGATTTAGCTTTAGCACAATCTGACAAAGATGAATTATTGACAAAAGCTATTAATAATTCAGATTCCTTCTCAGGTTCTAAAATTAAAGAAATTATCTAATTATTATCTAATCCTTTAAAAACATTTTGAACATTTTGATCGGGTACAATTCTGTGTGGGGCACCGCTAAATATTTGTTCAAAATTAGAAAAAGAATCTCTTATTTCTGGGCCACTATTTGTAATTATAAATTCTCTTATTCGTTTATCATGCCATGATCCTCGCATTTTAAAAACATTTAAAGCTCTTGCCATCTCACCTTTTATTTCTACATATTGAAGTAATAATATGGTATCTGTAATTGTTGAGATATGAGAATCAGTTATAGAATGACTTCCCATAAATTCTTCTGCAGTGTTAGTAAAAAACCCTGCTATTTCCTCTTGTTTTGTATAACCAGTAACAGCAATTACAAACTGTCTAAATGCGTTCAAACTTACACCTCTGGCTAATGCAGAAAGAGAATCAATTGCCATTCTTTTTGGTTTAAATTGATTAATTTGCGTTTTTATAATTTGTAAGTGATCTTCTAAACCAGTTGATTCAGGATATGCACAAATAATTTTCAATAACCCATCACTTTCCATTTTTTCAAAATCTATACCCCAGCTAGTCGCATTCCTAAGCAATTGAGCCCTAGATTCTTCATAGGCAAAAAGTATTGCTCTCTCATTATTGTTATAAGCATCTTCAACAAATTTTGATACAAGCATTGTTTTACCCGTACCAGTAGCTCCAGTAGCGAGAATAATGGAATCTTGAAAATAACCTCCTCCACACATATCATCAAGATCTTTAACTCCAGAGCTAATCCTAATATTTGAGGATCTCTGCGTTAATCTCATTGCTCCAAGTGCAAATACACTTATTCCATCCATTCCCATAGTAAATGGATATTCTCCTTTCATATGAACAGTGCCTCTTAACTTCAAAACTTCTAAAGTTCTTCTCCTCTTTTCTGACTCAAGAACATTTCTTAATAAGACAACATTATCAGATACAAATTCTTCTACTCCATATCTAGCAATTGGTCCGTAGTCATCAACCCTTTCTGTAGTCATAACAGTTGTCACACCTATTTCTTTTAATCTTGCTATTAGTCTAAATATTTCTCTTCTTACAACATAAATAGCATCATATTGTTGAAAGACTGCAGTTATTGAATCTATTGCAACTCTTTTAGCTTTATATTTTCTAATTGCATAACTAATTCTCTCAATAAGACCAGACAAATCAAAATTGCCCGCAACATCCTGACCATCAGGATCAGGAGAAGCATCCAAAATAAAAAGTTTATTTTGATCAATTAATTCCTGTAAATCCCAACCAAAACTCGCGGCATTTCTGATAATATCCAAAGGTGATTCTTCAAATGTTACAAAGATTCCAGGCTCATCAAAGTTACAAATTCCATGATGTAAATATTGCAGTGAAAAAACAGTTTTACCAGTTCCTGAGGTACCACTGACAAGTGTACTTCTAGATACAGGCAACCCACCCCTACAAACATCATCAAAGCCCTCTATTCCAGTTGGCAGTTTTTGTACTTGCATTTTATTTGATTTGCCAAATTTCTTATCATTCATAATTTTTGTGCTAATTAAACAAAAGTAAAATAAATTTTGAATTTATCTTTAATCATAAAAGTTTTACTTATTTTATTTATCTCCACTATATTCAGTTTCAGTTAATTCATCAAAAAGCAGATCTAAACCAATTAAGACTTTCTCTCTATCCGAGAGATCACCTATTATTTTTCTAACTGGTGGCGGCAAAATTTTAGCTAATGTCGGAGTTGCTAAAATCTTATCTTCTTCTGCAAGTTGTGGTTGTTTAAGTACATCAATAACCTTCAAAGCATAAACTCCTTTGAATTCATTTTCTAAAATTTCTCTTAATGTATTTAATGCTCTCATTGAATTAGGAGTATTTCCTGCAACATAGAGTTTTAAAATGTATGTTTTTCTTGCTGCCATAGTTATAGTTCCTAAATTGATATAAAAGATTTAAAACAACCCTTGACTTATTACACTACAAAATAAGAAAATAGACAAACCATTATGATTGCTTATTTGGCTAAATCAAATTATCAATTTGAGCCTTATAGCGTCTTTAAGATATGACAAATCCTAAAAACTCCTCAAACAATTCTTTAAAAAGTAATGAATTGTATGCGATAGCAGAAACTTCGGGTCAACAATTTTGGTTCGAAGTTGATAGATACTATGACATAGACAGGTTAAATGCAAAAGAGAAAGACAAGATAACACTGGAAAAAGTTTTACTTTTAAAGGACAAAGACTCTATAACTATTGGTAAACCTTACGTTAAAGATGCCAAAATTGAATTAGAAGTTGTCTCTCATAAAAGAGATAAGAAAATTCTTGTATACAAAATGCGTCCCAAAAAAAAGACAAGAAGAAAGATGGGACACAGACAAGAACTTACAAGAGTTATGGTAAAATCTATTAAGATAGGTAAAAGTGCTCCTAAGTCTTCTAAAAAAGAAACTGTTAAAAAGGAAACTAAACCAAAATCAGAAAAATCTACAAATTAAACACTTCTAATGGCACATAAAAAAGGAACAGGTTCTACAAGAAATGGAAGAGATTCAAATTCAAAAAGATTGGGTGTTAAAGCTTATGGAGGAGAAAAAGTAACTGCTGGTTCAATCTTAATTCGCCAAAGAGGTACATCCTTTTTGCCAGGGATTAACGTGGGAAAAGGTAAAGATGACACCCTTTTTGCACTTAAAGAAGGAACCGTAAGTTTCGAAAGCATTAAAAGAAATTTAAGAAATAGAAAAAGAGTTAATATTGTTATCTAATTTTCTTGTAAGCTCTTGTAGTTATAAGAATAGGATGAAATACTTCTAAAAAATTTGATTGAAGTGATTTAAAAAACTTTTCAACTATTTGATTATCATCGATATGAAATGGATATTCATTATTGTCGCCTTTGTAAAAATACCAATTGAATAGAGCAATAGAATTACTATCCATAAATCCACTGAAGGTATTAATTTGAGAAGCTGGATCTGCAAGATGTTCCAAAACATCAAGACAAACTATCGTATCAAATTTCAATATTTGTGTATCTTGAATTGTCTTACAAAAGGTAAGTTTTTTTTCGACGCCTAATTTCTTAGCCCTGTATTCAACAAAATTTCTATTTGTTTGATTAATATCTACAAAAAAAACATGCTTAACTTTTGAAGACATAGCGTTAGCTAAGGCATGAGTACCAATACCTCCTCCAAAATCTAAAACTAAATCTCTAGAAAATCTCTGCTGAAGCTTTAAAGTATCAGCAATATAGTCCCTACTTGTGATATGCCAAGCAGCTAAATCAGCTACATGCCTATCTCCCACAATCTCAGTATAAAAATCCGAAACATCATTTAAAGCATCTCCCGGATGGGAATTTGCCAAATTCATCTTTGCATTTGCTAGGAATCCATCTAAATCACATTCTCGAATAGATAAATATTCCATTAAATGTGATTTCAAATTAAAAGCATTGTCTAAAAACTCTTTTAAAATAAAATTATTCTTTTGCAATTTCTTACTCTAAATTTCCAGTGACAAAATCATAGAATGTTTATAAATCTTTCTCAAAGTATTCTTAATATTTAAAATGAACACTAAAGATGGATTCTTAGTAATTAATAAAGATAAAGGCTGTACCTCACATGATTGTGTTAAACAAATAAGGAGATTATTAAATACAAAAAAGGTCGGACACACAGGAACCCTTGACCCTGAAGTTACAGGAACATTACCAATCGCGGTTGGTAGTGCAACAAGATTTATTCAATATCTTCCTCAGGGTAAAACTTATATAGGACAAATTAAATTAGGGATTAGAACTAACACTGATGATATTCACGGAGAAATTATTAATCAAAAAAGTTGGCCTAAAATCAGTAATGAAAAATTAGATCAATACTTAAATAGATTTAGAGGAATTATTAAACAAATTCCGCCGAAAGTATCTAGTGTGCACGTTAATGGTGAGAGAGCTTATAAGAAATCTTTCAAGAATGAAATTTTTGAATTATCACCAAGAGAAGTAAAAATAGACGAACTTATTTTAATGAAATGGGACCAAATTAACGGAATTATAGAAATAAAAATCAAATGTTCAGCTGGCACATATATAAGATCAATCGCGAGAGATATAGGAGAAATTCTCAATTCCGAAGGTTGCCTTCTACAACTAAAAAGAATTTCAGCTTGTGGCTTTGATGAAGAAAACTCGATAAAAATATCTGATATCGAAAAAGAAAAAGAAAAGAAAAACTCGAAAAATTTTATTATTCCAACAATTTCTGCCCTTAATCACATTTCAACATTTGTCTTAAGTAATGAAAAACAAATCAATTTTTGGCAAACAGGAAGAACTATTAAAGTTGATATTAATTACTTCCAGGAAAGCAAATCTTTTGACTATAAAAAACCCATAAAAGTAATAGATAAAAAACAAACATTACTTGGAATAGGCTTCTTGAATAAAGAGCTGTCTAATATAAATCCAAAATTAGTCCTTAATGCTAAATAACTTCTATAGATAATCTTTTCTAAAAGGCTTAATCTGAACACCCTTATAAAAATGCTTTAATATTCTTTCAGCTTTATGACCTCTAGACGCTAGATATTTAGCGCCCCATTGACTCATTCCTACTCCATGCCCTGATCCCTTTCCAAAAGCTATCAAACCCTTTTTTATAGAAAATTTATTATTCAATTCTTCCTCAAAAAATTTAAATCTCACAAAATTACTGTTGAGGCCTAATCTTTTTCTTAAAACCACCCCAGACATTTGATCAGAACCATTAGCTCCAATAAGTTTTACATTTTTTACCCTTCCAGTGCTGGTAATATCTAGAATCTCTATATCTCTTAAACCTCCAATCTTGGGAAATAAATTTGTTAATTCATAACTCGAAAAACTTTTTTTCCATCTAAATTTTGGATTATTTTTATCAAAATCTTTCACACTTGACAAATATGGATATTTATTTTTCCATACATCTTGACTGTTTTCTGTCATTCCACCTGAGCTGCTATGGAACAAAGCATTAATTAATTTATTTTTATATGTCAAAACTAAAGATCTTGTACTTTTAACGGCTCTGATAGTTTTATAAGTTCTTGACTCCAAGCCATTATAAACTTGATTCTTCTGGGTTGAATCTATATCAAATAAATTATTTCCCTTTTGCTTTAAAGCATAAGTTCTTGAGGCAATTGCTTGTGCTTTTAATGCTTCAATAGGCCATTTTGTTGGCATCTCTGAACCAACTACACTACTTAGATATTTTTCTATTCCTAAAACATTCACTACCAATACTTCAGAATCAAGTACAAAGAGATTAAGCTTACCAGGAAACCTCTTCTGACCAACCCATATACCTCTTCCATCAGAAGATCTTACTTGCAATTGTTGATTACTTTTTAAATCATATTTTTTTTGTTTATTTTTATCAAAATATAAAATTTTTTTATTTTTCTCATTTTTCAAAGTTAATCCTTTTATTTTTTGATTTGAAAAAAGTTGCCCCTCTATGATTAAAGGAATTGATCTATCTGATCTGATCCTTAAATAATCATTTTTTGATATTAAAACTCTTATTATTGGCTCTCGAGATGCAAAAACACTTTCACTCTGAAAAACACAAATAAATAAAATACTAATCAGGCAACATTTACTATAATAATTTTTAAATTTAAGTATCACTTTGTTTAAAAAACAAATGCTCAATTTGCCTAAGTTTGACTAAAAGTCTAGATTTAATCCAGATATAAAAATAAAAATATCATAAATAAGTGAATATCACCTTCTTAGGAACAAGCTCAGGAGTACCATCCTTAACGAGGAATGTTTCTTCCCTAGCACTTAAACTATCACAGTCATCAGAAGTTTGGCTTTTTGATTGTGGAGAGGGAACGCAACATCAAATAATGAAAAGCAATATCAAATCTTCACAAATCAAAAAAATATTTATTACTCATATGCATGGAGATCATATTTATGGTTTACCTGGACTTTTGGCTACCCTAGGTTTATCAGGAAATAGTAAGGGTATTGAAATTTACGGTCCTTCAGAGTTGAGAAGTTTTATAAATTCTGCACTTAAAAGTAGTTTTTGCAAATTATCGTTTCCATTGCATTTTGTGGAAGTTGAAAATTTTGCATCAGAAAATAAAATCCTATTTGAAAACAATAAAATAAAAGTAAATTGCGCCTGTCTTAAACATAAAATACCTGCTTATGGTTATCGAGTTAGTGAAAAAGATAAACCAGGTATATTTGATATCAAAAAAGCGGAGTCTCTAAAAATAGCACCAGGACCAATTTATTCAGAACTGCAAAAAGGTAAAAAAGTAGTTTTAGCAGATGGTAGGACATTTGATGGGAAAGAATTCTGTGGACCCCCTAGAGAGGGTGAAAGTTTTGTTTATTGCACAGATACAATCTTTAGCGAATCAGCTGTTTCACTATCAGAAAATGCCGATTTACTTGTACATGAATCGACTTTTTCAGAGGAAGATGAAAGCATGGCATACGAAAAATTACATTCCACAACAATCATGGCTGCCAAAACAGCATTATTATCTAACACAAAAAAATTAATTATTACTCATTTAAGTCCAAGATATACCAATAAAAACGCAATTACTCCAAGCGATTTGCTTAAAGAGGCTCGAAAAGTTTTTCCAAATACTCAGCTTGCAAAAGATTTTCTAACGACAGAAATAAAATAAACTGCAACAGTTCGTTAGCAGGAGCGTTGTAAATGACCAACCCATGAAATAATAGTCTTAGGTTTTTCTATTTGATGTCGATCGAAATGGTCTCTATTTTTTCATCACTACATAAGTCTTGTAAAAGACTATTTATTTTTCTTCCATTAATTATTGGGTTACTTATTAATCCAATATCTGCAAATGCACTCTATCCTAGTGATCCTTCATCAGTTGACGTTCTAAAAGATGATCTTCACGGTGCTGACCTCCATAATACAGAATATGTTAAATATGATTTATCTAATCAAGATTTAGGAGAAGCTAATCTTCAAGGCGCATATATGAGTGTAACTACAGCAAAAAACTCTAGTTTTAAAGGAGCTAATATGACAGACCTCATTGCATATGCTACACGCTTCGATAATGCTGACTTTACTGATGCAAATCTTACTAATGGTGAGCTAATGAAAAGTGTTTTTGATGGAGCAATTATTGATGGAGCAGACTTTACTGATGCAAATCTTGATCTTTCTCAGAGAAAATCATTATGTGAAAGAGCTAGTGGAACTAACTCACAAACTGGAGTTAATACAATTGATAGTCTTGAATGCACTGGCTTAAAAGGTTACATGCCTCCAAAGCCAAAAACATAATATTTAAAGCTAACCAATTTCAGAAGGGAAGATATTACCAGGCTCTTTTGAGCCTGGTTTTTTGCTATACCACCATTCTTGTATATCAGAAGAAAATTTCTTTGAGAAAAGAGTTATAACTGTCTCAACAGGTTTTGATCCAGGCTCCAAAATCTGAACTGAGTAAGATGGGCATTTTCTTGACGCCATATCAGCAACGAACCTAGAACCTATTCTTCTCCAACTAGGCTCCTTACTTCTCCAAGCAAGCCTTGAGCAAGGCCAGGGTAACTCTTCCCTATCATAAAGTCTGCAACATGGGCCAATTACCTTATAACTGTATTGACCTCCATAACTTGATTGAACACTGCCAGTCTTGAAAAATTCAAATTTATCCATTTACAAAAAAGCCACCTTCTTAGAGGGTGGCAGAGAAATAATCAATAATCAACTTAGAAAAGTTAAATTTTTATAATTAGTATAGTTCTTCCTCAGCATGAGTTGTAATTGTTACGTCAGATGTTGGATAAGCAACACAAGTCAGAACAAAACCAGCTTCTAGTTGGTCGTCATCCAAGAAACTTTGATCTGACTGATCAACACTACCTGAAGTAACTTTTCCAGCACATGTTGAACATGCTCCAGCTCTGCAGGAATAGGGAAGGTCGATACCTTGTTCTTCAGCCGCATCGAGGATGTATTGGTCATCAGGTACTTCAATAGTTGAATTGAGTCCTTCACCTTCGCTGATGAGAGTAACTTTGTAAGAAGCCATTTAAATAAAAAATTGTTGGTAAATTATACCTATCAAATACATTTTTAACATCGATTAGGCCGATATGTGAGATTTTGAAGTAAAAAATGACACAATAAAATGTATTAAAGAGTATCGATAAGAAAAACTTATATTTAGGTTGGATTGCTGGCTTTTTGCGCAGAAATACATGCCCAATCTTTTTTAGTTGTTACACCCAATAATTTCAAGTCATTCTTAATTAATATTTTTATAATTTCATCCTTTTGAGAATTCAGAATTCCACTGAAAATGACTTCCCCATTGTTTCTCAAGCACTTATAAATATTTGGAATCATTCCTTTTATTACTTCGGCAAGAATATTGCATAAAACAAAATCAAATTGTGTGAGTTGATTTTTTAAAATTACCTCATTAAAAGATCCCAAATATGTATTTAAATTGTTTAAATTACCGAAATTTAGTTGAAAATTAGATCTTGTTGAATTTATAGCTAAATAATCATTATCAACTGCATAAACCTCTTTAGCGCCAAGCAATCTTGCGGCGACACTCAAAATTCCGCTACCACTACCAATATCTAATATCTTTTTATCAGAAAAGAACATATTCTCCATTTTTTCCAAGCAAAGAAAAGTCGAAGGGTGACTTCCTGTACCAAAGGCTGCTCCAGGATCAATTTTTATGATTTTTTTATCTTTTAATTCTTCATTTAGATTCAACCAACAAGGCAATATTAAAAGATGATTTCCTACTAATTCAGGTGCCCAATATTTCTTCCAGCTTGTCAACCAATCCTCCTCTTTAATAATACTCCAATTAAAAAATTGATTCTTAGGGGCATTAATGTTTAGAAGTTTGGTAATTATTTTTTCAAAACCACTTCTAGAAGTCTCGCCCCAATCATTACTTGGAAGCCATATATTAACTTCTTTTTTATTTTTATTTTTAATTAAATATTCAAATGAAAAACTAAATATTCCCAGCTCATTTAACTTCCAAATAATAATATCTTCTGAATCACTATCTATCTGAAAAGTTAGTTTATACCAATCTTTAATTGCCATTATGTAGCTTCAGACTTTTTATAAAGTAACTGGATTAGCATTGGTAATTCCCTCAACTTCAATAATGGTGTCAAGCAACTTATTAGGAATTGGATCATCAATGCTTAGAACCATAACAGCTTCTCCTCTAACAATTTTGCGCCCAACTTGCATTGAGGCAATATTTACATTGTTACTTCCCAATAAAGAACCAAGCTTGCCAATAATACCGGGCATATCCCTGTGCCTAGTAACCAGCATGTATCTACTTGGCGATACATTAACAGGATATTGATCAATACTAATAATTCTTAATTCCCCATCAGCAAAAATGCTTCCTGCTACGCTATGGTCGCCATTATCTCCATAAGTGGTTAATTGCAGCGATCCACTAGCAAATTCAGGTCTTACCTCATCTTTACTCTCGACTACTGAAATACCTCTTGAATCTGCTTCTAGAGAAGCATTTACATAATTGATCCTATCTCCCAAAGCTTTACTTAGAAGACCTTTAAGACTAGCTATTATTAATGGCTGGGAAGGATGTTGAACAAATTCGCCTTGAAGCTTCACTTCTAGTTTTTGAATCTGCCCACCTGAAAGCTGGCTTATAAGCAGACCCATTGTTTCAGCCAACTGCAAATGAGGTTTTAGACTATCCATAATATCAGGACTCAAACCTGGAATATTTACTGCAGTTCTAGCAGATAAACCAAGCAAGACATCTCTTATTTGTTCTGCAACATCAACAGCTACATTTTCTTGTGCTTCCCGTGTAGATGCTCCTAAATGTGGGGTAAGTATAAGATTTTTTTCAACCTTCAAAAGTGGTGAATCAGATTCCAAAGGTTCTTTAGAATAGACATCTATTGCAGCACCTGCAATCAATGATTGATTTAAAGCTTGTGCTAATGCCTCTTCATCAATTAAGCCTCCTCGAGCACAATTAATCAATTTTGCGCTACTTTTCATACTTTTGAGTACGTCTATACTTACTAAATTCTCTGTATCCGGTGTGCGAGGCAAATGCAAAGTTACATAATCAGATTGTTTGAATAAATCCTCGAGTTCAGATAGTTTAACTTGTATTTGTTGAGCCCTTTCAGTTGATACAAAGGGATCATATCCGTAAACTTCCATTCCTAATGCATTTGCAACTTTCGCTACATGAGCACCAATTTTCCCTAAACCTACTACACCTAATTTTTTCTTATAAAGCTCATTACCAACAAATTTCTTTCTTTCCCATTTACCTGACAAAGTACTACTATTAGCAATTGGAATATGTCTAGATAAAGCCAACATCATAGCTATTGTGTGTTCAGCAGCAGCTATTGTGTTACCACCTGGAGAATTAACAACAAGAACTCCTTTTTGCGTAGCAGCCTTAACATCTACATTATCAACTCCAACTCCTGCTCTTCCAATAATACGCAGTTTACTTGAAGAGTTAATAATTTCTTCGGTCACTTGAGTACCAGAGCGAATCATTAAAGCATCATAATCTTTAATAATGGAAGCTAGCTCAGAGTCTGAGATTCCTATCTTCTGATCAACCTGAGCAACTTGTGAAAGAATATCGATTCCTGTTTGATCAATTGGATCTGTAATGAGAACTTTTGTCATTTAAGATTGGTTCTTTAATCTTTTACTTTAACTTAATCTATAGTGTATGTATCTTATTTTATTAATTTGAATAACACACAAACATTTGAGGATTGAAATTTGACTAAAAGTATTGTGATATTTGAAGACATTGATAAATGTATCCAACTATTTGAAGTTTTCAACGAAAAATCAGTAATGCTCTCTGAAGCTATTTTGATCCCACCAAAAAGTGAGAAAATATCATCTGATGAAACAGAATTGCTAGATGCGAAAGCAAATATCTTATTCAAATCTCAAAAATTTGAAGATATAAGAATTTTAAATCCAAAACTTGATAGAAAGATTAGACAAAAAGAAATGAGTAGATGGCTAATGCCATTTGGTTTTCTGGCTGGAATAGCTTTTTCTAATATGACAAATTTATCTACTTTCAGTTTTCTTGGTTTGAATAACATCGGTGAATCTCTCATTGGAGGACTTTTAGGAATGGGTTCAGGCTTTTTAGGTAGTGTTGTTTCTTCTGCGAGTATCAACATTAATAGAAATAAAGACTTGAGACCAATTATTAATTTTAATAAAGAAGGTAAATGGCTTGTTCTGCTTGAAAATCAAATTGGAACTGAATTACCTTGGGCTTTGATAAAACAATCAGAAGCAAAAGATGTAATTTTTTTAGAAGGATAAATGATTGACTTAAAAGAAATCTTAATAAATTCAAACTACAAAAAAGAAACTGAGGAATTAATAAATATTGCTAACTTAGCTTACAAACACTGGGAAACTTATTGGACTGGGTTTAATTCAACTTATGTTTGCGAGGAGATTTTAAAAGATTTTGAAAATTTAAATGATTTCAAATTTTTTATTTATGGAGGATTCTCCTCTTCTCAAAGATCTAGGATAGCTTGCTTTAGAGGAGATAGCATTCCTGAAGAGGATGCTTTAAAAAATAATTTTCCAGCTCAAGGAATAAAAATTAGTGGAAATTTTTTATTTGATAATGCTACACAAGATGACTTTAGATCCCTCTTAATTGAAAATGGGTTAAATCAAAGTAAAGTAGGAGATATATGGACTATTGGCGATAGGGGAGCACAAGGGATAATTGATAATTTAGATATTAAGCATCTAGATGAAAAGATTTTTTATTTAAGAGATGTAAAAGCAAAAATTAATGTAGTAGGTATAGATGAATTACAAATACCTTCTGGAAGAACAAAAAAACTTGTCAATACAGTAGAAGCTTCAACAAGATTAGATGCTATAGCTTCAGCTGGCTTTAGGGTATCACGAACCAAAATCATTGAAAGGATAGAAAATGGAATGCTCAGATTAAATGGAAGCAAAGTTAATAAACCCACTATTAATCTAAAAATTGGCGACAAACTAGAACTTGAAAATAAAGGATTTATTGAAATTCTAAATTTAGAAATAACCAAAAGAGAACGATGGAAAGTTAAATTACTTAGAAAATGAAACGCAACCTGCTATTTTCTTATAAGGGGAATAAAAAATTTCTTCAATTTGGGCGATTAGCTCAGTGGTAGAGCACTACCTCGACACGGTAGTGGCCACTGGTTCGAATCCAGTATCGCCCATTAAAACTTTTGACGGCTTAGGTTAGATCCACAGAAAATAATTTCATTTTTTAGATTATTTAAAAAGATGAAACTTAATCAAATAATTAATCTTCATAAGGGGCTCACTGCATTTGTAGTAATAGGTCTTATGATTTTTTTTGATAATTTTACAATCGCTCCCTACGTTTATTTAGCTCTGCACGGTACTTATGGATTACTTTGGCTTTTAAAAGAAAAGATATTCCCAGATCCTTATTTTAAAGAAAAAATCAATTTTTTAACTTCAGTTACTGGTTTTATTTTCCTTGGAAGTTACTGGGTAGCTCCCTACATCCTTATCTCATCCCAGAAGTCTGTTCCAAATATTGTAATAGCTGCTTCTGTATCTATAAATATAATTGGTGTGTTTTTACACTTTGCTAGTGATGCCCAAAAATATTTTTCTCTTAAATTAAAAAAAGATCTAATTAAAGAAGGATTTTTCAAAAATATAAGGAATACTAATTATCTAGGAGAAATACTAATTTATCTATCATTCGCCATCCTCTCAATGAGTTTCGTTCCATTAGCAATTCTTGCAATATTTTTCTCTATAGTTTTTCTCCCAAGAATGATAAAAAAAGATAAATCACTCTCAAAATATGATTCATTCGAAGAATACAAAAAGAAAAGTGGTCTTATTTTGCCTAAATTAAATGCTTGATAACAACTTACCTAGTTGGAGACAAGATTTAAAATCTTCTAGAAAAAAAGAGGGAAAATTAACCTCTAGTAGGTGGATACAGCTTGCAACAGTTAGCGAAGAAAATGAGCCAAGATTAAGAACAGTGGTTTTCAGAGGATGGCATAAAGATAATTCAATGATAATTTTTACAGATAGAAGAAGTGAAAAAATTGGGCATTTAAAATCTAACCCTAATGCAGAAATATTATGGTTCTTTTTGAAATCCAAATCACAATATAGATTTAAAGGGAAAACACGTGAATTAATTGATAACAAAAGTTATTGGGATTCATTATCAGAAAAATCAAAATCTTCCTGGTTTTGGGGGTCTCCTGGAGAGAAAATAAACCCAAAAATCCAATTTACTCATGAAATATCATCAAGCCTACCCAAGTCAGAAAATTTTGTGGTTCTAAATTTTGAAATCGATTCAGTAGATCTTCTTAAATTAGAACATCCTGTTCATAAACGATATCTTTGGGAAAAGGTTAAGAAATGGGAAAAAGTTGAAATTAATCCCTAAATATTTCTAAATTGTATATTTAGGTTGAAAAACATATAGTGATCAGTCAGTTTTAAAAAAGAAGTATTATTTAAATGAATTTCTCAGAAATTCCTGAAAACCCTTTTATTTTTTTATCTTGGGTAACTGCTATAGGGCTGTTTATAAGTCTTTCTGAAGCAACGATTAAGATAAAACTTGAGAAGAGAAACAGTTATAGAAAAAGGTTAGAACTAATAAATAGTCTCTATCCTAAAAAGTTAGCTTGAAGTATCTGAGAGTATGTTTGCTTGTAAAAATTGAAATAAGCCGCCTTTACTTGTTTCTTCTTTAACTTCAACTTCCTTAGAATTTTTTGGTTTTGTTGAAGAAATGATTTCCTCTTCATCTTCTGATTTCAAAATTCTGATAATGACTTCATCTAAGGAGAAATTACCAGGCCCTGTTAATGCAATTGATGTTGCTGAAGCGAAATACAAAAGTAAAAGCTCTAGTAAGAAAATATTAAAACCTGAAGTAACTAGTGCATGATAAATGGCTACAGAAATTGTTCCCACAATTGCCAAAGCCCCGAATCTTGTCGCTAAGCCGATAATTAGTAGCCAACTACCACCTATTTCAGAGAATGCCGCTATGTATGATAAAAATATTGGAAATGGAAGATGTAATGGTCTGACAAAAGCATCAGCGAAATTTTCTATATTTGCTAATTTCTCATAACCGTGATGAATAAGAACAGTTCCAGTTATAACTCTAAGAATTAATAAAGCAGTATCTTTGCTAAACGATTTGGTAAGAATTGTTGAGAGCACTATAAAAAAATTATCCTTAAGTAAAAATAACTAGTCACAGTATCCATCGTGGATTAAAGAGCAAAAGTCGCGCCTAATTAAGTATTTATACTTAGTGCTCTAATGAATTCTTTTTCTGATTAGGAATTCAAGTAAGTTAAAAATTATTTTTTGAAAAATTTTCTAATATTCTCTGATTTATTTTTGGAATATTTTCTTTAAATTTAAAAAACCCTCTTTTAGCAAATTTCCAAGCAAATAAATCTTCATCCCTCACAAGATTAAAAATTTTTTTATGGTGTAAATTTTTAAACTCAGTTATGAAATCATAATTTTCTCCTACTCCAGGATAAATAATGTCTATTTCGTTAGTATTTTTAAAAGTACTTTCCAATGAATAAGGATCAATCTGTTCAACATTATCAAATTGCTCTACAAATTCAGAGACCAAATCTTGTTTAAATTTCAAAACAGATTCAGACAATTTAATTTGTCTTTGTTCATTTTTTAAAAGGATAATAAATACTTTTTTATAGCTTGGAAGTAAATTTTTAAGGGTTGCTAGGTGCAGATCATTTTCAAACATAATCAGATAATCTGATTTAGGATCCATATCATTTTTATAAATCTCATCTTCAAATGGTATTTGATTAGATTCTTCAAGAAAAATTTGTTGATTACTTATTTTTTCTACATTAAATCTATTATTTGAAAACTTTCTGAGGTTTGATGATGAAAAAAGATACTGTTTTCCCTTCGTTTGCAATCCTCCGACCCATCTCCAGCTAAGAAGATTAGATGAAGCATCTCCATCAAAAAGATATTTAAAGAAAAACTTTGCTCCCAATTGCCATGGGAGGCCTAAATTAAATATCCAAGTACTCGCAAACCACATTCTTGTATGGTTATGCAAATAGTTGAACTGCTTTAATTCATAGACCCAAGAATTAAAAAAATCTAATTCTGTATTGCCATTAATTGCACTTTCATATAGCTCATAATCAAAATCGAAATTGTTTTCTGAAATAAAATTTCTCCAAACTTTGGGTCTATTTTCCATCCAACCTTTCCAGTAAACTCTCCAAAATATTTCTTCAACAAATTTAGTTGAATTTTTGATTTTGTACTTACTTTTAATATCATGGATCAGATCATATTCCGATAATATTCTATGAGTAATGAAAGGCGATAATTTTGAAACTGAACTTTCGTTATTTGGCCCAAAATCAAAATTTCTTAATTTTGCATAATCATTGATTTTGTATTTCGCAAAATTTTCCCAGGTATTTTGAGCTTTTAATAAAAATGACATTTTCTCATAACTTTAAAAAATTTTTTTATGTATTGATAGAAATTTCAAAAATTTGCCTTCAAATTAATCCTTAAAGTTTTCTATTTCACTTTTAAGTAAATATGTTTGATTGAAGTATTTAATTTAAACGCCTTATCAGTACATTTTATACTCTTAAATCGCTCTCTGAATAGGAGGATATTTAGTGGTCAATTACTTTTTAGATCTAATTTTAGTTTTCAAATCTTTATTTAAATGATTTTTTTCTAAAAGATTTTTAAATATTTATCAGAATTATTATGAATAATTTATTAGTGAGAGATGTTAAGTATCTAGATGAACAATACAGAATAGGTGAAGGCATAATTTCGGATGATGCATTTAAGCAACTTGAAAAGATCTTTATTCCTATTGATCCAAAGCCTGACTACTTTAATCAAAAAAATAATAAACTTTTGCCAAAATTAGCTAAAGAAAACTATAAAGAATTTTTGGAAAGTTTATTAACAAAAACAAGATTAAGCATTCAACCAAAAATTGATGGCTGTGCTATTGCAATTAGATATATAGATGGCAATTTTAATAAAGCTATTACAAAGAAAGGATTTGATGTCTCAAGCAAAATTAAACAAATTAAAAATGTCCCCGATTGTATTCCTATCAAACGAGATTTTCAAATTAGAGGTGAACTATACTCTACAAACCAAGTTGCCGGCATTTCCCAAAGAATTACAAGAAAATACCTCAATGATAAGAAAGGGATTGGAGAAAGTCTCCGCTTTTGCTGTTTCCAAATACTTAATGGAAGACTTAATCAATACGAAACCCTTAACTATCTTAAAAAATGTGGCTTCAGCACCCCTGAAAGTTACTTCACAAATCATACAAGCGAAATCCAAATATATATAAAAAATTGGTTAGAGAAAAAAATATTTGCAAAATATCCAACTAATGGGATAGTTATAAAAATAAATAGTAGGAAATTACAGTTACTTAGAGAGAAAAGTTTATCTCAAAATAAAGAATGGCAATATGCAATTGAAAAATAATATTGAATAGTACCTTCAATAAGAGCTCACGATACTGAATTCCAGTATTTACAGTGGAAAAGTAATTAAATTTTGGTTAAATTCCAAAGCAATTTGCAGGATTACTAAATGACTGCCACTATTTCAAGGCCAAAAATCTCTAACTGGGAAACATCTAATATTCCAAACCTTACAGGCAAAACAGCGCTTATTACTGGTGCGAATAGTGGTCTTGGATATTACACTGCAAAGGCCTTAGCAGAAAAAAATGCTCATGTTGTTATAGCTTGTAGATCACTCGAAAAAGCTAATCAAACTATCAAAAAACTTAAAGGTCTTAATCCTGAAGGATTATTTACACCATTAGAATTAGATTTGTCAGATTTAAAAAATATTGTAGAAGTTCAGTCCAAAATTTTTGATAATTTTGAAAATTTGGATTTACTAATCAATAATGCAGGCATTATGCATCCGCCTAAAACTCTTAGTGCCCAAGGATATGAAATACAATTTGCAGTTAATCATCTAGCTCACATGCTTTTGACACTAAAGTTACTTCCAATTATTGAAAAAAAAGAAGAATCTAGAATAGTGACGGTGACTTCCGGAGCACAATTTTTTGGCAAAGTTGGTTGGAAAAATCTGAAAGCCGAGAACTATTACAACAAATGGGAATCTTACTCCAATAGCAAATTGGCAAATGTAATGTTTGCTTTGGAACTAAATGAGAACTTAAAGCACAAAAATATACTTTCTTTAGCTGCTCACCCAGGAATTGCAAAAACAAATCTCTTTACTGCTCAAAAACCTAACCCTGGCCCATTAGAAACATTCTCATTGGAATTATTTAGTCCTATTTTTCAAACTGCTGAGATGGGTGCTTTACCTCAGCTTTTTGCAGCTACTTCACCAGACGCAAGAGGCGGTGATCATTATGGTCCTAGATTTAATTTCAGAGGTCATCCAAAACTATCCCCTACTTCTCCTTTCGCAATGAATAAAAAAGAAAGAAAAAATTTATGGGAAAAAAGCCTCGAAATACTTAATAACTTCTTATAAATTTTTCATTTTTACTAACTTTAGAAAATACTTCAAGATATGTAATTCACTCTCTGAGAGTTTCATAAATTCTGTTAGGGCATCATAATTTTTTTCATCAATTTTTTTTGACAATTGAATAAAACTATCATGGTTTTCATTAACAAAGCGCTCAGCAATCTGAGACGGAGTTAAACCCTGTTCAATTAATTCACCTGGAGCATTTTTCTCCCACTTTTCATAAAACCAAGAGAACCAATATTTTGCAGTATTATCTTCCATTAATTAAATTTTCTTGGGCGAATACTATAAATACTAAAGAAAAATCTCATGATTGAATTACCCTTTAAACACAATTAATATAAATGCAATTATAAATTTAATGATAGATAATCATTTAAGTAAAAGAGATATTAATCTTGTAATTGGATTAGGTAAATCTGGATTTTGGGCTGCCAAGTATTTGAAAAGCATCAATAAGAGAGTAATTGTTTGGGAAAGTAAAGATGGGATAGAATTCTTAGAAAGAAAAACAGCATTAGAAGAGCTCAATATCATAGTTTCTCTAAATAAAGAATTTGTATTTGAAGAAATTCAACCTTTTTTGAAAGAGATCGAATCTGTTGTTGTAAGTCCATCAATACCTTATGACCACATAACTGTTATTGAATTAAAAAAAAAGGGAATTAAAGTAATTGGAGAAATTAATGTTGCATGGGAAATTTTAAAAGACACAAATTGGATAGGTATTACTGGCACAAATGGCAAGACTACTGTTACTCATCTACTAAGCCATATACTCTGTGATACTGGATTATATGCTCCTTTTGCTGGAAATATTGGTACACCTTTATGTAAGTATGCTCACTCCAAAAAACATGAAAAAATTGATTGGCTTGTAGCTGAATTAAGCAGTTATCAAATAGAAATATCTCCAGAAGTAAAACCTAATATTGGGATATGGACAACCTTCACAGAAGATCATCTTGAAAGACATAAAACACTTGAAAACTATTTCAACATAAAAAAAAGCTTGTTAGAAAAATCTGATTTTAGAATTTATAATTATGACGATAAAAACCTGAGAAATCTCTACAGTTCACTATCAAGAGGGGTTTGGATAACAACTAGTTTTGATAAATCAAATTTTATTCATTGCGATTATTGGATAGATGAACAATCGTACATTGTTGAGAGAGGGAAGAAATTATTCAAACTTGAACATTTTTCTTTAAAAGGCGTGCATAATCTTCAAAATCTTTTATTGGTAATTGCAGCAGCAAGAAAAGTTGGATTATCTGGTAAAAAGATTAAAGATTCTTTATCTAATTACAAACAATTACCCCATAGGATGGAAACAATTTATAAAAATAATGATCTGGAAATCATTAATGATAGTAAAGCTACAAATTTTGACTCATCTATTTCGGGAATAAGTTCAATTGAAGGTCAAATAATAATAATTGCTGGGGGTAGATTAAAAGGCAATGAATATAGTGAGTGGATAAAAGTTTTAAAGAAAAAAGTTAAATGTGTTTTCCTTTTTGGAGAAAGCTCAAAAGTCCTAAAAATGGCGCTTATTAATGAAGGGTTTAAAAAAAATATTTTTGAATTTTCAGAACTAAAAGAGCTTATAAATTTTGTTTTTAATTATATGCAAAATAATAGGGTTGGAACATTATTATTCTCACCTTCTTGCTCTAGTTTTGATCAATTTAAAAATTATGAAGAGCGTGGAGATTATTTCAAGAAATTAATAAGTGAAAAATTATTGGATAATAAATCCATTTTTTGTTCAAGTATCATTTCGTAATTTTCAGGTCGGTCATCACAACCGTTTACCCTCTAGCAAATATTCACTTAATTAGTTAGATTTTGACTATTAATTAACCACTAGTAATGAGTGAATCTAACAATTTACCTCAAGCAATAAGTCATAAAAAATTAAGTTACTTGATGCTTAAGGCACAAAAGGATTCTCATTTTTCTGATGAATTAGCAGAAATAGAAAGCCCTGAAAAAAGAGAATTTGAAGAGTTAATCAACAATTGGGAAGCTTCAACTAAGAAGGTAGTTAATGAGTTATCAAAAAGAAAAGAGAATTTACTAAAAGATAAATCACCAAATTCCTTAATTGCACTTGGTGCTATGGAAGTTCACCTTAATATGGCTTTGCAAGCCTTAAATGCATTTAATAAAGGAGTTGATGGGTAAAATATCAGATAAATTATAAGGAAGGCATCGAAAATAAGAGAAAATCTAAGTTTTTCTCAGTATCTATAGAAACATCATCATAATAATTAACTTCAAAACCCAAGCCATCGCCAGATTCGAGAAATATATTTGAATTAGAGTCTTTACTTTTTAATAAAAGATTACCTTCTATTATTTGGATCCAATTATATTTATCGATTTTTAATGGCAATTTTTTTTCTTTAATTGGCTTATATTTACAACGCCATAAAGAAATACTTTGATTTAAAGAAAGCTTATTATTTTTAGAATCTTTGTAATTAAAAATAAGATTGTCCCACAACTTTTCATTTAATGAAATTTGATCATATCGAGGTTTGATATTTTCTTTTTGAGGGTATATCCAAATCTGGAACAACTTACAGGTCTCATTTTCTTCATTCTTCTCGCTATGAGAGATTCCAGTACCTGCAGACATAACTTGTACTTCATCTTTGTGAATTTTTCCAAGATTGTTTAACGAGTCTCTATGAGTTATTGCTCCTTTTGTTACGACAGTAATAATTTCCATATTTGCATGAGAATGTGTATCAAACCCTGCATTAGGAGAAATAATATCTTCGTTTATAACTCTAATTTTCCCAAAATTATCCCATTTTGGATCTCTATGCTCTGCGAAAGAAAATGAATGCATTGAATGCAGCCAATCTCTTCTTGATAAAAATCTATCATCGGATTTTCTTATTTTAATAATATTAAAAACCATCAAAATTAAATAGAATAAGAATATTCTAAATAATTAGAAAAATATTTGTAAAATTTTTTGATAAATTATTCCTAAAAAAAGCAAATATTAAATTTAAAAATTTATTTTACTCTGAGCCTTATTAGCCTTTATCAATATTTTTTGTGCTTCGTCTCTTGTAAGGCATTTTTCTGCTTTTACGTTTAAGTTTTTAAGTTTTTGCAGTTGCTTTGTGTTACTCATAATTTAACCTGATCTTAACTCTATTTTAACATAAGTTTAAATTAATCGCCTCTTTAACCTTGGTATCAAATCGTTTTTACTGCTTTGAGAATGGAATTATCAGAACAGTATAGAGGATGTATTGGATTATCTTTGATTGTTTTCTTAATTAAAAGCGGTCCCAAAGGATTATCAAAATTATTTTTTCTGATTGAGTTATATTGCATTATTTTTTTTGATATTCTTTTATTTCTATTTAGAAATTTTCCTTTGTTACCCCAACCTAACCATAAATCACAATTTTTATTTTCAGACCAGTGTTTTAAGTTTTTATAAATATGATTATTGTTTCGATAACCCACAGGGTTTTTGTGATTAAAAAGTTTTTCTGGTTTGCTAGAAATAAGAGCAAATAGATTGATTAATTTTACTTTGCCATAATTATTATTTTTCGAAATTTTGATTATCTTTTTTGTTGTATTATCTAAGAATACTTCATCCGATAATGAGGGATTTAAACCAATAAAAATAATTTCCTTTTTAGATTTAGAAACCTTATAACTTAAACTCCATCTATATAGTTTATTAGCACTTATTAAACAATTTCTTTCTAGAAATAAATTTTTCAACCTAAACCTACACCTCTAGCCATAAGAGTGGCAAACAACGGTATTGTTGCGAAGCCAACTAATTCAGTAGTAATGATAAGTCTGAACCTCTTAACTAGATTCTCAGATATTTCAGGTAATTTATTCTTACTTAATGGAATAGCCCATAAGATATATGTTGTTGTTGGGTATAAAGAAAGTAATCCCACCAAAATGTAAAGAGAAACCTTTATCCAAAACACAGGGTTATTTGTATAGAAATCACCTCCTTGACCAAAATACTTAACACGCAAAATCCCAGTAACTAATATTGCAACTCCTGCCAAACCATAAACCACATCTGCAATTATCATTGAGATCGTCTCATTTCTATTAAGACCTACTTTGAGAGTCAATCTTTCAAACAAAAGAGAACCGAAACACAAAATAATTCCTAAATAATGAACATATGCTACTAATGCACTTTTAGCAATTTCACCTGTTAATAAAGTTCCTAATAACATGTTCGAGTCAAAATTTATACAATCCTAACCACCAAATGAAGAATTTGTTTAGAAATAAATTAATAACTTAAAAGCAAGGTATTAAATCTAAGACTTTAAATACCTTTTCTGGCCATCTTCAAAAAAATCCTTTTTATTCCATACTTCGATTACATCTGGGAAATGTTTTTCCATACAATTATCACAAACCCCATGACTGAATCTAATATCACTAATTTTCGAAAGATATTTTTCTAAATGCATCCAATCGCCCTCCTTATTTTTCACTTCTCTGCAATATGAACAGACAGATAAAATACCTTCCTGTTTGTGCAAGTTTGACAATGCATCTAGCAAGTTCAATGACTTTTTTCTAAGCTCTAAAAATGAAACTATTTGCTTGGATAATAATTCCATAATATTGAATTGTTGTGTAGTTAGATTTCCTGGCTTTCTGTCTATTACACAAAGAGTTCCAAGTTTATTACCATCACTATTTCTAAGGGGAAAACCTGCATAAAAACGAATCTTGGGATCACCAGTTACCAATGGATTATTTATAAATCTCTCATCTTGGAAAGCATCATGAATTATTAATGGACTATTTTCTTTTATTGCATGCGTACAAAAAGACCAATCTCTTCTAGTTTCTGATATTTGAAGTCCTATTTTGGATTTAAACCATTGTTTATCTTTGTCTACCAAAGTCATTAAAGAAATAGGTACATTACAGGTTGTAGCAGCAATTTTTGTAATATCGTCATAACATGATTCTGGCTTGGTTCCCAAAATCCTATATTCTGCTAAAGCTTTTAATCTTCTTTCCTCTTCTTCTTTTTTTGATACAAGATTCTGCATTAATCTTCACCAATAATTAAAACTTTAAAATTAAAGTTTCTCCAAAAAACTTTTTCCGTCTAATACTTAATAAAAAAAAGATAAACTTATTGATTTGTTACTTAATTATTTAACTTTGAGACTGCCACACCAGCGATCCATCCACTTGTCCAACAATGTTGAAAATTAAATCCACCTGTGATCCCATCAACATCTAAAACTTCTCCAGAAAAAAATAACCCTGGACAAATTAAGCTTTCCATACTTTTAAAATTAACTTCATTAATTTTTACGCCTCCTGAAGTAACAAATTCCTCTCCAAATGGTCCTTTGCCCGAAATTATATATTTGTCCCTAGTGAGAATATTTATCATTTTCTCTCTTTCATCCGCGAGTAAATCAGCCCACTTTTTCTCTTTATCTATACCTATTTTTTTTAATAAAAAAATCCATAATCTTTTTGTTAATAGTGGAACAGGTCTACTATTAATAAGATTCACCTTGCCTTTATTTGATCTTAAATAATTAATTTTTTCTTTTAACTCCTCATAACTTAAAGAAGACCATTTAATGATTAGATTAAATTTATATTTTTGGCTATAAAGTTCCCTTGCTGCAATTGATGAAAGTTTTAATACTGCTGGCCCACTAAACCCCCAATGCGTTATTAGTAAATCGCCTCTATTTTGAAAATTCTTATTGTTTAATTTAATTTTTATATCTATGCCCTTTATCGATATCCCACTACATTCATCCAAATTTGGTTCTTTTGTAGAAAAAGTAAAAAGCGATGGTACAGGTTTAACTATGGTGTGTCCAAGATTTTTAGCTAATTTATGTCCGCTTGGATTACCTCCAGTTGAAAGAATAATATTTTTTGCAGTTACCTTTGCTTTTTTAAGACTAAAAATATTGAATATATTATCTGGAGTTTTTGAAATTTCTTTTACAAAAAATCTTGTTAATATCTCTACTTTTTTTGATAAAGCACTTTTTCTCAAACAAGCAACAACATCTGAAGAAGAATTAGACACTGGGAATACTCTTAGATCTTCCTCAATTTTTAATTTTAACCCTTTTTTCTCAAACCAATCGTATACATCTCCAGCAGCAAAACGATTAAATGATTCCAAGAGCTGAATTCCACCTCTGGGGTAATTCTCAATTAGTTCATTCGGTATCCATGTCGCATTAGTGACGTTACATCTTCCCCCTCCACTAATCCTTACTTTCTCCATAAGTTTTGAAGTTCCTTCAAGAATTATTATTCTTTTTACTCCATTTTCAGCAGCAGTTATTGCTGTCATAAAACCGGCTGCACCGCCTCCAACCACTGCTAAATCAAAAGGTTCCAAAAACTTATTATTTAATATGCTTCAATCTGATAATAGCAAGGAGTTATAAATAAAAATTAGTCCCAAAAACCATAAAAAACTAAATATAAAACTTTAAAATTACATAATAAATAGCTTGAATTCGCTAATTTTTAAATTTCTAGAAAAATCAACACAGTCGTTATTTTTATGCTTTAAGTTAATTAAATGAGTATGTTATTTTCTTACGTTAAATATTCTGAGGCTAGTTTTCCTATGACTGGTCAATATACTGCTCTTCTTTTAATAACTTCTGTTATTTGGGTTCTACTTTGGTTTGGATATAGACAAAATAAGATAAATGATGAGATCAAGAAAAAAGAAAAAGAAGAGAGAATTAATGCGAAAGTTCAAAGAAGAAAGAAGTTAGAGAGTTTGTACCCTACTAATAAAAAAACTGTTTAAAATAAACTTTTTAAGAAAATATGAAAAAAAATAATTTCAAATCACTAATTCAGTACTTACCGGGGATTTTGATTCTTATTTATGTATTCTTTTTAGCATTTACTCAATTTATAAAATAAAATTTTTAAAAATTATTTGTTTTGATTGGAATCCTTTCTGCTTTTGGAGCTGCCACATCTTGGACATATGCATGCTTTATTTGGCGCTCGCAAACTCAAAAATATAAATCAATAGATATTAATTTAATAAAAAATATAATAGCTTTTTTAATTTTTATACCTGCTTTTATCAATCTAAGTTCTACAACTGAATTAAAAAACATATTTATCCTACTAATTAGTGGAATGATAGGTATTGGTTTAGGTGATACTTTCTATTTAAAGTCACTACAAACAATTGGCACAAGAAAAACTTTATCTATAGAAACTCTTTCTCCTTTAATGGCAGCTTTATCAGGGGAATTTTTTATTAATGAAAATTTAACAACTAAATCATGGGTTGGAATAATTATAGTAATAATTTCGCTATTCATAATTCTCAGAAAAGGTAACGATTTTAAAGAGGAAAACTCCTCTTTCTCAGAAAAAAATAACTTTAAGATTTTTGCTTTTCCTTTCTTATCAGTTTTATGTGCTGTTCTTGGAGGTCTTTTTTCAAGGATGGTTTTCCTTCAAAGCAATTTATCTCCTTTCCTTACAACTGAAATAAGATTATTAGGTGCAATAATCTTTTTGATTAGTATAAAAGGATTTAAGGTTAATTTTTTCTTAAAAAACTTAGACAAAAAACAACAAAAAAGATTTTTTATTTCAATACTTTTTGGAACAAATATAGGAATATTTCTACAACAAGTTGTGTTTAAAACCCTTCCCATAGGAGTAGGATGGGCTTTATTAAGTATATCTCCAGTAATTTCCTTATTTTTTGCTAAGACTGAGGAAAGAGAAATTACCAAAAAAATAATATTTTTTACTTGTTTTTTATTTTTTGGCTTGACATTAATAATTCTTTAATCTCTGAGTTAATGTAAAAAATACTCATGTTAATAAAAATCAAATTAAATAAAATTAGCCTATAAACACTCAAAACAATGAAAACGTTAAAGAAAAAAAGACTCGGCACATTAGAAGTTTATGTTATTTTTTTAAGCTGCATTTATGCAGGCTTCATATGTTATAAATCTCTATTAAATGTTTTATTTACTTGAAATTAATTAATTCTTTCTAATGATTTAATCAACTTACCTCCATCTTGGTCATCATCATCATTTGAAGCGAAAAATAAAAAAAATATTCCTAGAGAAGCTATAGAAAGCGAAATTGATAATACAGAAAGCTCATCCATAAATTAGAAATTTTTTTTATGATAAACGAAAAAAAATAAAAGACAGTAAAGAAACACACATTCTCGAAAATAAATATTTTTTTATTTGTAAATGCAAAACACATCCTAACTATTTCTTGAAAGTTCTAATATCGTCCCCCTGTAGTGCAAGCGTAATAATTCAGTATGGAATAAAAAGTTGGGCTATTTGGGAATGTGAGCCAAGCAAATTTCTATGGAATTACGATGATAAGGAAATTTGCTTAATTCTTGAAGGTCAAGCGAAAATAAGTACCCAAAACGGTAACATTTACGTTATTAAATCTGGAGATCTAGTTGAGTTTCCTGCTGGACTTAACTGCGAATGGGAAGTAACCAAAAGTATTAAAAAACATTATCGATTGGTTAGCTAAATTTAAGAAAAAAGATTTTTTCTTCTTTACTGTTAAGTCAATGTAGATAAAATATGGTTAATAAATAATTTTCAAGAAGGAAACTAATATTATGCCTTTTACTGATCAAGAATATTTTGAGGTTATTGAAAAAAACGAAATAGTAAAAAAGGCCTTTGAAAATATTAAGCAAATTTGCATTGATTTACAAAAACAAACAAATTGTCCTGAAGAGGATCTAAAAGATTTTCTTGAATTTATTTCTAAACAATGGAATAAATAATAATTAACAAGCCTTTTAAATACTAAATTTAAAATTTCAATTTAGTTTCTGACACAATAAGTTATCTTCTAATTCCTTTTTTGGTTTTGTATTAATACTCGAAGTTCCCTTAGCAGCAGAAACGAAGAAAAAGAAGCCTACAATTCCTGATATACCAAATATCGCAGCCAAAGGATCAAAAGTGAAAGAAAACATAGATTTTATAAAATCAAGATAAATAATAGTTTTTGAATCAAAATTGTACATTTATTGTTAAGTATAAAAAATAACAATCGCGCGATTCATTATGTCATAGTTAGTTTCTCAGTAGGTTCAAGAAAATTATTATTCAAATTTATTTTAAGAATAAAAATATCAATACATACCAAAGATCTATAAGTGCGAAAGAGAAAAGTTTTTAAAAAATATTTTTAGAAATATTAAATAAAACACTACCCAATGGATCCACAATTGTTATTTCTTTAGATTAGTATCGGTTTATGACAGAATTTTACTCTTTTTCTAACTCAGTAAGTCCTTTTACCGCTATATTATGGTGCATTTATCCAGTAGCTGTACTTGTAATCATTGAATTACTACTAGGAGGTGGTTTTGATGATGACAATAATGACGATCAAGATGGTGGAATGCTTATACCTGCTTACTCTAGATCAGACGTCTGAATTTTTTGAATTAAAGATTCATAAAGAATTTAATTAAATTGGCTAACAATATAGATACAACTCATATTTCTCTTATTACACTTACCATCCTAATGATTTCCTCTATAACTTGGCTGGTCTTAAGAACCCTTAAGGAAGGTAGAAAAGCTTTAACAGCAATAAATAAGGATAGATCATGAAATACAATAAACATTTAAAAATGTAGAATTTGATTAAATTTATAAAACTTTTAGATTTATTAGTCTTACTAACTGAATAGATATATTCCAAAAATTTAAAAGCTTTTCCTTCTCAAAGTTTGGGAAAAGCTTAAAAGACTTAAATAAATACTAGAATTTGTTTGATTGCTAAGTCAAAAAATTACCAATCTGTTGAAATCCCATTTTCATGAAAGGGCCTCTTTGTTACTACTTTAATAAATAAAAATGCATCTAAATTCTTTACTTTATATCTGTTCTATATCTTTATTCATTTATATAATGGCGCTTTTTTGGAGAGACTTGCCAAATCAAAAAAAGTAAATAAATAATTAATATTAAATTTATTGCTTATCAAAATAAATTGAGTTATTAATTTAATATTGGATTTAATTTTTTTATATAAATGCTGAAAGAATCTTCAAATAACAATAACAAAAATATGTTCTCAGAAACTACAAGTATTGAAAAAGAAAAGATGATTTGCAAAGACGGATTCTGTTCATTACCAAATCGAGATGAGCACCCAAAACAAGATCCAAATGATATAAATTTATTTGATCCTATTTAATAAATAAAAAACATTTTGAGAAAATGAAGATTAAATTTATAGTATTAAATTCTTTGAATTTTTAATATATGCTTAATAACTTTTTTAATGCATATAAAGAGTTTTGGATTAAAGCTACAGAGTTCAAAGGATTCACATCTCGATCAGACTGGTGGTTAGTTCAATTAGCGAATCTTATAATTTCTTTACTAACTATCCCAATATTTTTAAAAACTTTTGGTTTCAATGCGTATGGATTAGTTTGTGTCATTCCTCAAATAGCTATTGATATAAGAAGAATCAGAGACTTTGGGAAAGATTGGAAATGGATCTTTATTAATTTAATACCTATCTTCGGATGGATCTTATGGTTCATCTGGCTAGGCTTGGGTAAGACTGGTAATGGGAAAAATAAAATTATATAGAAATTAACTCCTCATTTTTTTCTTTTTTTAAAATCTACAAATCTTACCTTGTTTCTTAACTCTATTTGTTTTTCAAGAATTCTAAACACATGCATCTCGCATTCGGTTAATTTAAGAAACTGATCGAGTGTATCTTTATCTTCTTCATCAAAATTCTCGAAAACTTCTGAAATAGCAGTACTATTTCTAGAAATAAAATCTTCTGCTACATCTTGTGGATTCTTGCCTAATTCGAAATCCTGAAAAGCTTCATAAGAATTAAGTTCTCTTGTTAACCATTTAAACCATGGTTCATTTTTATTATGTTTTTTATTTATGATTTTCTTCATGAAAAAATTTTTACTAGTTTAATCATTATTAGTTATTCATTCTTTGACAGCTGTACAAATACTTATTTTAAAAAAACAATTAAAGATTAACATTATTTATTTTTTAAAAAATAACTACCATAATTACCATAAAGCTTTTTAAAGAATAAGTATTTATTACTCATTTTTTTGTTTATGAGATAGCTAGAATTTATTTTTGGTAAATTACATTGTCAATTCCATTTTACGACTTTCCTTCATCTCCAATTTTAATAATTGGTGCTCTTGGCATTGCAGTAGCGATAGCAGTTTTTTTTGTCTCTTACCAAAAATATTTCAATTCTCCTTTGAACAAAGAGCGTGCAGAAAAGACAAAATCCTTAATTAAGGAACAAAAAGAATTAAATGAAAGATTAGACAAAATAGAACAAGAATTAAAAAATTTATAAAAATAACACTTAAATAAAGATGAGTGAATGATCTCGAATTCAAGACCTTAATTTTTTAAACAGGGATTTTGGTCTATAAGGAGTTATGGATAAAGATCATCTTATTGAGTTAATTTCTAATAGTCTTCTTTACGAGAGCAAAAATTCTGACTCTCATAATAATCTTAGTGACTTTAAAAATTACTTAGAAAGATTAAATCTAGATCAATTGAGAACTATGTCTAAAGAATTTATTCTTTAGTATAATTTTTAAAAATTTTATTGTTTATTAAATAATCAATACTTTTTAAAAATCGTTAGTATCAAAAAACAATCAGTGAAATATGCTTAGAGTTAATAGAAGCGATTTTTTAATAAAGCCATTTTTAAAAAGAAATAATATTAAAGCTTGTTATCAAATTATTTCTACCATCTTCCCAATAATTTCTATTTGGTTAATTGTCCACCAAATAATAATTCAACCTTTTCCATTATTTATTAAAGGATTACTATTGGTGCCTTTTATAGTTCTTCTAACTCTGTTCTCTTCTCGAACATTCTCATTAATGCACGATTGCGGACATAATTCTCTTTTTACAAAACGGAAATTAAACCGCTTTTTTGGATTTTTACTTGGCTTAGTTAACGGTATTCCCCAGAAGTCATGGTCAATTGATCATGCATTTCATCATAGAAATAATGGAAATTGGGAAATTTACAAAGGGCCGATAGATGTTATAAGTCTTGAAGACTATAATTCCCTTACAAAAAGAGAGCAAATATTTTACAAAGTAAGTCGAAACTGGATTATGCTTTTCCCTGGTGGTTTTTTTTACTTAGTTTTAAAACCTAGATTAGGACTGGTTATTATTATTTTTAATTTCACTAAAGATATATTGGAAGAGACTTTTATCAAAATAAAAAACAGAGAAATTTCTCAACTTCTAGCTATTAATTCAAGAGTCAAACCACCTTTTTCTGATTATGGAGATAATTTTAGTGAACTATTTGAATTAATAATCAATAACCTAGTGGTAATAATAAGTTGGATTTTTATGTGCAAATGGTTGGGATTGGTTTTTTTCTTATCATTTTATTCCGTGATATTAACCTTATCAGCAGCAATTTTAATATGTGTTTTTTTCGTACAACATAACTATGAAAATGCATATGCTAAAAATACAAAACATTGGGATCTCATCGATGGAGCGATTTTAGGCAGTAGCAATTTAGATATCCCTAATTGGCTAAATTGGTTTTTAGCAGACATATCCTTCCACAGCATTCATCATCTCTCTGAGAGAATTCCAAATTACAACTTAAGAGCTTGTCATAAAGCAAACATTCATTTGCTTCAAAAATCCAAGTTCTTAAAACTAAGCGATTTTTCAAACTGCTTCAAATATATTATTTGGGATAATAAAAATGAAAAATTAATTCCAATAAGCTAATAGTTAATTCAACCTTCTTCTCAATTTTCTTTTTAGAGGAATACTGCTATATGCATGGGTACCAATAGATGGTGGTAAGTCATTCTTTAATGGATGCATAAAAGCATTCGCCATACTCTCTAACATTTTCGAAAGCCAATTAATTACTGATTTCATTTGAAAATTTAAAAGTGTACTTTTTTTATCTTCTAACTAAATTACTGAAATGTAAATCAGTCTTTATGCTGATTTTTTTTAGAATATTACTTTATAAATTAATAATCAAAAGTGTTTTTTCTTTTATCTTTTAAAAGAATAAAAATACTATCTTTTTAAAGACAAACTAGGTGAAATATAGCTTTAGTAAATAATACTTATTTTTTCTAATTCACTTAATAAATTAAATTATTGAACATAAATTCGTGCTATATCTCTATTCCAAATAAATTTAGACAATATTATGAATGATTCATTTGTTTCTACCAACCAAAACTCAGAAATAGATTCTATTAATTCATATTTTGAGTGTATTACTGAATGCAGTATTGTGGATGGTCATCAAGAATGTATTACTCGTTGTTTAGAAGTGCATTTAAAGGGGGGTGATCAAAATGAATAAAAAAAATTCACCTCAAAGGAAAACAACTTTAAAATGGAACCCTAATGGAGAGCTTTCGGAAATTGATATGTTAAGAATTTTAGAAAAGATATCATCTCATGACCTTAGCCAATGTGAATTAACATGCGATTCTGATCCAGATTAAGATATGTTTTCAATATATTTATTTCTAATACTGCCGATAAAAAAGCAGCTTATGAGATTTTTGTAGGTTTTTAATTAATCAGATTTCAATCAAGATTTAGAACATTTTCAAAAAACTATAGTTTTCTTCTGAAATTTAATTTTTAGAACTCCTACCTTTTTTTAAGAATGTTTTACTAATTTCTTTTTTTGTTAGTTGAATCGGTTTTACTAATCCTGAATCACCATGAGTTGGACAATAATAAGTCATAAGCATCCAATTTTTTTCTTGATCCATAACTAATCACTAATTTAGATAATGAATAATTAGATAGGATGAATTTTGAGAAAATTGCTTTTTTTTAAGCTTTTTTTCTTCTTTACTTAATAATTTATAAAAATTTTGATTCTATTCTCACAAAATAGATATAAATACGCATGACTTTAAAAAAAAATCCTGCTATTTATTAATAAATTCAAAATTATTCATGTCTCTAGAATCTATATTGATGGTAGTCGCTCCAATCTGTCTTTTTACAGTAGGAGTTATTGTTTTACCTATCCTAGTAAAACCACGCAAACAATCAGGTTTACCTAAGAGGTATATACGCGGTCTTTAAATTAATTAAGCTTTAAAGAAGATCATAGACAATAATCATAAAAAAGAAATAAATAAATATAAAATTAATAAGATTGCGATAAAAGAATAAAATAAAAAATGTTTTATTTGAAGACGAAATTAAAATCTTAAAAACTTTATTGAAAAAAAATTATAAATTCTTTCATTATGAGATCCTGTGATGGATAATAGAGCATATAAATTCACTTTTATTTAACAAAATTCTTAACCAACAAAAATTTGAGTAATATAAAATTTTCTGGTCTTAAAGGCCAAGCGCTTGTAATAAAGGATAAAGATATTCCAAGCATAAAAGAATTTAGGGATGTTATCCCCGATCACTACTTTAGGAGCAATACCAAAACTTCTTTAAGGTATCTTTTACAATCAGCTTTCATTCAATTATTAGTAGTTGCAATAGGGTTATTTATTCCATTTACCCCAAAAATGATTCCAATTTGGATAATTTACGCATTAATATCAGGAACCACTGCAATGGGATTTTGGGTAATTGCCCATGAATGTGGGCATGGAGCATTCTCTAAAAACAAAACATTGGAATCTGTAACTGGTTTTTTACTACATTCATTACTTCTAGTGCCTTATTTTTCTTGGCAGCGTTCTCATGCAGTTCATCATCGATTCACAAATAACATAACTAATGGAGAAACTCACGTCCCTTTAGTCATTAAAGGAAACGGAGTTACAGAAAAAGTTGGCGGAGAAAAAGAATTACATTTTTCAAATTCCTTAGGTAAGAAAAATTATGGAATTCTTCAACTTATTTTACATCTAATATTTGGCTGGCCTGCTTATTTACTTACTGGAAGTACAGGAGGTGTTAAATATGGCACTTCAAATCATTTTTGGCCAATTAAACCATTTTCTATAGCATTATGGCCATCAGTTTGGGCCAAGAAAGTTTGGATATCAGATATTGGTGTAGGTTTGACATTGGTGGGCATTGTTTATTTAGTTTTCAAGTATGGATTATTTCCAGTAATTACTTTGTATTTTGGCCCTTTATTAGTGGTTAATTGTTGGCTAGTAGTTTATACATGGCTTCATCATACAGATTCAGATGTACCTCATCTTTCAAATACGGAATTCTCCTTTATGAGAGGAGCATTTCTATCTATTGACAGGCCTTACGGTAGAGTCCTTAATTTTCTCCACCATAATATAGGTTCTAGCCATGTCGTTCATCATGTATGTCCAACGATCCCTCATTATCATGCAAAAAAGGCAACTGTCTTAATTAAAAAAGCCTTTAAAAAAGCATATCTTTTTAATCCCGATCCAATACACAAAGCTTTATGGAATATTTCCTGTAATTGCATTGCTGTTGAGTCAGACATTAAGAGAGGAAGATATATATGGCAATCTTCATACAAAAATAATGGATTAAAAACACAATAAGCATCAATTCTTTATCACTTTAATTTACGCAAATCCGAAAAAAATATAAAAGAATTAGCAATAACAAATTTTTCATCTTAGAAAATACTCACTAGTTTAGAAATTCTATGAGTGGCGACAATTTACATGGTAAACAGCCTATTAAATTTTATTCGGAAAAAATAACACTTACAAAAATTGAATTATTAGAAAGACAGTTGAGCTTAGGCGAAAAAATTTCAGATTTAGATCAAAAACATAAAGAATGGAGCAAAAAACTATTAGGTTGATAATCTAATGAGATGATTTTTAAGAACTTATTGATATTTGTATCTGCCTTATCAAGAAACTTTTCTGTAAATTATTGAAAAATTATTTGCAGGCATGCTAATAATATCCTCTTGAGAAAAACCATTTTTCTTACTCTCATCACAAACTTCTTCAAGATTTTTAATACCCCAAAGATCATTTTGCATTTTTAATGAATTATCGAAAAAATAATTACTTTCACTTGTATGCTTATTACAAATTTTAAATGGCCCATACAAAATCAAAAATTGTCCCTTATGTAGTAATTTTCCTGACTCTCTAAAGAGTGCGACAGTACAAGACCAATCAGCTACATGAATCATATTTATAGAAACTATTCCTTGCAAAGAATTAGCTAATATCAATGGAATTTTCCAAGGAATTTTTTCTACATCAATCTCAAGAGGCTGGGGCATTTTCTTAGATAGATCTTCATACTCAATCCAGGAACTTATACTTTTTCTATGCACTAACTCTGGGTCACTTGTTTGCCAAATTATTCCAGGAAAGCGTTTTTGAAAAACCACTCCATGTTCGCCGCTGCCACTCCCGATTTCCAATACTGAACCTTTTTTTATAATTTTGGATAAGACATCACCAATGCAGTCTCTATTTCTTTGAGTTGCTGGAAAAAAAAGTCTATTATCCAAAATTAAAAAAATTGGGCGCTTCAGTAAAAAGAATAATCCTACAATCCTTGATTATTTAATCTTTCTTAATTTAGGAGTCTTGAAAAACATTATTTTAAGGCTATAGAATAATATCGAAATTGTAAGAGCAGGCAAGATATAAAGTATTGAATCAGAACTCATTAAAGAAGGAATCCCCCCAAAAATTAAATGCATGTAATAAGTCGCAAATGACATAAATTCATATGTAGCTAATTTATTAATAGCAATTATTTGAATTCTAAAAACTACTTTTAGTAAAAAACATAAAGTTCTAAATAAAAGAGTCAGCCTGTATCCCTACTAGCTGACTCTACAGATATATTAATTTAAATTACCACTAAATGAGGCTATACATCTAAAAAAAACAGGGAGAAAAGCTTATATTTTTCCCCAAACTTAAAAAAATCAGAACAAAAACAAAAACACCAACAATGCATATTTCGATACATATATGTAGCAGTTTTTACATTTTTAAAGCCAAAAAAGGGGAAATGCATCATTTTCTTTACATTACTAAATAAATATGTTATATTTATTTACAAATTACAAAAATGAAAATGACTCCAGAAGCAGAACGTTTTAATGGTTGGGCAGCAATGTTAGGTTTTGTTGCAGCAGTTGGTGCCTACGTCACAACAGGCCAGATCATTCCAGGCTGGTTCTAATGAAAAATAACGAACCAAAAATAGTTGAAAAAGAAAAAATCGTTGCAGAAAAACTTAACGGTAGATTCGCAATGTTAGGTTTTGTTGCTCTTGTTGGAGCATATTTAACTACAGGTCAAATCATCCCTGGTTTTATCTAAAATAAAATCTTTTATAAAAAACCTAATTTCTAATTAAATTAGGTTTTTTTTGTAGTTATTTTTTATAACCACCGGTCTTTATTAATTGAGATTTGTATAATCCTACTTTTAAAAAAGAATAACTTGAAAAGCAGTATAAAAAAACTCTCATTTATAAATATTTGACTAAGTGGTATTTTTACAGTCTATGCAATTTGGCGTGAAAAAATTAGAGCTGAGTAAGGAAAATAGTAAACTTAAAATGAGATTTTAAAGGTAATTTAAATTTATTGTTCTTAGCCTTAAGACTTAAATTTATTACTAAATTAATGCTATCTTTATCAGAATAACTAGAGGATTTAATGAGAGTAAAACTTGAACCAGATACAGCATTTATTGGTAAGAAATTTGCGTATATATTTTTAGGGGTAATTTTTACCCTAAACGCGATAACATTTATTTGGTTTTTTTTATTTTCAAACTTAAAATAAATTAATTCAAAGTTTATTATTTAAGGATTTTCAAAATATACTTTTAATCAAACAATTTTATAAAAACGATAAATGAGGTCCTAAAAAATTCCCGGAATAATCTGACCTGTTGTTATATAGGCACCCAATAGTGCAACGAAACCCACCATAGCCCATCTACCATTTACTTTTTCTGCATTTTGGGGATACCCATCATAAGATACAGTTTCATCAATATAAGGCCTAGTTTCTGATGGAAACATATTTTGTCTTCCGCCAGATTCTGTAGTAACTCCAGACTTGGTCATTTAAAATTTAATAATTGTTAACTAAAGTAACACAAATATTAACTTATGTAAACCAAAAGGCTCCAGTCATTTAACTCCCGAGTATTTATAGAGCAAATATTTGGCATTTCTGTTTAAAAACAATTAAAAGGTCACAATTTTTCTCGCAAAAATCACTTTTAGATATCAAATTACCAGATAAATTTCTAAAAATAAGCATTTATACTCACAGTAAGTAATTTTACTTAGTATGATAAATAAGCATTTAGGAAGTGCTTAGCTGGTTAAATCAAAACTCTTAATTTAACTAGTTCGTCATGAGCTTGCCTGTGGGATACTTGCAAGCTCTTTCAATTTTAAAGCAGTTAAATAAAGTAAACGAATAAAAATAATTTTTTTACTAAATATAATTTAAGCGATAATAAAAATGTCAATAAATAAATCTATTGCTAAATAAAATATAGAGTTAAAAAAGTTATGTCTTTAGATTTTATTCTCATCCCTTCTTGCATTGTTGTTATCCTTTTTCTTTTGAATAGAGAAAATATTATCTACAAGAAAAATCAAAAGGCTAAATAAATGCACTTGTTTACATAAGGAATAAAATTAAGGATCAAGAACTGTATTTTTATTTAGAAATAACAGATTTTTAAACTATTTAGGCTGACTTTTTTCTTAAAATCAATTTATCCCAATAAAATATTGAATTATTAATTTGATCAATTTTTTGTTGGCAATGTACGCACTTACATTCGTTAATAAAAGCTTTATTTTTCATTATTACCCCCTTTCTCCTTAAGAAACCAAATTTTTTGTTTTACTGCAAGTATTAAGAAACTATTGTTTTGGAAAATTACTAAATTAAAATTTTATTTTTTATAAAAAATTTTATGATGGTTTATAAACATTAATATTTTATAATGCTTGGAAAGACCGTACAAATTGAATAAATTTCTTTTGAAACTTCCAAATAAATCACTATTTAAACCAACCATAAATAAAATAATTAGTCCTTGGTATTCAATACCTTTAATAGATAGATGGTTACTTGGGCAAATAATACCCCCGATGTTATTTGCTATTTCTGCTTTTACTGTTATCTCATTATCTGTTGGGGTAATGTTCGATCTTATTAGGAAAATAGTTGAGTATGGTTTACCTCTTTTTCTTGCATTAAAAGTTCTCTTTTTTAGCCTACCAAGCTTTTTAGTTTTATCATTCCCCATGGCAGTTTTACTTTCAACGTTATTAGCCTATGGAAAGTTATCAAGCAATTCTGAATTATTAGCATTGAAATCATTGGGAATAAAAACTGCACGAATTATTTCTCCAGCTTTAGCTCTTTCAATATTTATGACAGGATTAACTTTTTATTTTAACGATAATTTAGTTCCCAAAAGTAACAAATTAGCTGAAACAACATTAAGAGCAGGGATAGGAAGTTCTTTCAGCGAAGAAAAAGGAAAAGAAAACATTATGTTTTCAAGATATGGATCAAGAATAAATTCCATAACTAAAAAACCAACAAAAAATAATTCTAAACTCACTCATATTTTTTATTCACAATGGTATGAAAACAAAATCATGAAAAACGTTACACTATTAGATTTTTCCAGAGAAGATTTTCAACAAATTTTAAAAGCAAAAACTGGAAAATTTGACAAAAAAAAGTTCTTCTTGGATTTTTTCTGATGGGAGTATTTTATCAATTGATTCAGGGGGACAAACTACAAATATTCAATTTAAAGAATATACATATCCATTTGTGGAAGGGCCCATGGAGCTAGCAAAAGTACCTAAGGATGCCAATGAAATGACTCTAAAGCAGGCTATACAAGCAGAAAAAATTTACAAAAAAACTGGAAACTTAAAGGAGATTAGAAGAATTAAAGTCCGCATTCAAGAAAAATTTACTCTACCTTTTGCATGTTTGGTCTTTGGTTTAATAGGAAGCAGTTTGGGATCTAAATCTAATTTAAGATCTTCAAAAAGTCAGGGATTTGGATTGAGCGTAATTCTTATATTAATTTATTATGTAATGTCATTTATATTCAGTTCGTTCGGAGTAAAAGGTATTTTACCTCCAATTTTTGCTGCATGGTTACCTGTCTTAATTTCTCTGGGAGGTGGAATTTATTTATTAAGAAAATCAAGTTCTTTATAAATATTTTTACCAAATAAATAAAATAATTATTAAACAAAATTCTTATGCAGTTAAAAATTCTTAAATCATTAGTTAAAGTCTATCTTTTGATATCCATACCAATCAGGATAATTGTTTTCTTCAATAAAGTTTTTATCTGGAGTTAATTCTATTTCCCAATTATCTATCTTTTTTATTAGTTCACAATCATCGCAACTAATTAACTTTTCTAAAGAAGCAATATCATCTTTATGCTTTTTTTTACACCCAATAAGCCATTTAGATTTAGCTATATTTTTTGCCTCTAATTTATTTGTAGCTATAACTAATCCAAACTCGTGTTTTTCTTGCAAAGAACTTGGATCATAGCCTCCAATGTTGACGAACCATAAATTCTTTTTGGTGTTACTTTTTTTAGAAAATTTATTGTCGATTTTCAAAATTTTTGCATTTCGAAGATTTATTTTATAACCATCTAAATATTTTATTTTTTTATAGCTATCGATATGCAAACCTTTGGGAGATCCAAACCAATCCTTTCTTAAAGTATCGTATGTATCCTCAATTCTTGACCCAACAACCCACCTAACATCATGTAGTTCAATATTGGCTTTATTTGCTCTCCCTCCAAGAACAACTAAATAAAGAAAATTATTTTCTAATTTTTCCACTTTTAATAAATAAAGTTTAATTTGACTTTAATTTAAATTATCTTGGATTATCTTACAGATTCTTGTTTTAAGAAATGAATTCTCTTAATTGAACCAGCCTTTTTTCTTTGCTTTCACTTTAGGTGCAGTTTCAATCTTGGGAGCTTCGTCCACTCTACCTTTAATAATCATTAGGGGAACTATTGCCCATAGTGATAAAAATAATATCCAAAAAAGATAAATGTTCATAATTTTAAATTTTTATAAAATCATCATAAAATCAATTAAATAAGATTCGTGAGTTTCTTTTTAAAGTTCTAATGAAGATGTATAATCAAATATTTTCTTTTGCATTAAGGATAAATAAAATTTAAAAAAATTTATATAAATATTTAGCTAACTAAAAAATATAAAAAAAAATAAGGATTATCGTAACGCATCAAGAAATAATAGCACTCAACAAAACCACTGCTTTGCTTCAGGATATTTTAGGTGCATTTTTATAATGACACGATAAAATTTTTTTCGTGAATCTTTTTAAATCAAACTTTGCTTATTTAAAATAAATCTAAAAATTAATAGATAAATGAAAAAATGTGATTCATGTCATAAGCCAGGTAAAATTCATTACAGAGTTAAATCCATAATTCATAAGGACTGGATTTTTTGTTGTAAAGAGTGTTGGAGTATAATTTCTAAACATAAAAATTATTCCTATGGTGGAACTAGAAAGTCAAAATAATAAATTTTCCAGCGGAGTAACTTACAAAAAACAATTCAACCAATTTAATTAGAAAAAGGATTTTAATTTTCTAAAAAAAATCGTTAATTTCTTTTTTTATAGATTTATATTCTAAATTAATATCTTTAATAAATTCGTCTACTTCTTTTTTTATATTTTTATATTCATTTATTTTTTGTTTACTTTTCTTATAAAAAATCGATTCAAATTTACCTGGATTTGATACCTCAATCCAATACCCTGCTAAACAATAAATTCGGTTTGGCACAAAAGTTACAATAAATAATTTTTTAGAATTTTTATATTGATCAATTATCTTTTTAGCCAAATTACCTTTAGTTTTCTTAGTTCCAAATAGAGTAATATCTTTTGCTAAAGGCTTAAAATTATTCGATAGATTCTTACTGTTTTCTACTGAATTTCTAGAAATTATTTTTTCTAGAGAATAACAATAATCGAAAAAATTAGTATTTTCTTTTTTTGAGGGATATATAGTTATGAGGGAACCAAAAAGTAAAAAGGAAGTTAAAAGAAATTTCTTAAACATATTTATTTTAAGTTAGATTTTATTATTACATAAATATAAAAAAGCATTCTAAAAATAACTTTTAATTTCCTTTAAAAGATGCAAATTAATTAAAAAATTTCTATTAATTGAGGTAAACCTCTTTATTAAACTTTAAAGTTTTTCGTACTAATTAAGTATTTTAAAAAAAATTTTTCTTATAATAAATTCATGAAGAATTCTTTTTTAAAATTAAAAGTTTAAGTTCCTTTTTAGATTTTTTTTCAAGAGTATCAATTTCAGCAATATTTATCTCTGCCATACCAGGCAAAATAAATGATTTTGAAAGAATAGTTGAATATATTTCTTCAAAAGGTATTCCCGATCTAATTTCATCTATTCTTCCAGTAGGAGCGATTATATGTCTTATCTTAGGTTCGGGATTTTTTATATTTGGAGAAAATCAAAAAATTGGTTCAGTCTTTTTATTACTATTTCTTATTTCAACAACAATAATTTTTCATTTATTCCCTTTCCATCAAAGAGCAGTATTTATGAATCTAGGATTGATAGGTGGATTAATTATTACTGCAATAAGGGAAGCAAAATAATTAACTTAATTAAAAACCTAAATATTTTTTTATTTTTTCTCTCTTAATTCTGGAAAGCATTTTGCAATATGAATTAATTCATAAACCTCTGTGCATTCGTATTTCTTGTTAGGAATACCACTTCCTACCTCTATGCCGCTCTCTTTCATCTTCTTTAATATCAATTCCTGTCTTTGCTTACTCGACATAGACTTAAATCTTTTAATTCGTTCTTCTTTATTCACTAGATCTTAAATTTATTTACAATTTATTTTAAGGTTTTATCAATTAGCGATTCATTATGTAAGTAAGAAAGCCTGTAAATGTGAGCAATTTAAATCCGATAAAGAAAGGCAAATATTTTTTGATCTTTTTGCCAACGGGCAATAATTTGTTTAATGAATTGATCATGATTGACATTTAAATCTAATTCTTTAGGTCATCCTAACGAATTTTTTTTAAAATCACTCCATTTCGATTTGTACATTTAAAACAATAGATCTAAACTAGAAAGACTACTCCCCTTATTTTTTATGAATGATAAAGAAACAATAATTTCATTATTAAATGAGTTTGCTAATCCAAAAAAAATGGCTGAATTTTTTGTTGACAATGCAACTCCTAATTTTTTATTCATAAGACCTAGTGGTAATCCTATAGATGCGAAAGGATTCGCACAAATGATTAATGGCGATATAGTTCAAGAAAAGGCAGAAATAACCAAAATTCACCGCTTCGAATTTTTAAGCGAAAACATCGTAATGTGCATTTTTACACTAGGTTCAAAATTTACTTATAAAGGGACTCCAAATGATGACTTACCAACAGTTACATCAATTTTTAAAAAAGAAAATAATCTTTGGAAAATTCACTGGATGCAAAGATCTACAGGAAATTCAGATTTATCTTTATGGGACTAGCAAAGTTAATAGCTCTGTTAATGGTCTTACTTCTAGTTAGTAGCTCCTTTGTTGGTTTAATTATTTATTTTATAAAATAAATACATCGCATAAAGAATAACCAATAACTATTTTTTATTTAGAAAATAATTACATCTTTTTGCTAAATAATTTGATTTTCAGGTAAAAATAAAAACTTTAGACAGACTAACACCTATATCTAAAGCTAATAAAGCAATTAGTAACTTACTCATTTTTTAGAACTCTCAACTATTTTTTTGTATAGTTCTTCTGAAATAGGTTGCATAACTTTTAAAAAACTAATTAAAAAATAGTTATTTTAAAATTAATTTCTCGTTACTAAATATACGAATATATGAATTTTTAAATAGGCAAAAAATATCTTTAAAATAAGTTTTTCTTATAACGTATTAATAAATACTGACTTCAGAAACTTAAATAAATGTCAAAACTTTTTTTACAAAAGAAATTACAAATCTTATTTTAAGTAAATAGATCCTCTATAAGTAAGCTTTATAACCTTTTCTTCTTGTTTTCTGCAATATACAAATGACTTTCCATTGAAATACATGTTTACCATGATGCAGCTCCCGAATTTGCTCAAGTCCCCGTCCTATGGCTTGAGTCGTACTGCGGTCTATCAGATGGTAGATCGGACGATTTTGTAGTATTCACTACAATCTATTTATAAAGTATTTATACTTAGATGTCAAGAATTAATAGAAACTAAACCTCAACGTAAAATTAGGTCCTGATCTCACAAAATCCCTAAAAAGAATATAGAGCATATAACTACGAGTAACTCCCATCAAAACTGAAACAATTGCTAGAACTACACAAATAGGGCAATGTGGGAATCCCATTATTTGTTTTCCAATATAAATTTTAATTCAGCCTCTGCATTGAGAATATCAATTCTTATTTTTAGTAGTTTCAAAAATTTAATTATTTTTTTCAAAATTAAAAAATCTTTAGGCATCAATAATAATATTATTCTAAGAATGAATATATCAATCAGTAAAAATACTGAATCCATTGTTATAACTAAATTTCTATAGCAAATCTATCAAATAAACAACACCAAAATATGCTCGGATCCTCTTGATCAATTAACAAATGAAGGTCAATTCAGAACACTCATAATAATTGATAATCTACATACCTTGCAGTGATATTTTTCTTTTTCTAAAAAAATAGAGTGGGCTAAAGTTCAATACTCCAAGAGAATTTAGTCCGCTGCCAAAAAATTTAGAGTTTAAATTTTCCTGAATTAAAATGCAACTATTCCTTATAAGATAAATATCTTGATTGCTTAATAAATTTATTTTGTATATTGCTACTAAAAAAATTATGAGTTTATCTAAATTAGTTACTAAATCCTCGTGGAGAAAGCTTTAGTAAATTTCTTTTACTGGTTACTGATAATATCAGCCGAATCTCATTATGGAGAATCATTTGTATCTGTAAAAATTCCATTTAATACAATCAAAAGTTTTTTTTGAAAGTTTAAATATTTTAATTAATAGCTTTCTGAACATTTAAAAACTTTTTTGCTTTAAGTTGGTTACTTATCTCTATTGCAAATAAAAATAAGGCTGTTAATCTTGCATTTAAAGAAGAACCTTAATTTCTTAAACTGATGCAATTTGATTATTTGAAATCCAACGAAGATGATGGCCTTATGTCAATAGAAGATTTAAGGGTTTTACGTCTTCGAAAAAAGAAAATTGAAAGTGATAAGAAAGCCAGAAAATATATCCTGGATATAAATCAAAGATATAGAAAAATGAACTGCTTTAAGAAGGCCCCTTAAATTATTAACCTTAATTCTATAAATTTGTTTAACTTTGCATCTTTCAGAGTAAAATTTTATTGGTGTTTCTTTGGAAGAGTTTCACCATGAGGGGTCAATTTATGACCCCTTCTACCATAAGATATTTCATTTTTATAGAAGTTAATCTTTAAAAATCTATTTGCCTTCAACTTTCTTTAATAAAAAAATATAGGATAATGAATTTGTTTTTATAAATAATGATGAACCTAAAAGAAGAAAATCTGGTTATTAATAAAAGGCTTGTGTTTTTTTTAATATCTGTTCTTCTTATAGTTTCTTTTTGTTCAATATTTTTTATCGAAAATCATAGTTTGGTAGCTCACGATGAGTCTCTTTATGCTAATCGAGCAAAATTAATAATAGATTCTAATAATTGGTTCACACCTTTTGAAAAGGCTCATCATAAAACTATTGGTTCATATTGGTTAATTGCATTAAGTTTTAAGATATTTGGAATCAATGAATTTTCAGCAAGATTACCAAGTTATATTTTCTCAATACTTTCTTCATTTGTATTGTTCAAGATAATTAAAGATATAAGTAATTTAGGAATAGGATTAATATCCATTTTCACATTATCTTCATCATTTCTTTGGTTCATTTACGGTAGATATTGTAGTCCTGATACACTGTATATTTTTTTAAACTTACTAGGTATTTTATTTTTACTAAAAACAACTAATTCTTTAAAAGAAGAAAATAAAAATAAATTTTTATTTTTAAGTGGTTTATTTCTTTCGCTTCCATTTTTTGTAAGAAGTTATTTACAACTACTACCTTTAGTCAGTATCTTTCCATTGATTTATATCAAAATAAAAAAACTAAGATATAAAAATATTAGATATTTGATTATTGGATTTTTTATTGGTTTAATACCTCTAATTATTTTTTACTATGTATCATATCGAACATATGGACTTGATTCATTAATAAGGCCATATATGTTATTGCGGGGAAAAACATTAACTGAAAATAACATTTTTGAAGGATTTTTATTTTATCCAAGGAATCTAATTTTACTATCTACACCTTTCTTTATTTTTTTAATTAAAGGGACTAGATATATCCTAAAGAATAAATCTAGAGAGATTCAAATTTTATTAGTTTTTACTCCTTTTATAAATATTGTTCTCCTGATGTGCACAGCTTCAAAATATTCTCATTATGGATTATTTGCTATTCCCTTATTGGCATCAAATGCCTCTTTTGGAATTTATGAATCATTTAAGAAAAAATCAAATGGATCAAAATTGACATTAAAAATATTTGGAGGATTAATGTTGATAATAAGTACCTTAATATTTCTAGTATCAATATTCAATTTTCATTTAAAAATCCTTAATCAATTTAACTTAATTGAAGAATTTATAATAGCGCTTTTATCATTAATATCACTGATAATATCCTTAAATATAATATATAAAACTAATTCAAAATCTTTAAATATAAATAATATATTATCAATATTTTTTATCCAAATTTTTATACTAATTATACTTTTTATTAATGGTAAAATTGGAAACCCAAATAATGAAATAAAAGATTTTATTTATCAGCCCGATATAAATAAAATAATTAAGAATAACGAGATATTTATCATAGGAGAATTAGATAATAAAAATTTAAATTTATTGAAATTTTATCTCCCAAAGGCTCGGTTAATTAAGAAAGAGGAAATCCCAAAAATAGAGACAATTTATGGAATTATAAATGACAAAGATATGAAGCAATTTAATAATTCAATAAGAACTGAATTTATAAATTTAAAAAAATTTAAAAATATTAATCTCGTTAAAATTAATTAAAAATTTTACTTTTATTTAAAATCATAGAATATTGATTAGGTAATTAACTAAACATTTAAGTTAATCAATAGCAAATTATATGAAAATAAAATATGATTTACATCTGACTTACGAATTTAATGGCTTTACCTACAAGTTGGGAATTCTACAAAGAAGTTGAAAATAAGATTTTATGGGTGAATATTTGTGCCCAAGATTTAGAAGAAGTAGCTATTTCGATCAATAAATGGTGGAAAACAAGATATCCCGGATACAAAATCAGAATAATTTCTAAAAAAGAATTTGAACTAGTAAAAATGCAAGCTAAGAAAAATGAGCAATAAAATTTTTTTTGTAAATTTTGATGCTGAATATTTAATTTTTGCAGCTATTATGAAATCAACAAATCAAGGAACATAAGGAACAAATGAACTCTGCATTTGCAAAAGTCTCAAATTTGAAAATTAACAGGAATTCTAAAATAGCTATCACTCTCGCTTCATCAACTTTATTTTTGTATGCCTTGGGTCAAGCCCCAATTTTTAAAAATATACTTGCAGGTGCCTTCTCTTGCTCTGGCTAAATAAAATACTATTTTTTTTTAAGAGAAGCTAAAAAGTTAAAATAGACAGTGATTGAAATTCGATCTACACTTGGAGGGTTAAACCCCTCTTTTTTAAAGTTCAATAGATTTATTGATGAAAAGATAATTAATCTTTTTATTTCTCTTTTCAACTGATGAATATTTCCCCGCACCTATTAATTGATGCTGTGATATTAAGCTCTGCCCTTACGATAACTTTGGTATTAAGAGCAAAAGGTAATGCTGCCAGAAAAGAAAAAGAAAAAGAAAAATAAATGATTACTAAAGAAGAAGAAAAAGTATTTAAAAAAACTAAATTATATAGATTTTGGAACTTTCTTATTTATGGAAGTTCCATTGCTATTGGAGTTTTCTTAGTTTATTTATATTCTGCTTATGTCTTTATAAACAAATGACATACATGTACGGCATAGCGATTACTTATGGGGTAGTGAGCCTTTTATTGCTTGGAGGGTTTGCATACTTTACTTTAAAAATAAAACGCTAATTTTTATGTTCTCTTCAATAAAAAATTTCTTAGATAAATTTTTTGGTTTATGTAGAGAATATCAACAAGAAATTCCACCTCAGAAGATGGCCTAGATTTTAAGAGAATATGCAGATAGATTAGATGAATGATAGATACTGGATGACCTAAGAAGGTATTAAGAGAATATAATTTCTAGCAAAATTTGCGCAAAATTTTTAAAGTTGGAATTAATTTTTTGAAGAATTTTTCCTTGCAATTATTAATAATTTGAGATTTTTTTTATCCTTAATCCGTACAATTTTGTTCCTCTAACCGCACACATAAAACTTGAAATTTACTATTCAAATGAATTAGAACAAAGGTGTAGGCAAGGGGTAAGTCTTATGGCACTAAATGACACATTTACTATCCAAGAAATTAATTTGGATAAAAAAGAACTTTCATATCATAATAAGCTAAAAAAAATTGAAGTTTATTGGAATAAAGAATGTGCAGAAAATCCGAGTAACAACCATTGCAAGATTTTTTGTGATTAAAACTTTAAGTTTTAGGTATTCTTACGCTTGATTTTTACTTAATGCCTGTACTAAAGAATAATCAGATAGAAAGGAGGCCAAGCAAATGACTAATTTAGGTATAGAAATTCTATTTTGGACAATTTTAATTTCTTATCTGGGATTAAGGTTTTCTCAAACTTGGAATGGATTCAAAAAACAGTATTAATTAGGAGAATAGAAAATGAAACTAAAAACTCAATTCACGGTTCCAAACAAAAAATTACACGATCTTGATTTTGATAAGAAAGTAGATTTTTCAGAAGAAACTTTAAATAAAGAATGTATAGATTATCCAAATCAAAAGGATTGCTTGGTTTGTTGCCATTAAAAATCAAAAAATAGCTGTTTTTAAAATAAATAAATATTTATTAGTATTTATAAATTTTCTAAAGGGAGTTAGCACTATGGAATTAAGATTCTTCCCAATAAATGTTTTTAGAGAGACTCCAAAAGTCACATTTTTCGATGCAGGCATAGAAACCTCTAATGGTTCTGATGTTGTGATCCATTCTGGGGAAGCTATATCTCCTCCAGATGATTTAAAAGAAGAACAATATTACGTTCATGATCATCAAATTGACCACAATTTAGTTATCACCGGGGAAAGGACATTTATTTTAATAAATCCTTCCTGGGATGAACCTCATCATGTGATTTATTTAAATAGATCTATGGGAGCATTAGAAATTCCTACAGGAACTTATCACAGATCAATCTCAGGAAAAGAAGGTAGTATTGTTTTAAATCAACCCAAAAGAGATAACCTTTTTGACCCTGCTAAAGAATTTATTCCTCAAAAATTAGACAAACCTAATTTAATTAATGCCAGAAAAAGTCCACCTGTTTATTGGATTTACGAAAATAACAAAATCAAAAGGATTTATTGTAATCCTCTAGAAAGAAAAGTTAAGACTCTTGTTTGAAATGAAAAAAAATATCCCGCCTAAAATTAATAATTTAAAAAACCTTAATTTAATTATTAATTCTGATACTTATAAATTGGCTCACGAAGATATTGATTTTCTTAGCCGAAATGAAATGCGTGGAGTCAGAATGCTTCTTGAAATTACTAAACCAGATTTAATACTTGAAGAAAATAAAATTCTTTCAACCATAATTATTTTTGGAGGAGCAAGCATTTCAGAAGAATTAAATACAAAAAAGAGAATTGAAAATATAGAAGAGTTAATTAAAAAAAATCCTGAATCAATGCTTCTAAAACGAAATTTAAAGAGATTAGAAAATTTGCTACTAATGAGTAACTACTATCAATCGGCAAGGGAGTTTTCTAAAATTGCTTCAATTAGTAATCAAAATAAAAAATGTAATTCTCATGTAATTGTGACAGGTGGAGGGCCAGGAATTATGGAAGCTGCTAATAGAGGTGCATTTGAAGCAAATTGCAAATCTATAGGGTTAAATATCAGTCTCCCTAATGAACAAATCCCAAATGCTTTTATAACTCCAGGTCTTTGCTTTAAATTTAATTATTTTGCATTAAGAAAGATCCATTTTGTAATGCGATCAGTAGCTGCTGTATTTTTTCCTGGAGGTTTTGGAACACTAGATGAATTATTTGAACTATTGACACTTTGTCAAACAGGCATGAAAACTAAAATCCCAATCATACTTTTTGGTAAAGAGTATTGGAATAAGGTAATTAACTTCGATTATCTAGCTGACCTTGGATTAATTGAAGATAAACACCTAAATCTTTTCCAATATGCAGACACTGCATCAGAAGCATGGAAAATTATCAAATCATCAAAAGAGCCAGCTTAATAACTATAAAAAGAAGATTGATTAATTAAGTATTTGATATTTTGTTTTTCATATTTTCAATCTTATTGATTAATTCATCTAACCATTCTGTATTATTTTGCTCTTGTCTTTTATGGTTTTGACTTTTTTGATTACTCATAAATTTCTTACTTTTAAAGTTTATTTAATATATCTTCAGAAATCAACGTAATCAATAAGCAATATTACCAAATCGATTGACAAGACACGCTTTAGTAGCATTTCATACAAACCTAGTAATAACAACTTTACTAAGAAAATCAAAATCTCATCAATTAAGTATTTTATACGATGTTTTTATTTGAGATTCTGATTTGAATTAAGAAGGAGTATAGATTTTCATATGGAAAAATCATTTCTAAATTTCATTTATTTGATCTTAGTTAAGTCAGCTGAAAGCTACTATGGCGATTCCTTAAAAACAGAAGTACCGTATACACCATATTTTTAGTTTTGATGGAGCTTAACTTTTAAAATTAGATCTCTAGTTTGAGATTTATTAGTTTGGAATTAATTTATCAAAAAATACAATATGGGTTACTTATAGATTCACGACAAAAAAATCTCTTACGTTGAATTTCTTTTACTGATTGTGAATAAATGTTGGCTGTAAGAATCGCTCCAAAATAAACTAAAACTACACCTAACAGGAAAAGCTCAATTGCGAAGTTAGTCATAAAATTACCCTCCCTAAAAATATAAAAACTATATATGGTATTGAATAGTGTTTAAATTCTTATTTTTAATCATCGAGATGCTTTGGTACTGATCTAAGTTCACAATTATCGACGCATTCTTCTAGAGAATTTTCACTCGTACTCTTAAGTTCGCAACTACGAAGACAACTATAAAAGGCATACTTGGGATCTAATTCATTTTTGAATTGTTTATTTCTAAATATATTCATAATCAAACTCCCTTTGATTTTTTTTCAAGTTGGTTAATTAATTTATCCAACCAAAGAGTGTTATTGATCTTTTTTGTGTTTTTAAAGTATTTCGTTTTGTAAGTACTCATGAAGTGAAACCTCCAATCAGTGGATCTAATTTATACGTGATAATTCAAATTTCCTAGAGCAAAAATACTGATTTTGAATATAGTGAAATATTCTAAAACTGATTAATCTAGAATTTGTATTTTAGGTATTTCAACTCTTGATTTTTGTATATTATCAATACTAAAAAATTTCTAAAAGGAGGTTAATTATGACTTACGGAAATCTAATTAAAAAAAAATTTCAACATGTATTTGATGGTTGGTTTGATACGTTTTCTATTGAGAGAAAACTAACTGATGATCAAATGGAATGTATGCAATTCGGTATTTGTGATTATGCTCCAAGACAAGTTGAGGAGGTTCCCTTTTTTCATTATTAATTTGAAATAAATTTAAACGAAGGATAATTAGCTCCTCCTCACCCAATCAGGAGATCCACTAAACCAATCAGCAAGATCATCATTTTTAGGATCGAAATGATTTTCAGTTTCTAAACCATCTAGGCCAAGATTCTGGATTAATCCATTTATTCCATCTGATTTTTGTTTGCCATATCTCCTCAGGCTGTTAGCTTTCTTAAGCCATGTCCATATAGTTGAATTATGTTTTGCAAACTTTTCTACATAAATTCTTTCTTCCAGTGCAACAGGTTGATCAAGTGAAATCCTCTTTACAATATCCTTAATTTTTAGACGAGTATTGTTGGTGAGAAACATATTTATAAAAGAAGTTAATGTTTTATAAAAGTTTTTTTTATGGTTGTCTTGTCAATCTTTATTTCAAGAAAAAGTATTTTTTAGAGGCTTTTCAAGGACAAATATTTTTATTTAACAACAGGTATATTTAATTGGTAAAAAAGACTACTTAATTTGATTTATATAACTTATGTAAAAACGACATCTGTATAAGTTTCTCTACATAATTTAAGATTTAATTTATAAAATTGAATAAGGAAAATTTACATTGGCAAATAATCTAAACTAAGAGGAAAATAGCCCTTGTTTTTCTGGTAAAAACTTTTTATGTAATCACAAATGAAAGGTCAATGGACAAACGTTTATAGTGGCGATTTACCTCTTAGATCGTGGTGGGTGGAATCAAGTGTAGAGTGTGAATATATTTCTATAGTTTTACCAGAAGTTTTTGGGATAAATCACTGGATAAGGAGTTTTTCTGAAAAATTAGCTAAACATAATGTACCTGTATTAGCCTTGCCTCTTTACGGTAGAACAGCCCCAAAATTAGATTTAGCGTATAGCGAAGAAGAATTGAAATTAGGCAGGCATCATAAAAATTTAACCACTTCAAAAAATATTATTAAAGATATTTCTGCAGCTTTAAATTGGGTTAAAGAAAAATATCCAAAAAAGAAAATCTCAATTATTGGATTTTGTTTTGGGGGTCATGCAGCAGTTATAGCTTCTTCGTTAAAAGGAGTAGATAGTACATTTTGTTTTTATGGGGCAGGGGTGACTGCCCCAAGAAAGGATACTAATTTAGCACCTATAGATTTACTGGAAAATGTTTCTGGGAAATTAAACTTCATATGTGGTTCTTCAGATGATTTAATTCCCTTACAAGATAGATTAGAAATTAAAAAAAGATTTAAAAAACTTGATCCGTTAGAAGAGAGATTTATTTATGTCGAAGTTAAAGGAGCTGATCATGGCTTTATGTGCGAGGAAAGAGAATCTTTCCATAAGGATGCATCATTAATTGGTTGGAATTTATTAATGAAAGAATTAAATTAATAAAATTCTTGAGAATTATTTTGATCAGTGTCTGCACTAACAATTTATAAAAGCGATCTGTTTCTATATTTTTCTAAACTTTCTTAGACCAAATATCTTCGGTAAAATAAACAAAATGCTTTGATTTGGCTAACTTTCGAAAAAGTTAACAAAATGCAATACCAGCAGCACTATTTCCCGCAAACTATACACTATGACTGAACCTAAATACTGGCTAATGAAGAGTGAGCCTGATGCTTATAGCATTGATACTTTAAAAAATGACGGTGTAACTTTATGGGACGGAATAAGAAATTATCAGGCTCGAAATTTTATGAGAAAAATGAATAAAGGAGATAAAGTTTTTTTCTATCATTCGAACTGTAAACCCCCAGGTATTGTGGGACTTATGGAGGTTATAGATCTAAATATTGTCGATCCTACTCAATTTGATAAGGATTCAAAATATTTTGATCCCAAATCTAAACCTGATAATCCGAGATGGGATTGTGTAAAAGTAAAATATATATCTAAGTCAGATAAGATTTTAAGTTTACCTGAATTAAAGATTTTATTTAATGAGGATGAGTTATTAGTTGTAAAAAAAGGAAATAGATTATCTATATTACCCGTCAAAAATGATATTGCAAAAATACTAATAGAAAAAATATAAAAAATTTTTAGTTCTTAAAATTCATTGAAAACATATTGCCAATATAAAGTCTAGTTAAATCCCTATTTTGAAATCCTTTTTGCATCAAAAATCCTGCAATAGCAGCTTGTAGTATCCTGTATTGATCCCAGTTAGGATGCTCCTCAACAAATTCTTTCATAGCCTTTTGAAGATTTTCTTGAAGTTCACATTTGAAACTTATTACTTCATCTTTATGATTTAAAACTTTTGAATTTTCGTCGTAATTGAACTCTTGCATATTGAAAAACTATTTAAAATTTGAATCTACAAAGTGTAGTTTTCTCCAAAATCACTAAATCGTCAACAAGGGTTATAAAGAAACAGTCTCAGGTTATAGAATAATGAGAATCCAGTCATATAGAAGGGCTTCAAGGAAATTAATTTTGTAAAATTAAACTCTGCTGAAATATAAAGATTTTTATAAAATAAGAAGTTTTCCACAAACTTTTGATCAATAGATATGTTTAAAAAAAAATGCTGTGGAAAAGTTGTGAAAAATTTTATTTTGGAGGGGGAAATATTTTCTAAAATTTCCAATTTTTTTTATCTTTTAATCCATTGATTCCCACATGTTTTTTATTTCATAAAATAAATTTTGCGCGATTGGTATAGGCCAATACATTTCAAAGGATCTAGTTTGGTCTTGGCTTTCAAAAACAAACCTTAAACTCCATTCATTCTTTTTTCCCTCTAACTGAATATACCAAGGAAGTTTTTCTAATTCTAAAGTAATCGACTCTTCATCCATTAGTTGATCCTTGGTAACTAATAATTGTTCATTAATTTTTAAGAGTAGAAGGTAAAGTGTATAGAATTCACTTTTTTGTAACTCGATTGACCAATTATCAACACCAATCAAAAAGCAAAATTTGCCTTTTTTAAAATCTCTAAGTAATCTCCATCTCTTTTGGTCTTTTACCAAAATTAGCCTGGAAGTAAATCTGGTTGATCTTGTTCATCGCTTAGTTCAATAATTGACCTTTGAACGGGTTTAATAGTTGACTCCTCTAATAAGCCATCAAAATCATCAAAACGTCTTTGCTTAGCTCTGAAAGCAATTTTCACAGTAGTTAAATATCTGTTAGTTGATTTTCTTATCAAACTCTCACCTCTCTTTGCAAGATCATTAGAATCGACTCCTGCATTATTTGATATGTTCATTAAAAAAATTTTTTTACTTTAAAATATATTTTACAATCTATTCGACCGTTTCAAAACATAAATTACAAAAAGAACTTAATTGATTCAAATAATTTCTTATGGAAGAAAGTTTATCTGGGACACTTGCTATTGATTTAGGCAACACCAATACCGTAATAGCTTTTCAAGATCAAAAAGATACTAATTCTATTTTAGTTGAAATACCCAATATTACATCTGCTCCAGGAGTTATTCCTACAGCCGTTTGGTACGAGGAACCTTCAAAGATTCCTAAAATTGGTGTTAGTGCGATAAATATGAGAGATAACTCAAAATCTGATTTGTTTTTTCATTCGAATTTCAAAAGATTAATTGGAAACTCTATTGAAACAATTAACAAAAAAAAAATCTTAAACCCAAATGAATGCGGCGAGAAATTTTTTCAAATTTTGTGGGCGAGCATTCCACACAAATATGTGATCAAAAGACTTGTTTTAACTGCTCCAATAGATACATATAAGGGTTACAGAGAATGGTTAGTTAACCTTTGCAAAGAGATATCAGTTGATGAAATAGCCTTAGTTGATGAGCCTACGGCTGCAAGTTTAGGAATAAATGTACCATTTGGCTCAAAAATTATGACATTAGATATTGGAGGAAGTACAGTCGATATGAATATAGTCAAAATAGAGGGAGGTGAAGGAAAATCTGGTCCAATAGCTGAACTATTAAAATTTAAAGGCAATGATGTAAGCTCAATTTCAAAACAAAAAATAAGGTGTGCTGAAATAATTAGCAAAACAGGCTCAAAAATTGGTGGGAAAGATATTGATCAATGGATAGTTGATTATTTCATTCCAGGTAATAATTTTTCTAATAATCTGTTTAATGCAGAAGCCATAAAATGTAGACTCAGTTCATCTGCAATCAAATGTGAAGATAAATATCCCATAAAATTATTTACTGAACAATCTGAAGAAAAAGAGTTTTATTTAAGTAAAGAAATTTTTGAGAACATACTTATTGAAAATAATCTTCTTAATCACCTTAACTCTTTGCTTAAAGATTTATTAAATCAAGCTAGAGGAAAATTTTGCACAGTTGAGGACTTAAATGCAATTATTTTGGTTGGTGGAGGTACTCAAATACCATTAATTAAAGAATGGATAACAAAAAAAATTTCAAAAATTCAAATAAAGTCTCCACCTCCTATCGAATCAATAGCTTTGGGAGCTTTAGCAATGACCCCAGGAGTAAAAATTAAAGACATATTAAACAAAGGATTATCTATAAGATTATTTAATAAAAGAGAACAAAAACACTTTTGGCATCCTATTTTTTGCAAAGGTCAAACATGGCCAACTGAAAACCCATTTAAACTAATCCTTCAAGCCAGTAAAAATAATCAGAAAATATTCGAAATCATAATCGGGGAAACACAAAAAGAAAGAGCATATGATGTTATTTTCGAAAATGGATTACCAAAATTATCAGAGGTTCAAAATGAAGAAGAAATTATAAAATGGGACAAAAAGCCACTCAAAATAGTAGTAAAAAATGTATCTAATATTGGACAAGACAACTTAAAACTTTTTTTTAAAATCACGGAAAGTGCTGATTTGTTAGTTAAGTGTTTTGATATTAAAAATGAATTTTTAGGAGAATATAATTTAGGAAATATCTTCTGAAAGCAAGCTATTCAAGAAAACTCCTTCTTCATTATCAACTCTATTTAAACGTAAACTAATACTTTCAATTTTACTAGTAGGCACTTTTTTACCACAAAAATCTGGCTGAATAGGTAATTCTCTATGACCTCTATCTACCATTACTAATAACATAACTCTTTGGGGTCTGCCCCATGAATATAAAGCATCCATTGCAGCTCTAATTGTTCTTCCTGTATAAATTACATCATCAATTAAAAGAATTTCTTTTTTCTCAATAGGAGTTGGAATATCTGTAATTTTTATCAAACGAGTTCCAACTCTATTTTGGTCATCTCTATAAAAAGTTGGATCAATTGTTCCTTTACTAACTCTTAAACCTGTCTTCAAGAATAATTCATTTTCAAGCACTTCGGCTAACTCAATTCCTCTAGTCGGGATACCAACCAATAGAAGGTTATCCATTTTTTTTACTTTTTCGATAATTTCGGAAGTGAGACGTGAAATGGTATTTTTAAGCTCAACTTCAGAAAGTATTACGATCTTTTTTGTTTTCTTGGACATAATTTATCAATAAATAAAAATCGTCTAATATTTTCATAAAATTAGCAAAAGCTAACTATGTTAAATATAAATTGTTAAGGAGTAAGGTTTGAAGCTAAATTTAAGGTTGGATCAGTAAAAATGAATTTGATCTAATTATGTCAAAGATTAGCAGCAAAAATATAAAAAGATTAAGTGTTCCGCAGAGCCCTGTAGTTCTCGCGATATTAGATGGATGGGGATATAGAAAAGAAAACTCAGATAATGCCATAAAAAGTGCTAGTACTCCGATCATGGACTCTTTATGGCATGCTTATCCCCACACATTAATAAGTGCTAGTGGATCTGATGTAGGCCTCCCAGATGGTCAAATGGGTAATTCAGAGGTAGGGCACCTTACCATTGGTTCGGGAAGAATAATACAACAAGAACTTGTAAGGATTTCAAATATTGTAAAAAATAATCAGTTAGGTTTGGTTAATGAGTTAAAAGAGATTGCTGATTCATTAAAGAAAAATAATTCTACTTTGCACATAACAGGATTATGTTCGGATGGCGGAGTACACAGTCATATTGATCATTTATTAGGTTTAATAAAATGGGCATCTGATAATAAAATTAACAAAGTTGCAATCCATATAATTACTGATGGAAGAGATACTCCTGCCAAAAGTGCCTCTAAATATCTAAATCAAATAGAATCATGCATAAAAAAATTTAATACAGGCGAAATAGCTTCCATATGCGGAAGATACTGGATAATGGATAGAAATCTTTTATGGGATAGAACAGAAAAAGCATATGCTAATTTGACTGATCCAGATATTCAAATAACAAATATTTCTCCTCAGGATTACATAAAAGAAAGTTATGCCAAAAATATAACCGATGAATTTATAGAGCCCATACGTATTTCTGAAAACTATCTAAAAGATGGCGACAGTTTGATTTGCTTTAACTTTCGTCCGGACAGAGCAAGACAAATTGTCAAATCCCTTTCAATTAATGAGTTCTCAGACTTTGAAAGAAAAAATTATCCAAATTTAGATCTTGTCACTTTTACTCAATATGATCAGAACTTTCCAGTTAAAGTTGCATTTCCTCCTGAATCACTCAATAATTTTATAGGCCAAATAGTTTCAGAAAACGGTCTAAAGCAATATAGAACCGCGGAAACAGAAAAATATCCTCATGTAACATACTTTTTCAATGGAGGAGTTGAAATTCCTTTACCAGGAGAAGAGAGACATTTGATTCCATCTCCAAGAGTCGCAACTTATGATATGGAACCCGAAATGTCTGCGGAGGAACTAACTATTAGTTGCTCTAAAGCAATTAAAAGCGGAAATTATTCTTTTGTTGTAATCAATTTTGCCAATCCTGATATGGTTGGTCATACAGGCAACATGGATGCAACAATAAAAGCTATAGAAAAAGTAGATCAGTGTATTGGTCAAATAGTTAATGCCACTGGAGAAATGGGTGGAAGCATACTTATTACAGCCGATCATGGTAATGCAGAGGTTATGAGAGGAGCTGAAGGTGAACCATGGACAGCTCACACAACAAATAAAGTTCCATTAATTTTGATTGAAGGTGAAAAAAGAAAAATCCCAAATATGGGGAATCAAATAAATTTAAGAGATAATGCTGGCTTAGCAGATATTGCTCCAACTTTATTGCAATTATTAAATCTCCCAATACCAAGAGAAATGACAGGCAAATCACTTATTCAAGAAATTGAATTAAAAGGTTATAATAAAGTGGTTCAACACGTCTAAAGTTGATAATAGTCTTTTAAGCGATGATTCAAATTATTAGTTGGATATGGGTATTCTCAGGAGTTCTTCTCATTCTCTTAGTTTTACTTCATAGTCCTAAAGGTGATGGAATGGGAGGAATAGCTGCAAGTGGAAGCTCTATTTTCAACAGCGCAAGCAGTGCAGAAGCCTCTTTAAACAAAATAACTTGGACTTTTTTAGTGATATTTTTATCTCTCGCAATTATTCTCAGCGCTGGGTGGATTTCATAAAATTTTAATAAAAAAGGGACCATTTTAATGATCCCTCAAAAAAATAAATTAAATAATTTATAATTTAATAATCGAAGTCACCGCCCATACCCGGAGCACCTGCAGGAGCAGCTGAGTCTTTTTTCTCAGGTAAATCTGCAACTATGCATTCAGTGGTTAGGACCATTCCTGCTATTGAAGCTGCGTTTTGTAAACCTGAACGTGTAACTTTTGCAGGATCAACTATACCAGCAGAGGACATATCTACATATTCTCCAGTAGCAGCGTTAAATCCATCATTAAATGGTTTAGTTTTTACGTTTTCAGCAATTACAGCACCATTAGAGCCTGCGTTCTCAGCAATTCTCATAAGAGGGGCAGTAAGTGAAGCTTCAACTATGTTAGCTCCAATTAATTCCTCTCCTTCTAAATTTTTATCAGCCCATTCTTTTAGAATAGGAGATAAATGAGCGAGAGTTGTTCCACCTCCAGGTACAATTCCTTCTTCAACAGCAGCTTTTGTTGCATTAATAGCATCCTCTAGGCGAAGCTTTTTATCCTTCATCTCAGTTTCAGTAGCAGCCCCAACCTTAATCACTGCAACGCCTCCAGCTAATTTAGCTAGACGTTCTTGGAGCTTTTCTTTATCGTATGAAGAATCTGTTTCATCCATTTGCTTTTTAATTTGATCACATCTAGCTTTAACTGCTTGCTCATTACCTTCAGCTACAATAGTTGTAGTTTCTTTATTGATTGTTATTCTTCTACCAGTTCCAAGCATATCTAAGGTAGCATTCTCTAATTTTAAACCTGCATCTTCAGTAATAAGTTGTCCATTAGTTAAAACGGCCATATCTTCAAGCATAGCTTTTCTTCTATCACCAAATCCAGGAGCCTTTACTGCAGCAACGTTTAACACACCTCGTAATCTATTGACAACGAGAGTAGCTAAAGCCTCTTTTTCAATATCTTCTGCAATAATGACTAATGGTTTACCAGTTTTAGCTATTTGTTCCAAAACAGGAACTAAATCTTGGACCAAGGCAATTTTCTTATCAGTCAGAAGAATATATGGTTCATCTAAAACAGCTTCCATTCTCTCTGTATCTGTTGCGAAGTAAGGTGAAATGTAACCTTTGTCAAAACGCATCCCCTCAGTGACTTCTAATTCAGTTGTCATTGATTTTCCTTCTTCTAAGGAAATAACACCTTCTTTACCAACTTTATCCATAGCATTGGCAATCATTTGACCTACTTCTTCGTCGTTACCAGCAGCAATAGTTCCACATTGAGCTATAGCATTGCTATCACTAATAGGTTTGGAATTCTCTTGAATTTTACCAACAAGAAATTCAGTAGCTTTATCAATACCTTTTTTCAAGGTAATTGCATTAGCTCCTGCAGCTACGTTTCTTAAACCTGCTTTAACCATTGCATGAGCTAAAACGGTAGCTGTTGTAGTACCATCTCCAGCTGCATCATTAGTTTTGGAAGCAGCTTGTCTGATTAAAGCAACACCTGTGTTTTCAATGTGGTCCTCTAATTCGATTTCTTTCGCGATAGTTACACCATCATTGATGATTTGTGGAGCACCAAATTTTTTCTCTAGTACAACATTTCTTCCTTTTGGTCCAAGCGTTACAGCCACAGACTCAGCAAGGATATCAATTCCTCTTTCGAGCGCTCTTCGAGCTTGCTCATTGTAAATAATTCTTTTAGCCATGATTAGGCAATAATTTAATAATAAGTTTTAATAATTTTTGAAACAAATAATTTAGCTTACTACAGCTAAAATATCTTTTTCTGAGAGCAAGACATATTCATCTCCTCCCAATTTAATGTCTGTGCCAGCGTATTTGCTGTACAAAACTTTATCGCCAATACTCACTTCTGGAGTTTGTCGAGAACCATCGTCATTAAGTTTGCCAGGGCCCACCTGAGCAACTTCTCCAACCTGTGGTTTTTCTTTAGCTGAATCAGGCAAAAGGATGCCCCCAGCAGTTTTTTCCTCAGATGCGGAAACTTTAATAAATATTCTATCTCCCAGTGGTTTTACTGTAGAGACTGTAAGTGAAACAGCTGCCATAAATTAATGGAGGATCGTAATTGAGACGCTTTGCGCCGTAAAAATGGAAAGAGAACTTCTCCATCCGTATCATCAACAACATAATCTGCAAAGAGGCAATTAAACCATACTTAAACTGTGCGGGTGGCCGAACCCATTTAACGAAACTACCCGTGAGGTGGTAGTATTTTCGGATTATGAGCTGTTTAAAATCAGCTATTCATCACCAATCAATAAAAATGGTAGCAACTCCATCAATTTCTTCACAATCAAAAGGCGTAGTTCGTCAGGTAATTGGCCCAGTTCTAGATGTAGAATTTCCAGCCGGGAAATTGCCCAAAATATTAAATGCTTTAAGAATTGAAGCCAAAAATCCTGCTGGACAAGATATAGCGCTTACTGCAGAGGTTCAACAGCTCCTTGGTGATCACAGGGTAAGAGCAGTGGCAATGAGTGGCACAGACGGCCTTGTAAGAGGCATGGAAGCAATTGACACAGGAGCGCCAATATCTGTACCTGTAGGCGAGGCAACTTTAGGAAGAATATTTAATGTTTTAGGAGAGCCAGTAGATGAACAAGGTCCAGTAAATACTAAAGATACTGCTCCAATTCATAGAGCTGCCCCAAAGTTAACTGACCTAGAAACTAAGCCAAAAGTTTTTGAAACTGGTATTAAAGTTATCGACCTTTTAGCTCCCTACAGACAAGGAGGAAAAGTTGGATTATTCGGAGGTGCTGGTGTTGGGAAAACGGTTCTTATTCAAGAATTAATCAATAACATCGCAAAAGAACATGGTGGAGTTTCTGTATTTGGTGGCGTAGGGGAAAGAACTAGAGAAGGGAACGATTTATACGAAGAATTTAAAGAATCAGGCGTTATCAATGCAAATGACTTAACGCAATCAAAAGTTGCTTTATGTTTTGGACAGATGAATGAGCCACCTGGAGCAAGAATGAGAGTAGGCTTATCAGCACTTACAATGGCAGAGCATTTTAGAGATGTTAATAAACAAGATGTTCTACTTTTTGTTGATAACATTTTTAGATTCGTTCAAGCTGGCTCTGAAGTATCTGCATTACTTGGAAGAATGCCTTCAGCTGTTGGATACCAACCCACTCTGGGAACTGATGTTGGTGAATTGCAAGAAAGAATTACATCTACATTAGAAGGTTCCATAACATCTATTCAAGCTGTTTACGTACCTGCTGATGATCTAACAGATCCTGCTCCAGCTACAACCTTTGCTCATTTAGATGCTACTACTGTGCTTGCTAGAGCTCTTGCAGCTAAGGGTATTTATCCAGCAGTTGATCCATTAGACTCAACGAGTACTATGTTACAACCATCAGTTGTTGGGGATGAGCATTACAAAACAGCAAGAGCTGTCCAATCAACTTTACAAAGATACAAAGAACTTCAAGATATCATCGCAATTCTTGGTTTAGATGAGCTTTCTGAAGAAGATAGATTAACAGTAGATAGGGCCAGAAAAATTGAAAAATTCCTTTCACAACCTTTCTTTGTAGCAGAAATATTTACAGGAATGTCTGGTAAATACGTAAAATTAGAAGACACCATCGCTGGTTTCAATATGATTTTGTCAGGTGAATTGGATGATTTGCCAGAACAGGCATTTTATTTAGTTGGTAATATTGATGAAGTGAAAGCAAAGGCTGAAAAAATAAAATCAGAAAAATAAATATATACATATTTTAACCTTCAATAATTTTAAATTTATGGCAATTTCTCTAAAAGTTTTAGCTCCTAATAAAAATGTTTATCAAGGCGAAGCTGAAGAAGTCATCCTTCCAAGTACTACTGGTCAACTTGGTATATTACCAGGACATATCTCTTTAGTTACTGCTATAGATATTGGCGTTTTAAGGCTAAGAATGAATTCCCAATGGAAATCAATAGCTCTAATGGGAGGCTTCGCTGAAATTGAATCAGATGAGGTCATAGTTTTAGTAAATAATGCTGAAATTGGTTCTGAAATTGATGTTCAAAATGCTGAACAAGATCTTCAAAAAGCAAAATTAACAATTAGCAAATTTTCTGAAAATGAAAAAGACCCAGAAAAAATTAAAGCCTTGAAAGAGGTTTCGAAGGCTGAGGCTAGGATTCAAGCTGCAAAGAACTAATTATTAAGCGGTTCCACAAAAAGTTACTTCTGGAAACTTTAACTTTGCTTCTTCTAATTTCTTGATTTTTCCTTCTTCTTGCCAATAATTTATTACTTCAGTAGCTTTATTCAATATTTCTACTCTTTCATTATCTGTAATCCAACCTTTATTTTCTAGTTCACTTTTTAATTTTTCCCAAGCATCATCTCTTGGCCAAAAATAATAAGCAGTGAGAGGACTTGGGCCTCCACCTACTATTTGATCTACTGCTAATGCCACATTATCAGGTAACCACAGTACTTTAATAATGAACCTTCCCTCATCAGGCTTGGGGGTATACCCAGTAGGTACTCCTTCTTCATCAATTGTGGCTGCTGCTAAAACAGCTGAAGCACCCATCATTCCTGAAATAGGAGAAGAATTTTTAGACTTTGGGGCATCACTGTTTTTTTCCTTTGTTTCTGTTGAATTTTGTTTTAACTTATCTGATGAAGTCATTCACTTATTTATGTTTAATAAATAATTTATCAGTTTATGGTCACATTTTGATTAATTTATTCAAAATTTTTTTGATTTTAGTTTTTCAATCCTTCTTAGTTGGATTTTTATCTATCATGAGATACTTCATAAAAATCATAAATAGTGGCTTCCAATGAATCCCAAAGATCTTTGGGAATATCGTTTTCTTCTGCGAACATGCCAAGCTGACTAGCTAAGCCTCTTGCTTGAGAGAGTTTCGAATCATATGAATCGGACTTATTCATTTTTGAGCATTAAACTTAATAAAAAATAAATCTATTAACTTGATAAGTCAAATTTCAAAATTCTAAATCAGAAATTTCTTTTAGTGCAGCAATACTTAAAACTTCTGGGTTTGCATCTGTGACCAGGACATCGTCTTCTATTCTTATCCCTATGCCTTTCCATTTCTCATCTATAGGGGGTTGTCCCTCAGGTACTGGGATCCTATCACTTATGTAAATTCCAGGTTCTACCGTAAGAATCATTCCATTCTGTAATGGCACTTCATAGTCCCCCATTCTGTATGCTCCAACATCATGAACATCTAAGCCGAGCCAATGTCCAGTTCTATGCATGTAAAGATGTTTATAAGATTGATTCTCAATTATCTCCTCAGTACTGCCTGACAATAAACCAACTTCTTTTAATCCTTCTATGAGAATTGTTAAAGCAACATTATGAACATGACTAGAATTCGATCCCTTTACAGCACTTTTAATTGCATTTTTCTGTGCACTCAATACGATTTCATAGATAACTTTTTGCTCATTCGAAAATTTACCACCAATTGGAATAGTTCTAGTTATGTCCCCATTGTAATAATCAACTAGTGAACAACCAGCATCCACTAACAATAAATCTTCCTTCTTCAAGGGTGAGTTATTTGAAGTGTAATGCAAAATACAGGCGTTATCTCCTGATGCAACAATTGAGTTATAAGCTGGTCCTCTCGCCCCTTTTTCCAGAAAAAATCCCTCTAGAAGACCCTGAATTTGTCTTTCATTTTTCTTTGATGAGATTGATTCTCTAACTAATTCATGAGCTTCTGCTGAGATTTGAATAGCCTCTCTCATTCTCTTAATTTCAAATTCACTTTTAATTAATCTCATCTCATTTAAATAAATTTCTGGAGATTTTATAGAATTTCCACCAATCCCTAATCTTGAGCGATTTTCAAGTTGTTGTGAAAAAATTTCCAGTATTATTTTCTCAACTGATGGATGCTTACCAATAGAAAAAACAAGTTCGTCAGAACCATTTATATAGGCTGGGAGTAAATCTTTTAATTCATTTATTGAGTGAGCCTTATCAGCATTAAACTCTTTTTCAGCACCTTCTAAACCCCATCTAAAGCCATGCCAGACTTCGCTTATAACATCTTTAGGAGCAACAAACATAATAAATCTCTCTCCCTTTGGCTTATGCGATAAGAAAAGAGCGATTGCATCTGGCTCATCGAAACCGGTTAAATACCAAAAATTACTATCTTGTCTAAAAGGATATTCACAATCAGCATGATGCTTTACGAGACTAGCACCAGGGATAATAGCAGCTTTTCCATTTAATTTATTGAGGAAGATTTCTCTTCTTTCTTCAAAAACTTTATTTTCAGGTTTCAACATAGATTTTGTATTGGCGTGTTTTAAAAAAAATGGAAGAATGAATTAACACAGATTTAGTAACTAATCAATTTTAATGGAACCAAGTGTTTACGGTTTAATTGTTCTTATAATAATTATCTTAATTGGCTCAGCATGTTGTTCGGGAGTAGAAGCTGCTTTTTTAGCTGTAAATTCGATTCGAATTCTAGAGATAGCCTCTAAACAAAAACCAAAGAGTTCTGCAAATCAACTCCTTAAACTTAGAAAACATCTTGGAAGAACATTAACTGTAATTACTATTACTAATAATGGATTTAACATAATTGGAAGTCTTATTTTAGGTGTATATGGAGCATTGGTTATTAATAGTAGTTATGGCCTAACCCTCTTTTCAATTTCTTTTTACATACTTGTCGTACTATTAGGAGAAGTACTGCCTAAGGCTCTTGGTACAAGATTCTCAGTTCAAATAGCATTATTATCAGTTCCTATCTTGAGAATATTGCATACTTTAATGAGGCCATTTTTAGTATTAATAGAACAAATATTTCCAGTTATTACGGCAGAAAATGAAATTTCAACAGATGAAGAAGAAATTAGACAAATGGCAAAAATTGGAAGCCAAAAAGGTTTGATAGAAGCTGATGAAGCAGCAATGATATTTAAGGTTTTTCAATTAAATGATTTAAAAGCTAAAGATTTAATGATCCCTAGAGTATCAGCACCTTGTCTTGATGGGTCTTCGAATCTTGAAGAAATTTCAAAACTTATAATGTCTGACGGCTCTCCATGGTGGGTTATTTTAGGAGATAAAGTTGACAAAATACAAGGGGTAGTAAAGCGTGAAAAAATGTTGGCAGAATTAGTTAATGGGGAAAATAAAAAATTATTATCTGAAATTTGCGAACCCGTGGACTACATTCCAGAAATGATTAAAGCAGATCAATTATTAACTAAATTTGACAAGAATCATAAAGGAGTGAAAGTAGTAGTAGATGAATTTGGGGGATTCGTGGGAATTATTGGTGCAGAAGATGTGTTATCTGTATTAGCAGGTTGGTGGAAAAATAAATCATGAAACAATTTAAAATTAGAGAAAATTATTTCCTGTTAAAAAAATGGTGGGAGACTATTGATCTTACCAATTATGAAAAAAGTTTTCTTAATAGAGAAATAATTTCTTTTAATCAACAACTTTTAAGACTCAAAGAAAAAAAAATAAGAATTGGCGCATATGGTAAATCAGGTGTAGGAAAATCTTCTGTTTTAAATGCTTTATTAAAAAAAGACACCTTCAAAACAGATATTATTAATGGGACCACAAGAGAAATTCAGTCTGAAGAATTGAAATTTAAAGATCAATCACTCAGCAGTATAGAGTTACTAGATTCTCCAGGATTTGATTTCTGCGATATTAAATTCCCAGATAAAGTTTACTCCTCCATAAAACACTCAGATCTTATATTATTCATAATTTCGGGAGATTTAAATAGAAATGAGTTAAACGAAATCAGCTCTTTTATAAAAGATGGAAAAAAAATTATTTTAATTTTAAATAAAATCGATCTATTTAATAAAAATGAATTAAAAGACATAATTGAAAATATAAAGTTTAAGCTTCCAAAAGATTTAAATATTCCAATAATCATTAATAATGAAAACAATCTTAAAAATTACATAGCAAAATTAATCAATCAATATGGTGAGATACTATTAACGCTAAATTCTATTCAATTAGCTGACAAATTGTTTCTGAAAATAAAAGAGCAAAGATTGAAAAGAAGGCAGAAATTAGCTCAATCAACTATTGGTAAATTTTCGACTATAAAGGCATCCGCAGTAGTTCTTAATCCTTTTATTTTATTTGATGTTGCTGGTAGTTTTGCACTAGATACAGCATTGATTAACGAATTAAGTAAGATTTACGGATTAAAGTTGAAAAGTGAATCTACAAGAAAAATATTTAAAAATATATCCATTAATAATTTATGTTTGGGAATTACTCAAGTCGGCGTTAATACCTCTTTCAACCTTATTAAGAAACTAATTCTTTTAACAGCACCTTTTACTAATGGGCTTTCATTATTACCCTATGGACCCATAGCAATTATTCAAGCCGCAATCGCGATCTATTCTACAAAAATTCTAGGTAAATTAGCAGCAAAAGAGATATTTGTAAGAAGCAAAGCTTCTTTTATAGAACCTGCTATTTTGTTCCAAAATATGAATTTTAATGACCCAGAGATTTTTAACTACATAAATATTTATTTTTCAAGTAGGAATTTAAATAATAATTTTGTTAGTTTTCTACCTTAAAACTTAAAATGGAAAAAAGCATTGCTTTATTTGGTACGAGTGCTGATCCACCTACAATTGGACACAAAAAAATTCTTGAAGAATTATCCAAAATTTATGCTTTTACCATTAGCTATGTGAGCAACAACCCCCAAAAAAAGCACATAGAGGATATCTCAATTCGTAGTGATTTATTAAAAACTCTTATTGATGATTTAGATAATCCGAAAATTTTATTTAATCAAAAAATAAGTAGCCAATGGGCGGTAGAGTCAATCAAAAAATGTAAAGAGATTTATAAATTTGATAATTTAGATTTTGTAATCGGGAGTGATTTAATTAAAGATATTTTCTACTGGAAAAATTTTGATAAAATTACTAATGAGGTTAGTTTTTTAGTTCTTTTAAGAGAAGGATATCCTGTTGAATCAAATACTCTTAAAATGTTAGAAACTAATAAAGTGAAATTTAAGATTTCAACCATAAAAATCCCAAACATTTCAAGTTCTAAGCTCAGATCAAATTTTAATTATTCTAATTTACCAACTTCAATAATAGATATTGTTAAAAAGAATAATTTATATGAATCCACTAAATTAGTTGAATGAAGTTTTTACTTGCTCAAATTAATCCAGTTGTTGGTGATTTAGAGGGTAATGCAAAAAAAATACTTTCTGCTGCTTCGAAAGCCAGCTCAACTTCTGCTGATTTAGTTCTTACTCCAGAACTATCACTATGGGGATATCCAGCCAAAGACCTACTTCTAAAAAAAAATCTAATCAAAGATCAATATCAGATTCTTGACAAATTAGCGTTAGAAATTAAAAAAAAATATGGTAACTTGAGTATCGCAGTAGGGATAGCTGAGATAATAAATGATTCTTTTTTTCCAAATCTTTATAATTCTATTGCAATGCTTGAGCGCGGTGAGTGGAAAATAATTGCTCGTAAAATTATTCTTCCCACCTATGAAGTATTTGATGAGAAAAGATACTTTAGATCAGAAGAAAAAGTTTCCGTATTAACAAAAGAAATTAATAATAAAACTTGGCGAATTGGTTTTACTATATGTGAGGATTTATGGGTCAACAAAAATATAGAAGGTAGAGGAATTCATAAAGAGAATCCTATTTTTGATTTAAAGAAAAAAAAAGTTGATATCTTAGTGAACTTGTCTGCCTCACCATATACATTCAAAAAGTTAAAACTAAGATCCAAAGTTTCCAGTTTTGCGGCTCAATATCTTCAAGTACCGCTGATATATGTAAACCAAATTGGAGCAAATGATAATTTAATTTTTGATGGAAATAGTTTTATTCTTGATAAGAATGGATCAAAAATTAAACAATTAAATTCCTTTGCAGAAGACCTCTCCAGTTGGGAAATTGATCAAACTAAACCTCAAAAAAATATATTTGAAAAGTCTGAGATGTCATCAATTTTTGATGCGTTAGTCCTTGGTGTTAAAGATTATGCAAAAAAATGTGGTTTTAAAACAGCTTTAATTGGTTTAAGTGGTGGCATTGATTCAGCATTAGTTTCAGCAATTGCGACAGCTGCTCTTGGAAGTGAAAATATTTATTGCGTCTCAATGCCTTCTAAATGGAGCTCGACTCATTCAAAGATTGATGCGAAAGATTTAGCGAGAAGACTAAAGATAAATTTCAATAGCATACCAATTGAAAACTTGATGAGCTCTTTCGAAGAATCTTTTATTAAAAACATATCTTTCGAGATGGCGGAAATAACAAATCAAAATATTCAGTCAAGGATTAGAGGAACGCTTCTAATGGCGTTAGCAAATCAAGAAAAACATTTATTACTTTCAACAGGTAACAAATCGGAATTAGCTGTGGGATATTGCACACTTTATGGTGATATGAATGGGGGATTATCGGTTATTGGGGATTTATATAAAACTAATGTTTTTAAATTATGCAATTGGCTTGATAGTGAAGAATCAATTAATCATAGAAAATCTTATGTGTTAGATAGTAATGTAAATATAATTGGAGAAAATATACGTACGAAAGCTCCAAGTGCCGAATTAGGTCCTAATCAGTTAGATACTGATTCTCTTCCGCCTTATTCAATTTTAGATGAGATTCTTAAAGAAATTATTGAAGAGAAAAAAGATGTAAAGCAACTTGAAGAAGAAGGGCACGAAAAAGAATTAATTTTAAAAATTATCTCACTAATAAAAAAAGCTGAATTTAAAAGAAAGCAGGCACCTCCAATCCTAAAACTAAGCAGTCAATCATTGGGAAGTGACTGGAGAGTTCCCATAGCAATATCTCATTAATCACTATGAGAACACTGTTGGATTTTTTTTAAAGGCCGTTTAACTGAATCAAGGTTGATACCTTTTTTGATAGCAAGAATTATACCTGCAGCTTCTAAATAATTATTCACTTCAAAAAGATTGGAATAATCATAAAAATCATTTGTCACTTTTAATGTATTTTGATTTTTTACAGAGATAATATTTAAACCTTTTTCAATCCCTGCCAATACTGCTTCTCCACCTAGGGCTCCATTAGGAACAACAATAGATTCAATCTGATCAGGGTGTATTGAGATTGATTCATTTTTAGCAGGTAATTCAACAATGTCAGGGGCATTGCTTAACCCAATCAGTACTGATGGTAAAAAGGTGTATCCTATTTCTTCTGCAGCTGCACGAGGATCTAAATTTTCATTCAATTCAATTGGATTTAAAGCAGGTGCGTGAGCACAGGGGACTTTTAAAAATTTGCTTATTAAATGACTTATAACTGCTTCGACTCCAGAAATAGGATCAACCCCTTTCCCCTCTCGATAGATATTTGTTTCTAAAGAATCTGAATCATCTGGAAATTTTGCCACAATTGCAATTGCTGTTGCTCCTTTTTCTATTAAACATTTTCCAGCATCAATCAGAGTCTTAGGGTTTTCAATTATGCCACCACTGATTTTTGACGAATCAGAATCAATAACTATGTTTAATGGCTTTTTTGTAATCACATAAGAATGAACATTAATCCCTAATGTAGAAACGCAGGCATCAGCAACTTGTAAATGTCTTACTAATATTTCACTTTCAATGGCTGAGTCAAAAATTATCCCAATTTTCTGTTGCTTTACACTTTTTAAAGCGATTTCTCCTTTAGCAAGTCGGTCTAAACTATAACCCTCAACATAAAAAATATTTTTATCTTTTTCAGAAAGATTACCACCATTCATAACATTTGGATGAGTAATTAAACATCCACTTGCCGATGCTAGTAATTTAGCGGTTGGAAGTGCATCTCCAGCAAAACCTCCTACTTCACAACCAATACCTGTTGGAACTATGAATATTGTTGGTGAATTTTCCATTATTAAAAATATTTCGATTTATATTTCTTAATTAGCTAAGACAGCTTTAATTTTAAGTTTTTTTGTTCCAAAAGAGTCAATAGAATTTTGAATATCAACAATTGACCATCGAATTAAATCACCTTTTTTTTCTAAATTTGCAATAATGAATTCCCTTAAATTTTTTACTTTTATTGAAGATGGCCAATCTAAATAGTAATCAACTGAACTTAATTTCATTTTTGATATTTACCAAATTGATCATTATACAAATCATCTTCGACTTCTTTACCAATAACAATATTCAAATCGGACTTGGGATATGCTACACATAAAAGTGCAAAGCCCTTTTCCCTTAAATCATCATTTAATCCCATAGCATCTTCTTGATCTACAGATCCTTCCAATATCATGGATGCACAATCTGTACAAACTCCTGAACAACAACTACTTGGTAAATCTATTCCATTCATTTTTGCCGCTGAAATAATATCTTGATCTTCAGAACATAAAAAACTAAAAGTCTTTTGCTCAAATTGAACTTTGATATTGTATTCAGGCATATCCTAAATCTTATTGCTAAACTGCAGAACCTCCCACAACCTCTAATATTTCTTGAGTAATAGCTGCTTGCCTAGCTTTGTTATAGGTTAGATTCAAAGAACTTGCTAATTCTTTAGCATTATCACTCGCATTATTCATAGCAGTCATCCTGCAAGCGAGTTCTGAAGCTGCTGACTCTTGAAGAGCTCTTAGTACCTGATTCTGTAAATATAGTGGTAATAGGGAATCTAATAGTTGATCAGGACTTTGTTCAAAAACAATATCTGATGGCAACTTCTCAGAATCACTTTTTTCCATATTTGATTTTTCAACAAGTAACTTACTATCTTTTGTAGTCAACCTAAAAATTTCATCGTTTTCCTCAGCAATTCCTTGAGGGTCAAGTGGCAATAGTGTTTGAACGACAGGAGCGCAGCTGACTAGAGTGATGAATTTCGTGTAAATAATCTCCACCCTATCAGAATTTTCTGAGAGAAATTCAGCTAAAATTTCATTTGTTACTCCTTCAGAGTCCTTGACTGTGGGAACTTGTTCTAATTCTTTGAAAGTACTTTTAATTGAATATCTATCCTTCCTATTTAGAAAATATCCAATGGCTTTCTTCCCTACCAAAATTAAATTTGGCTGATACCCTTGTTTGACTAATTCTGCGTATCTTATTTCTACCTTTTTTATTATATTTGTATTGTAACCACCGCATAAACCTCTATCCGCAGTTATGCAAACCAAAGTGATTCTCTTTACTTCTCTCTTAGATAATAGAGGAGAGTCAACAGCCTCAAATTGAACTCTAGATTGGATATTTTCTAAGACCCGTGCAAGTTTATCTGCAAAAGGTCTACTCTTAAGAACTTGATCTTGAGCTCTCCTAACTTTTGCAGCTGCAACAAGTCTCATTGCCTCCGTTATTTTTCTTGTATTTTTAACGGAAACTATTCTATCTCTAATCTCTTTAAGATTTGCCATGGTATCTCCTTAAATAAATTTAAACTGTGGCAAGCATTGATGATTTAACTTCATTTATCACCTCTTTTAGTGTTGCTTCTAATCCATCATTTAATTTCTTTTCTTTAAGAATTTCTTCTATAAATTCTGATTTATTTAACTTTAGGTATTCCCTAAGTTCAGTAGCAAATTTAGTAACATCTTCAACAGGCACCTCATCAATAAGACCTTTAACTCCTGCATAAACTACTGCAACTTGTTCTGCAAGGTTAAGCGGGGAGAATTGAGGTTGCTTTAATAACTCTCTTAGTCTTTTACCTCTTTCAAGTTGCTGCTGAGTTGCTTCATCAAGATCAGATGCAAATTGAGAAAAAGCAGCTAGTTCATCAAACTGTGCGAGTTCTAATTTTAAAGTTCCTGCAATTTTTTTAATCGCTTTTGTCTGAGCGGCACCTCCAACGCGGCTAACAGAAATACCTACATTAATAGCGGGTCTTAATCCTGAGTTAAATAAATCTGCACTCAAGAATATTTGACCATCTGTAATTGAAATAACATTAGTTGGGATGTAAGCCGAAACGTCCCCAGCCTGAGTTTCAATAATTGGAAGAGCTGTCATAGAGCCTCCTCCCATAGCATCAGAAAGTTTTGCTGCTCTTTCTAGTAATCTACTGTGTAAATAAAACACGTCTCCAGGATAAGCTTCTCTTCCTGGTGGTCTTTTTAAAAGAAGAGACATTTGTCTATAAGCCTGAGCTTGTTTTGTTAGATCATCATAAATAACAAGTGTCGCTTTACCCTGATACATAAAATGTTCAGCAATTGCTGCGCCAGTATAGGGCGCCAAGTACTGTAAAGCAGCAGGTTCAGAAGCTCCTGCACTAACTACGACTGTATAATCTAATGCTCCTCTCTCTCTTAATACCTCTACGATGTTTGCTACTGATGCTGACTTCTGACCAATAGCTACGTAAACACAAACTACGTCTTGGCCTTTTTGGTTGATTATCGTATCGATAGCAATAGCAGATTTTCCAGTTTGTCTATCACCAATAATTAATTCTCTTTGACCTCTTCCAACAGGAATCATTGCATCAATGGATGTAATACCTGTTTGCATTGGTTCATGCACTGATCTTCTCTTGATAATTCCAGGAGCCATTTCTTCAATCAATCTAGTATCACTCGTAGGAATTTCCCCTTTTCCATCTATTGGTTGTCCTAGAGGATTAACAACTCTCCCCTGCATTGCTTCACCAACTGGAACAGATGCGATTTTACCTGTGGACTTAACGTTACTTCCTTCTTGGACACCAAGTGCCTCTCCCATCAAAACGGCTCCAACATTATCATCTTCAAGATTTAAAGCTATACCTTCGGTACCATCTTCAAATTCCAATAACTCACCTGCCATGACCTGATCTAAGCCATATATTCTTGCAATGCCATCACCGATTTGCAGAACAGTTCCTACATTGCTAACACTTACAGATTGGTCATAATCAGTTATTTGTTGTTTTAAGATTGAACTGATTTCATCAGGGCGTATAGATACCATGGATTTAAGAATTTAGGGTTGATTTAAAAGTTACTTGGAAAGGGATAAGCCAAGTTTTCTAATTTGTGAAGCAAGTGAAGCATCAATTACTTTTGATCCTACACTGGCGACGAAACCACCAATAAGAGATGGGTCGATTTTAGTTACAAGTTCTAATTTTTCTGTTCCAGCAATATTGATGATCTTTTTGGTAATTAAACCTTTCTGTTCATCAGTAAGCTCGACTGCAGAAGTAACAGTTGCCAAAGCAATATTACTATTTTCTCGATAAATCTCTAAAAACCTATCAAGAATTGAAGTGAGGATTCCAATTCTTTGCCTATCGGCCAATAATTTTAAGAAATTCAGTAAAGAAGAATTAACCTTATTTGAAAAAATTTCAATAATGATTTTCTTCTTAGCATCTGTCTCTAAAATGGGAGAGGATAATGCCTTCTCCAATTCAGGGGAATCATTTATTAATTCCAAAAGTTGTTTAACCTCAGAAACCATCTCTTCAATTTGCGAATTTTCATTCACAACTTGAAGTAATGCCTCTGCATATGGTGTAGTAACTGAATTCAAAAGTGGCATTAGTTCACCTCAATATTGTTAATTGATTGAGTTACCAAATTTTCTTGTGTTGTTTTATCAAGTCGATTTGGGAGAGATTCTAAAGCTTTCTTAATTGCCAGTTCAACAGCTTCTTTTCTTAGTTGAGAAATTGCTCTGGATGCTTCAGAACTCTCATCAGAGATTGCACTTTGTTTAATTCGTGCCATCTCCTCTATCGCTTTTTTCTCACTTTCCATTCTGATTGATTCAGATCTTTTAAGAGAATCTGCTTTTATTTGAGAAGCTTTTTCTTCTGCTGAAGATAAATCTTTCTTCGCCTTTTCTAAAGCTTGAGTTGCATTTAGGAGTCGATCTTCAGCATCTTTTAATTCAAGAAGGATTCCTTCTCTCCTTTTTTGAAGCATTTTACCTAAGAAACCAGGCAAAAATTTATAAAGACCGAAAACCACTACAGCCCAATTGAGGATATTAGTTTCGAATAAATTGAAGTTCAATCCAAAACCTTCTGTAGCCAAAAGAGTTAAATTCATTTTTCTAGAATCAATCTATTAACAATAAGTTCGCTTAGATCATCAGCCTGTTTAGAAAGTTGATCACGAGCAGCGGACGTCTGACTTTCAATTTCTAGTCTTGCCTTTTCTTTTGAAGCATTTGCTTCATTATTAGCAAGTTCTAGTGCTTCTTTATAAAGCTTGTCAGACTCATTCTCAGCTTCGCTCACAATTCTTTGGGCTTCTGTACGAGCACTTTGAAGCTGAGTTAATAAATCAGCTTCTAATTTTTTAACCTCAGAAAGTTTATTTTTGGCTTCAATAATATTATTACTTACAAACTTTTCTCTTTTTTCTACAACATTGCCAACAGGCTTAAAAAAAAGAGAATTTAATATGTAAGTAAGCGCAACTACTTGTATTGCCATTAGTGGCAAAGTGGCATTTATATCAAATAATCCACCTTCTGTAGCACCAAAAAAATTAAAGGCCAACATATGATTCAGTTGAAGTTAAAAAATTAAATTTGTATATTGCTAATAAGAATTAGAAGCAATATTAACTTTTAGGAAAAAGGATTCGCAAAAAGTAGTACCAAAGCCACAACTAATCCGTAAATTGTTAATGACTCCATGAAAGCGAAAGACAAAAGAAGAGTTCCTCTGATTTTACCTTCAGCTTCTGGCTGACGGGCAATACCCTCAACAGCACCTTGAGCTGCGTTACCTTGTCCAAGACCTGGGCCAATAGCACCTAGACCAACTGCTAAACCAGCAGCTACAACTGATGCAGCGGAAGTAATCGAATCCATAATTTTGAAATAAAGAGCTTAATACTTGTGATAATCTTTGTTGTCATACACGCTTGGACATCCTTTGTTTTAAGAATGGGTCTGATATTTTCAGACCTACGCGATTAGATATTTTGCCAGATTACAGACACTTTGTAAAAGCGTCTGAATGTATCAGAAAACAGCTAATGATGTTCTTCAACAGCTTCTCCAATGTAGTAGGCCGCCAAAGTTGCAAAAATCAATGCCTGAATTGCACTAGTAAATAATCCTAGGAACATAACAGGTATTGGGAGAATTAGTGGAACTAAAAAAACTAGAACACCAACAACAAGTTCATCAGCCAAAATATTTCCAAATAGCCTGAAAGAGAGTGATAAAGGTTTCGTAAAGTCCTCTAGTATTTTGAAAGGAAGCATAATAGGAGTTGGGTGAACGTAGTATTCGAAATATCTCCATCCCTTGTTACTTAAACCTGCGTAGAAATAAGAAAGTGAAACCAATAAAGCCAAGGCTATAGTTGTATTAATGTCTGCAGTAGGTGCTCCTAATTCTCCACTTGGTAACTTAATCAATCTCCAAGGAATTAAAGCCCCTCCCCAATTACTAACAAAGACGAATAAAAATAAAGTACCTATAAATGGCATCCAATCTCTATAAACTTTTTCACCTATTTGAGTCCTAGCAAGATCTCTTATGTAATCCCATAGGAACTCAAGCAAGTTTTGAAGGCCTTTAGGATCATTTTCCATTTTTTTAGTTCCTAAAGAAATAAAAACTAATAATGCTCCTAATAAAATCCAAGATGTTAAAAATACCTGCCCATGAAGTCTGATATTTCCAATTTGCCAATAAAGATGTTGACCAACTTCTAATGCTGCAAAATTTGTTAGCAAGGAATTAAAAAACATTTGTTTTGAAAAAAAAATTTACTTAAGAACGTGAAAAATAAAAAATGAGTGAAGGTTTATAAATGAAAAACCCTATCATTGCAGGAAAAATCTCCAAAGATCCTAGCTTGCTCGCAAAAATAAAGAGGCAAACTGGAACTAATAGTTGCAATTTTGATACACCTGATGATTCTTTACCAAGTTTCCCAATACTTTTAGCAAGCAAACGTAGGTAAAAAATGCCAGCAATTGCACCAATAAAAATACTAAAACCAAAAGTAAATCCTAGAAAAATTCCAGTTATTGATGCTAATAAAATAGAAACAATAAAAGTAATTCCAAAAATTGTTAATTGCAATTTTGTGTATTCATCATTCTTAGAAAGCAAAATATCTATTTGATTGGCAATGCCAGATTTACTTTCTTTGATGATCGAAGTTTTCAGGAATTTAGGAAATTGAACATTCTCATTAGAAGGATGCTCAAGTTTTTTTCTATTTGAGTCCACTGATGTGAACATAGTTTAGAAACCCTCTCTAAATGGTTTGAAGTAAGTATATAAACTCACGGAATCTATCACGGAGAGGGGTCTTTTAGCTAGTTTTTTTCTATAAAAAATTAATTCTTAAGATTTATGATGAATCTGTAGATCATTTTTTACTTTATTCTTCAAAAATAAAATTTATGAAGAGTCATTTTTAGAATTGCTTTAACACTTTAAAACTTTAATAAAAGACTTGGCAAAATCTAAATTAAACGTCTCAATAGTACATATACATATAAAAAATTGGAGATAAGTCAAGAAAAAATAAAATATACAAAAATTTCTAAAAGAAAAAAAACTATTAGTTCTAATTACAAAAAAAATCTACGCAATTTAACAGAGTTTATTTTTCCCTTACCATGGACCATATGGCCTTATGAGGCAAAAATCCTCATTATCCTCATTGGCATTTGGTCAATATTAGGAATATGCATACTAGGATCATCAAGTTGGTGGTTGGCTAGTAGGGAAATGGGAAATTGGGCTTACTTTTTAAAAAAGCAAATTACTTGGACAATTCCAGGAATTGGTCTATTTTATTTTATTCTTAATACAAACATTAGAAATCTCTTAAAGTTTTCAAGAATTATTTTTTATTTTTTATTCTTTTTGATTTTCCTTACCAACTTTACTGGAATTACAGTTAATGGATCCTCAAGATGGCTAGTTCTTGGCAGTTTACGTCTGCAACCATCTGAATTAATTAAACCTTTTCTAATTCTAGAGGCTTCTAATCTTTTCGCACATTGGAATCTAGTAAAGAATGATAAAAAATTAATTTCAATAATATCCTTTGGTTTATTAATTTTTTTAATACTAAAACAGCCTAATTTAAGTACTGCATCATTAACTGGAATTCTTCTTTGGGTAATGGGTTTATGCGGAGGTGTAAAACTTAGCTCTCTTTGCTCATTTGCTTCAATAGGATTCATTACTGGATGTATTAGCATCCTTAATAACGAATATCAAAAACTTAGAGTTACTTCATTTATAAATCCTTGGAAAGATCAACAGGAAAGTGGATTTCAATTGGTTCAGAGTTTATTAGCTATTGGTACAGGTGGTCTATTTGGCAAAGGTTTTGGACTGTCTATACAAAAATTACAATATCTACCCTTCATGTATACAGATTTTATTTTTGCCATTTTTGCGGAAGAATTTGGTTTATTGGGGTGTACTTTATTCTTAGGATTTTTAGCAATATTCTCTTATATAAGCTTAAGAATTAGTCTTAAGTGCAGGAACAATTATACAAAATTAGTTGCTATCGGATGTGGTGTATTGTTGACAGGTCAATCTATTATGCATATTGCTGTAGCAACAGGTTCAATGCCTACTACAGGGTTACCACTACCTTTCATTAGTTATGGTGGAAATTCATTAATAGCGTCTTATTTTATTGCAGGGATGTTAGTGAGATGTTCATTAGAGTCAACAGGATTCATTGGTATGATTAGTACACGAAAGACTCTTAATTAGTTAGAATTTAAAGGATTGAATTCAAGCTATCGAATCATTTAATTTAGTTATTTCAGAATTATCTCAAAAGGGTAATCTGCTTATGCAGAATGGTCTTAATAGTCCTGGTCCATTTACTATATTTTTGGTTTTCAGCGCAGGACTTTTAACAAGTCTTGGGCCATGTTCATTATCATTACTGCCAGTGACAATTGCTTATATAGGCGGAACAGAGAAAAATAAATTTAAACTTATTAGTTTTTCAGGAGGAATAGTTTTTTCGCTTGTTGCACTGGGGGCTGTAAGTGGGTTCTTAGGTAAAATATATGGGCAAATTCCATCCTATTACACTTCATTTGTTGCCCTAATAGCAATAATAATGGGTTTAAATTTATTAGGAATTCTAAAGTTTCAGTTTCCGAATGGACCTGATTTAAAAATAATTGAAGATAAAATACCAACATTTATAGCGCCTTTTGCAATAGGGACTACTTTTGGACTGGCTTCTTCACCTTGCATTACTCCAGTTTTAGCAACTCTTTTGGCTTGGGTATCGCAAGCTAAAAACCCGATAATATCTATTATTTTTTTATTTTTCTTTGGGATAGGCCAAGTAACTCCATTAATTATTGCAGGAGCTACTGCAGAAAACTTAAAGCAATTTTTAGCTCTTAGAAAATTTAGTCAAATAATTCCCACTTTAAGTGGGATATTTTTAGTTTCCCTAGGGTTATTAAATTTATTTTCAAATTGGATTTAAATGATTTTTTTTAAGAATCTAATTTTAAAAATATCAAGTTTAAGATTCGCTATATCGCTGATAATCTTTATTGCTATTGCCAGTGGAATAGGTACTTTTATACCTCAAGATAGTAATAATAAATTCTATATTGATAATTTCGATAGTGCTCCCATTTTTGGATTTTTAGATGGAGAAAAAGTCTTAAAACTTCAATTGGACCATATATATACAAGCTTTTGGTTTTTATTTACATTAATTCTTCTTTGCATTTCTCTGGCAGCTTGTAGTTTCAGGAGGCAAATTCCTTCATTAAAAGCTTCATTAAAATGGATTGAATATAAGAGCGAAAAAAAATTTAGCAAACTGCAACTAACTACAAGTCATCCAATCAATCAAGATGGAGAACATATATCAAAAGTAGATTTATTACTTAAAAAAAAAGGATGGAAAACATACAAATTTAATAGTCATATTTCTGCAAGAAAGGGATTAATTGGAAAAATCGGTCCTTTAGTTGTGCATATCGGATTAATAGTCTTACTTATAGGTTCAGCATATGGAAGTTTTACAAGTCAATCAAAAGAACAATATTTACTGCCTGGAGAAACTTTAGATCTTGTTAATGAGAGCACAAACTCAAAAGCCAACGTAAAATTAGTCGATTTTTCTATAGAACGTGAAAGTGATGGTCTGCCCAAACAGTTTATTTCAAAATTAAATTTTTCTTCTGAAGATCTAAATTTAAATGAAATAAAAACAACCAAAGTTAATCACCCAATCAGGTTTAAAGGATTAACTATTTATCAAGCAGATTGGGCAATATCAAATGTTGTTTTAGAAATAGATAATATCCTTTATCAATTACAATTAAGGGAGATTCCAGAAATTGGCAATCAAGTTTGGGGAGTTTTAGTTGAATTAGGATCGGAGACTAAAAAAAATTTCCTTTTAACAATAGATAATGAAAACGGTCCACTGAAAATTTCGAATATAGAAAATTTTTCAGGGAATAATCTATATATCAATGACGATCCTTTAGAAGTTAACTCTTCAAAATTATCTCTGAAAAAAATAATCCCTAGCAGTGGATTAATAATTAAAAATGATCCGTCTATACCATTTATTTACTTTTCTTTTATCTTAATAATTTTTGGAACAATAATAAGTCTTATACCAACTAACCAATTATGGATTCTGGTAAATAAAGAATCACAAAAGTTATCTATTGGAGGCCTTAGTAATAAAAATCTAGTTGGTTTTAAAAAAGAATTTTTTAAATTATCAGACGAAATAAAAAATTTTTAATTTCTTTTCTGCCCACTGAAAATATCTAACTGCATAGAAACATTCCCTCTGGGGTTAAATGCAGCATTTAAATGTATCCAGTGAGGTGAACCTTCATTCACTAAATCATCCATAATTCTATTCACAACTTCCTCATGTGATATTTTTATATCCCTAAAATTATTAATATAAAGCTTTAAAGACTTCAACTCATAGACTTTCAAATTAGGTTGATAAATAATATTTAGCTTTGCAAAATCTGGATAACCAGAAAAGGGGCACTTACATGTAAATTCAGGTAGCTGAATAGAAATTTCATAAATTCTTTTCTTATTTGGATTATCGAAACAAATTATTTTTGATTCTTCAATAATTCTTTCACCATAGAGCGGTCTTTGAGTCGAATCTTCTAATTTAGCTGTACTCATTTTTAGTAGAACTTTTTTACTAAACCTATATAAAAACTATATATAAAGATAAAAATTCGCAAAAGTATCAAGAAATCTAAGTATTACAATTGACTAAGTCAAAAGATGTTAAATCTTATTTTTGTATCAATAGTAACATTCATAATGTGCGCCGAAAGGTTTAGATGTGTTTAGTTCAATAAAAAATTAATGGACATTTGTTTGATAACCATCGATAACAATCTGAATAAATCCCTTCAACCAAAAACTGCAATTGGAATGTTATGGCTTCAAACACACTTTGAGAATGATCAGTGGGAAGCGTTGTCAAATAGTACAGTAATAATTTCTGAAGAAAATTCCCAACTATTAATTGAAGACGCCTCCAATGCAGGCCTTAATGTTGAATGTTTTTCTGATATTTCAATGTTGGATGTTTTCCCAAAAAACAATTAAAATAATAATATTCAACCTTTAATCATGAAGAAAATTGAAGCAATCATACGTCCATTTAAGCTGGAGGATGTAAAAATTGCATTAGTGAATTCCGGTATTGTTGGAATGACAGTTAGTGAAGTTAGAGGTTTTGGAAGGCAAAAAGGACAAGTTGAAAGATACAGAGGTTCCGAATTTACTGTTGAATTCCTTCAAAAACTAAAAGTAGAAGTTGTCGTAGAAGATGAAAAGGTTAATTCAGTCATAGATGCGATTGCTGAAGCAGCAAAAACTGGAGAGATAGGTGACGGAAAAATATTCATCACATCAATTGATTCAGTTGTAAGAATTAGAACTGGCGACAAAGACGAAGAAGCTCTTTAATTCAAAGAGTTTCTTTTACTAAATTTTGTATATATTCACTATTAATACTTTTATTTGATTGACTTCCTAAGGTCATCCAAGCTAGATATTCGTGATTCCCAGCAGGACCTACCAGCGGAGAAGCTATCAAATTCTTAATATTCCATTGGAAATTCTTAGCAGCATAGATAACAGACTCTATAGCCTCAGTATGGAATTTAGGATTGCGAACAACACCTCCTTTACTGACTTTATCTTTACCTACCTCAAATTGGGGTTTAATTAAAAATATTCCCTCAATACAATCACCTTCCAATAAATTACCAATAGATTTAAAAACTAACTTTAATGAAATAAAAGACAAATCAGCAACAACAAAATTTGGCAATTCATTACTTCTAGATAAAAGATCATTAGGTTTTAAATTTCGAATATTAGTTCGTTCAAAAAGTATAACTTTTGGGTTATTTCTAATCTTCCATGCAGTTTGTCCATAACCAACATCTATCCCATAAACTAACTTTGCGCCTTGTTGCAATAAGCAATCAGTAAATCCCCCAGTAGAGATTCCTGCGTCAATACATATTTTGTCTTTTACTTTAATTTCAAGTTTTTTAAATGCCTCCAATAATTTTTCGCCGCCCCTTGATACAAACATAGGCGCGGAATCAATAAAAAACTCAGATCCAATTAATACTTGTTGTCCAGGTTTATCCAATACTTTCCCATTGATATCCCTAACCTTGCCCGCAAGAATTAAACCTTGGGCTTTTTGACGAGTTTCACATAAACCTTTATTTAGAAGATAAAGATCTAATCTACTTTTTTTAATCATATATTAATCAATAAAAAAAGACTGAATAATGAACTTCTATAAGATTAAGATCCAAATTCTTTAATACCTTTCAATTTTAAATAAGAACTAAAAAATTACCCATGATTAACTAAGGAATATATGCAAACATTTTTATATTTAAGCTTTTTTATTAGCCAGAAAAATGTTACATAGGAAAATAATAATCAGTCAAATATGTTCAATGGCAAGTACATCTTTAAAGGTATAGGGCAATAATTCGATTTTGTTATAAAGTTTAAATTGATAATAAATAAAAATTGTGATCGAGCGTTACACATTACCCGAAATGGGGAAAATCTGGACTGAAAGCGCAAAATTCCAGAGTTGGCTTAAGGTTGAAATAGCGGCATGTGAAGCAAATTTTTCCCTCGGGAAAATCCCTGAGAATGCCATGAAAGAGATACGTTCAAATGCAAAGTTTGATGAATCTAGAATTATAGAAATTGAGAAAGAAGTTAAACATGATGTCATAGCATTTCTTACAAGCGTTAATGAATTTGTAGGAGATTCAGGAAGATACATACATGTTGGTATGACCAGTAGTGATGTACTTGATACTGGCTTATCTCTTCAGTTAGTAGATTCTTGCGAATTGTTATTAGAAGAAATTGAGAACCTAGAAAATGAGGTCAGATTATTAGCAAGGAAGCATAAAAATACATTAATGATTGGCAGATCTCATGCAATTCATGGGGAGCCAATTTCCTTCGGTTTTAAACTTGCTGGATGGTTAGCAGAAATAATAAGGAACAAAAAAAGATTGTTAACTCTGAAAGATTCTATAGCAATTGGACAAATAAGTGGAGCAATGGGAACTTACGCTAATACAAATCCTAAAGTAGAACAAATAACTTGTGATTTGCTCGGCTTAAAACCTGACACAGCAAGTACGCAGGTTATATCAAGAGACAGACATGCAGAATATGTTCAAACTATTGCACTAGTTGGCGCTTCTTTAGATAGATTCGCAACTGAAATAAGAAATTTACAAAGAACTGATGTTTTAGAAGTAGAGGAGGGCTTTACAAAAGGGCAAAAAGGGAGTTCTGCTATGCCTCATAAAAGAAATCCTATTCGAAGTGAAAGAGTAAGTGGTTTAGCAAGAATTCTGAGGAGTTTCGTTATAACAGCACTTGAAAATGTTCCACTTTGGCACGAAAGAGATATAAGCCATAGTTCAAATGAACGTATCATGCTACCTGACGTATCAATCTGCTTGCATTTTATGCTCAGGGAAATGCAAGATATAGTAAGCAATTTAGAAGTTTATCCAAAAAATATGCTCAAAAATTTAAATATATATGGTGGTGTAATCTTTAGTCAGAGAGTTTTACTTTTGCTTGTAGAAAAGGGCTTGTCTAGAGAAAAAGCTTATAGTTTAGTACAAAAAAATGCGCATCAGGCCTGGAATACTCAGAATGGGAATTTCAAACAAAATATAGAGAGAGATAATGAAATTATGGATTTTATTGATCAAAGTGACTTAGAAGAATGTTTTAATCCTTCAATTCATCTTAATAATTTAAGTGTAATATGGGAGAAGTTAGGTATCTAGGATTACTGAAAACCTTATCTAAGTTAAACCAGTGTTTTCAGAGGAATAATGACCAAAAATTTTAGGATTGAAAAAGATAGTATGGGAACAATAGAGGTTCCCATGGAAGCTTTGTGGGGTGCTCAAACACAAAGATCGATAATAAATTTTTCTATTGGAGAAGAATTAATTCCAATTGAGTTAATTTATTCACTGACCCTGATAAAAAAAGCTGCTTCAATTGCGAATTTCAATTTAGGTTTAATAGATAAAAGGAAAAAAGATTTGATTGTAGAGGCATGTACGGAAATACTTGATGGGCTTCACGATTCACAGTTTCCCTTAAAGGTTTGGCAAACAGGTAGTGGTACGCAAACAAATATGAATGTTAATGAGGTAATTTCAAATATTGCAGCTTTAAAAACTAATTCAGAGCTTGGTAGTCATCAACCAATTCATCCGAATGATGATGTAAATAAATCTCAGTCAACTAATGACACTTTTCCTACCGCTATTCAAATATCTGTTGTTAATGAAATAATCAAAAATTTAGTTCCAACGATTAGAGAACTTACTAAGGTCCTTGACAAAAAAAGTGAAGAATGGGAAGACCTTATAAAGATAGGAAGAACCCATTTTCAAGATGCAGTTCCCCTTACTTTTGGGCAAGAAATATCGGGATGGTCAGGGCAACTTAAAGATGCTGAGAATGCAATTATTATGAGTCTGAATGAATTGTATTTCTTACCTCTGGGAGGAACTGCGGTGGGTACAGGAATTAATTGTCCAAAAGGATTTTGTGAAGAGTCTATAAAATCAATTTCCGATGATACTAATCTAATGTTCTATAAATCAAAAAATAATTTTTCTATCATGGCCTCGCATGATCGTCTTGCTCAAGTAATGAGTCAGATAAAAATATTAGCAGGTGCATTATTTAAAATTTCAAATGATATAAAAATCTTATCTTCTGGTCCAAGATCAGGAATATATGAACTAATTATTCCTCAAAATGAACCTGGAAGTTCTATTATGCCGGGCAAAGTGAATCCTACTCAATGCGAAGCCTTATCAATGGTTTGTACTCAGATAATGGGTCTTGAATATGCAGTCTCAATGGCTAATTCTAGCGGCACTTTACAGATGAATGAATATAAGCCTCTTATTGGATTTAATATTCTCACAAGTTTAAAATTACTTAAAAATGTAATAGAAAACTTCAGAACAAAATTAGTTGATGGGATGGAACCTAATCAAAAGAGAATGAAGTTAAATTTAGAAAATTCACTAATGTTGGTTACAGCCTTAGTGCCAAAAGTTGGTTATGAAAAAGCAGCTGAAATTGCAAACCTTGCCTTCAAAGAATCATTAAATTTAAAAGAGGCAACAATTAAATTAGGTTATTTAAACGAAGATGAATTTGATGAAGCAATGAATATCAATTCAATGATTTGATTAAAAAAATTTAAAAATTATTGTCAATTCTTTTTGTCGCAGGATTAATATCTTCAGAGACTTTAATAAGATCATTAGATTCAGAAACGGGAAAACGATTAATAGCTTTTAATGCTAACTTAGCTTTGCTTTTTAATTTATTACTTACACCTATACAGTATTGCACTTGAGAAAGGACATCAATTGATCTTCTAATAATCCTCACTACATCACCTTCGTCTAATGAAGTATTAAAAACCAAATCTTTCCATTTTTTTCCTCTTGCCCATTCAGAAATAATTCCAGTCAACTCTGTTTCTAAATAGATAGGAATTTCAATATGAAACTTATTTTGTTGAAAAGAGACTAATTTTCTTAAACCATCTAATTCATTAAAAACATCTATTACCTTTGAAGAAGGCTTGAGATTACACCAAAGATTAGGCCTCTTTACATCAACACATATGGCTTGAATAATTGCAGCTAACTCAGGAGGATCTAAATCGTCTAAATAACCACTAACTAAAACAAGACCAATCCATAATTCATTTTCACTTCTTATTGCACCAACAGTTTGTCCAACTTCTGTCAATTCCAAATCATTTAAACAACCAAAATGATTCAAAATTTTAATCAAATCAGTAAAAGTTCTCCAGTTATGATTTTCTTTATCCTCAAGAAGTTTTTTTCTAATATTTATTTCTTGTTCAACATCAATAATTCTTTTTCTATATTTCTTTAATTTCTTTGAGTCTCCAAATCTGTGTGCAGGATGATCAGTAACTGTTTCTTCTAAATTATTAATTTGTTGCTTTTGAGCTAAAACTTCCGTTGTCAAATCATATTGTGGAGTTTGTAAATCATTTTTTTTAGAAACTTCTAAAATTCGATCCGCATAACACTGCGACATATCATCTCCCCTAAATACCTCTCCAGAAAAATACATCTTTGGCACTTCAAGTCCCAAGACATCAATTGCATCCAAATCATTAAAAATACTAACTATGTATGAGGGTTTTATAAGAATAAATAAATTATCAATTGTCAAACACAATAAACTCTTAATTTTTTGGGATTCATATATTTTCTTACAAATCAATCCTGGAACAATTTTTCTTTTAACTTGAGGAGCTTTGATTGAAATTAAGCTTCCATCTTTAATATATGGAAGTGCATTGGTTATCTCTTCTGATAATTTTTCTGCTGATTGTTTTTCTAAAATTTTCAAGAGTCTTCTCTCTTCTTTAAGACGATTTTTTAACTTTTCGTATGCATCAAAATCTTTCCATGAAACTTTAGATGTAATTTTTTTTAACTCAACTAAATCCTTATCTAAATTTTCAAGAATTATATTCTCACCTGATGATTCTTCTAAATATAAAAAACTACCAAAACTTCTTTTTATTAATTCTTTAGACTTCTCTAAAGTATAATTTTGCAAAAGATTAAGTACCATTCCATAGCTTGGAGTGAATTGACTTTCTAAAGCATTTGGTTTGCTTATAGCCAGTGCACTTGCTTCTTTGGCACCTTCGAATCTTGTTTGTAATGTAACGACATATCCATGGGTATCTTTTCCTCTTCTTCCAGCTCTTCCTGACATTTGTAAAAATTCACTGCTAAATAATAATCTATGACCATCTTCTGTCCTTTTTGATAAAGAAGAAATAACAGTTGTTCTTGCGGGCATATTTATTCCTGCAGCAAGAGTTTCAGTCGCAAAAACAACTTTTATTAAACCTTGCTGAAATAATTCCTCAACCAATTCTTTCCATGCAGGCAATAATCCAGCATGATGAGATGCAATACCGCGTTTTAATGCCTCACATTGAGATTTATCTTTAATTGCTTCCTGATTATTTTTAAGATAAACATCTAATTTTTGGGATATCATACTTGCTTCTGAATAACTTAATAAAGTTAAATCTTTTATATTCTCAATAGCCTTGTCACATCCTCTTCTACTAAAAATAAAATAAATAGCTGGCAACATATTTCGTTCAGCTAGTTTCGAGATCACAAAGCCAATTGAGGGAGACTTTGGTTGCATTATCCTACCCACTTTTCCTCTTATTTTCTGCCCTTTAGGAGCCCTCCAAATCTTACAGTTTGGATGAATTCCATTAGCTTTATTATTTAAAAGTGGATGGAGACCTTTAACACTACAAAAAATAAAATCAAGTGGTACTGGTCTCTTATCACTATTAATTAGTACTGTGGGGCCATGAACTTTTTCTATCCAATTTTGCAATTGATCTGAATTGGCTATTGTTGCTGATAGAGCTATTATTTGAGTTCTAGTAGGGCAATGGATTATAGTTTCTTCCCAAACTGTACCTCTTTGGGGGTCATTCATATAATGACATTCATCAAGAATTACAGATTCTAAATTTTCTAAGGGATCATCAAATTCATCAAATTCGCCATAAAGCATGTTCCTAAAAATCTCAGTCGTCATGACTAAGATTGGTGCTTCTCTATTTATGCTTATATCTCCAGTTAAAAGGCCAACTTTATTCTCACCATATTGATTAGCAAAATCTCTAAACTTTTGGTTTGATAGGGCCTTTAAAGGTGTTGTATAAAAAACTCTGCTGTCATGAGATAAGCCTCTATATATAGCAAATTCACCTATCAATGTTTTACCCGAACCTGTTGGTGCTGTTAAAACAACAGAATTTCCGCTATTAATAGCTCGTATTGCTTCTAATTGGAAATCATCTAGCGGAAAGGGGAAATATTCCTCTAAATTAAGCAATAATTGTGATTGAAGAGAGGATGAGTTAACTTCTTAATATATGATCTATATAGATATTAATAAACAAAAAATACCTTGCAAACTTTAATAGTAAATCTAAATCTTTTTAATTAAATCCACTATATTTTATTTTGCCAAAATGAAAAAAGTAAAAATACCAAAAAATAGAATCCGTAAATTAAAAACATTTTCTTTAGGTAAAAAATCCTTCGAACTTCTAAGTTTAAATTCGCAAAATAAAAAACTTATAGACTTATGCAGTAATGATTATTTTGGATTAAGCAGGGACAAGGATTTAATAAAAGCTGCTTACGCAATAAGCTTATTAGAAGGCATTGGTTCAGGAAGCTCTAGGTTTATTACAGGTTCAAGACCAATACATAAATTATTAGAGACAGAACTTGCCAAGTGGCTTGATCAAGAGAAAGTATTACTTTTCCCAAGCGGATTTCAAGCAAATATAGCCGCTATCCAAGCTTTAGCAAACAGAAATAGTATCGTAATAGCAGATAAATTGATCCATAACTCTTTGTTGGTTGGAGTCAAAGCTGCTCAAGCAAAGCTAGTTAGATTCTCACACAATAATTTAAAAGATTTAGAAGATAAGATTATTAAATCCAACCCCACCAAAAATTCCATTTTAGTTGTTGTTGAATCCCTTTATAGCATGGAGGGGTCAATTGCTCCGCTCAGAGAAATAACAGAAATTTGCAAAAAAAATAGTGTTCAATTATTAGTTGACGAAGCTCATGCAATTGGGATCTTGGGCCCTGAAGGCAGGGGTTTAAGTTTTAATTGTCGTTCTGACATAACTATGATAACTGGAACTTTTGGAAAAGCATTTGGAAGCGGTGGAGCTTTCATAGCTTCCAATTCAGAAATTGGAGAATATCTTATCCAAACAAGTGGTGCATTTAGGTATACAACCGCATTAGCGCCATCTTTGGCTGCTGGGGCACTAGAGGGTTTAAAAAAAATTTTAGAAAATAAAGAATGGGGTAATGATTTGTTATCTTCTGCGAATGTATGGAAAGATGAAATTATTAAAAATTTTAGTTTTCCAGTTCAGGGAGAGTCTCACATTTTATCAATTATTGTTGGCCAAGAAGAGAAAGCAATTTATCTACAAAAATATCTCGAAGAAAATGGGTTTTTAGCAATTGCGATAAGACCTCCAACTGTTCCAGTTGGGCAATCAAGAATCAGAATAACAATACGAAGAAACTTAGATTTTAATCTGCTAAAAAATTTCATTGCAGTATTAAAAGAGTTTAAATGAAACAAATTATTACTCAACATGGGTGGGGACTAAATAAATATTTCTGGGATGATTATAAAGTTGATTTTTTAAATAATAATTGGCATTGGCAAGATAATGAAAGGGGCTATTTTTCTAAAAATAATTATCAAGCAAAATGGATTAAAAGCCAATCTAAAAAAGAAATCAGAATGACTTTATGCCATTCATTTGGTTTTCATTTAATGCCAAAAAAAATTTTAAAAGAAGCAACTCATATTGTTCTTATAAATTCTTTTAATAATTTTCTTCCTTTAAGTAATAAAAGAAACTTTATTTTGAGGTCTCTAAAAAGAATGGAAACAAAAATCATAAAAGATGAACCTAAGGATATGTTGAAAGAATTTATATATAGATCATTTATGCCAAATCATATGAATAATAGTTTTAAAAATAACTTTTATAAAAGTCTAGAGAGTTTAAATAAAACTCTTCTTTTAAGTGATTTAAAAGAACTTTACATCAATAGAGATTTTCCAGTATTTTTAAGAAAAGATTGCAAAATTATTTTTATAAAATCAGAAAATGATTTGATTCTTGACAACGAATCAAATAATAACTTTTTAGATTTCTTAAATAAAACACTTGAAAGGAAGCCAATTTTAATTAAATTAGCTCAACAAGGCCATTGCTTGAATAATTTAAATTTATACGAGATCTTACGTAATACACTTAACGATTGAAATGGATAGTAAAAAGTGGAATGAGAAAATACAAAATAATTTCAATGATGCTGCATATCGGTATTTAGAGCATTCAAATATACAGAAATTTTTTGCAAAAAAGATTGTTCATCTTATCAAAGAATTAAATCCCAAAAAAAAAGGTGAATGGATAGATCTAGGATCAGGACCAGGACTATTAGCAGATGAAATAGAAAAAATTTCTTCCCAAAAAGTATCCAGAATTGATTTCAGCAAGAAAATGCTTTTTGAGAATAAATTATCTAGAAAAAAAATTTTATGGGATTTGAATTATGATTTACCTTCTGAAATAAATAACTGTTCTCTATTAGCATCTAACTTTTGCATACATTGGTTAAACAACCCAGAAAAGATAATAAAAAATTGGTTTAGCAAATTAACACCTGGAGGTTTTTTAATCATTTCATATCCAACAAAAGATTGTTTTCCTGAATGGAAAGATACTTGTAAAAAAATTGATATTGAATATAGTGGTCTTAATTTCCTTTGCTCTAAAGAATTATTAAAAGATTTCAAATCAACTGAAATTCATTATTCAAAACAGTTTAATTATCTTGAAAATTTTGAAGATGTATATAAACTTTTTAGAAGCATTAAAAATGTAGGAGCACAATCAACAAATTGTAAACGCAAAACAGTGAGAGAGTTAAAGGAAATTCAAAAGTTTTGGCCAAAGAATTACAATAATACAGTGAACCTTTCATGGCAAATTGAGATTCAAATCATAAAAAAATTATGAGTAGTCACAAAAATATTTTCAAATTTATAATTTGTGGAACAGATACTGATATTGGGAAAACTTTAATAAGCTCTTTTTTCGTTAAAGGATTAAATTCCTTTTATTGGAAACCTATTCAAAGTGGGATTGAATCACAAACTGATAGTCAAACTGTTGAAAAACTTACACAAGTAAGTAAAGAGAAAATAATCAAAGAAGCTTATGTCTTTACAAAACCTCTATCTCCGCATTGGGCTGCTGAAATAGATCAAAAAGTTATTAACTTTGACAAGTTGAGATTGCCAAAAGTGCAAGGCTCACTAATTATAGAAACTGCAGGTGGTTTAATGGTTCCAATAACACGCAATTTTTTGCAAATAGATCAAATAAAAGAATGGAATCTTCCGGTAATACTTGTATGTAAGAGTTCACTTGGCACTCTTAACCATACCCTGCTTAGTATTGAGGCCTTAAAACGAAGAAATATTAAGATTTTAGGTTTAGTAGTCAATGGCGAAAAACACCTAGATAATCCAAAAACTCTAGTTGATTTTAGTGGTATCCCTTTAATTGCTGAATTTCCTTACATAAAAAAAATGGACTCAAATAATTTAGATATACTATGGAAAGAACTAGACATCAAGAATAAATTGATCTCACTATTAAACTCAAAAATCAGTTAAATGAAATCTTTGGATTCAAAAACTCCAAATCAAGATTGGCACCCAAATATTTGGCCACCTTTTACGCAAATCAATAAAAGCAAACCGCAGATAGAAGTGACTCATGGTAAAGATGCCCTCCTATTTACTAAAAATCCTGAAAAAGAACTAATAGATGCAATTAGTAGTTGGTGGGTAACTCTTCATGGTCATAGTAACGAATATATTGCGGATGCCATTTTTGATCAATCAAAAAAACTTGAGCAAGTTATATTTGCTGATTTCTTACATCCACAGGCAAAAAAGTTAGCGGAAAGACTTAGTAAATTAACAAAACTAGAAAGATTATTCTTTTCTGATAATGGCTCTACTGCAGTGGAAGTCGCTTTAAAAATTGCCTTCCAATCATGGCAAAATAGAGGAGAGACGAGAACTCAAATAGTAGCTTTTGATGGCGCCTATCATGGTGATACATTTGGCGCTATGGCTCTAGGTGAAAGAAATATTTTTAATGAGAATTTCGATAATCTTATGTTCCCAGTTAGAAGAGTCCCATGGCCTTCAACTTGGATGAACGATGAAGAAGTAGAAAATAAAGAAAATAAGGCGATCCAAAAATTAGAAACTCTACTTAAAACTCCCACAGTTGCAGTAATCCTTGAGCCACTTGTTCAAGGAGCAGGAGGGATGAATATGGTTAGGCCTCAGTTTATAAAAAAAGTTTCAGAAATTATAAAAAATAATAATTCTTTGTTAATTGCCGATGAAGTATTGACTGGGTTTGGAAGATGTGGAACCCTTTTTGCTTTTCAAAAGGCACAAATCATTCCTGATTTAATAAGTATTTCAAAAGGTTTAACTGGTGGATTTTTACCGATGGGAATAACTTTATGTAAAGAAAAAATTTTTCAATCCTTTATTGACGATTCCCCAAGAAAAACTTTTTGGCATGGACATAGTTTTACTGCTAATCCTTTAGGTTGTGCTGCAGCAAACGCTAGCCTTGATTTATTAGAAAAAGAACCACAAAAATACCTTTCATTTGAAGAAAAACATTTATCTCATCTAAGTAAATTTAAAAACCTACCTTATATAAAGAAGTTAAGGGTATCCGGCACAATTACTGCCTTCGATTTAGATATTGGGAACAAAAAAGGTTATTTCAATAATATTGGGAAAGAAATAAAGAGTCTTGCAATGGAGCAAGGTTTATTCATTAGGCCCCTCGGGAATGTTATTTACCTTTTGCCGCCTCTCTGTATAACGGATGATCAATTAGGTGAAAGTTACTGGATAATAAGGCAAATTTTAGAAAATCTTTAGATAGAAGCTTAAGGTCCCTGCAGTATTGCATTTTCCACATCTTCTCTATTAATGCAGTAGGAAAATAGTCTTTTGGTTTCTTGTCCTTCACTTTCCCAAATAACACTTAAATCTTCTTGTTCAAAAATAATAGTTGCATTCCAATTTGAAAGTAACAGATACCATTTAGATGGATTATTAATATCCTTAACAGCTCCTAAATCAGTTAGCCACAATTCCAACGATTGCAGTGAATTTTGATTGATAGGTTTTTTAGAGGAATTCACAGACTTTTTTTAAAAATTATTTAATTAGCCATAGCGGTATTGTCTCTAATTCTTTTCCAGTAAAAGAAGCAATAAAAATTGAACCAATTAAACTTATAGAAATGATGATAATTAAAAGAAACAACGAAAACAATTCTCCATTCGAAAAAGGTCTTCTATTTCCTATTAAATTTTGATTATTAGAATCGATTACTAAATTATTTAAAACGTTAGTATTATTTGTAATCTTAGAGTTTTCTTTTAGTTTGTCATCATATATTTTCCTTAAATTACTATTATTTAAATGTTCATAAGCTTCAAGAACTTCTTGAAATTTACTTTTAGCAACATCTATTTCTAATGAAGTTGTATCGGGATGCAACTCAATAGAAAGTTTACAAAATGCCTTTCTTAATTCATGATTGGATGCATTTTCATTTACACCTAAAATTTTGTAATAGGAAGTTTCCCCTTTCAAAATAATCTTTTATTAATACTGTAATTCTAATAAATTTTTAATAAATAGAATGTATTTAATGGATGGTTAAAATTCATATTATAACGAAATGAGAAAACAAAACATTCCAGAAGAAATTCTTTCCTTAATAAATGAAGAAGAAATAAATTTATTTCAAGAGTTACAAATTAAAATTAAAGAATTAAATAATAAGATCAATCTCACAAGATTAACTGATGGTGATGATTATTGGGTATCTCAAGTTTTTGACAGCATTTGGCCATTCAAAGCTTTCACGAATATTAATTTTGATAATAAAAAATTTTTAGATATTGGATCAGGCTGTGGCTTTCCGGGTTTAGCTTATGCAATAACTCATCCTAATTCTGAGATATACCTAATTGATTCTTTGAAAAAGAAAACAGATGCAATAAAAATTTTAGTTGAGCAGATCAATTTCAAAAACAATATTCATGTAATCAATGATCGTGTTGAGAATTTAGCCCACCAATCGTCAATGAGAAATAATTTTAATATTGCAACAACTAGAGCGGTTAGTAATCCATCAACGGTTTCAGAATATATACTACCAATGTTAAAAAAAGAAGGGTTTGGAGTTTTATATTGTGGCAAATGGACGAATCAAGAAAGCAAAAATCTAGATAAAACTTTAGAAATATTAGAAGGGAAAGTAAAAGATAAAAAAGAGATCCTATTACCAAGAAATAAAGGCACCCGAAATATTATTCTTATTCAACCAAATAATTTTTGTCCTGAAATTTACCCAAGAAAAGTTGGCAAACCTGAAAAAAATCCATTATGAAATTATTTTCTTGATAATCTTTCAGCATTCTTATCTCCAAACTTTTCTTTTAAATTTCTCAATTTTTTTATAACTTTTTTGGGATTTATATGACCTTCCAATACTTTCAATAATTGTCGTTCAGAAACATCTACATCTAGTAAATTCGCGTTGAATCCTGGGAACCAGTGGCTTCCATTACCAAGCAATTGATATCTAGCTCTTGCATATCCTTCCATACCCAACCAATCAATTAAATTTGAAAGCCAAAGCAGAACAGGAATATTAATATTTCCCGGAGTATATTCCCAACTTGGTAAATTTCTATTCCAATTTTGATGCCACTCTAAACCTAAGGAATTAATTGATTCCTGCCTTAATTTGTTAATTATCTTAGGCACATACTTCTCAGATTCTGATAACAACGAGACAGCTTCTAAATGCAGAGCAAAATCAGTCTCTTTTGCAATACCGACACTCAAAGTATGGATATTTTGATTTCTTAAGCAAAAAAGATCATTAAAAACTATAGGATGAAGTGGTTTACAAAATTCCAACATTTTTCTTGAGGGAGTATGAAGATGTCCCCCTTTATCAGTGGGACTTATTATGAAAACCCCAAGATCATGCTTATTAGCTAAATTAATAACATTTGTATTTTCCTGATTAATGAAATACCAGTGCAAATTTACATAATCAAATAAGTTTGTTGATATGGCCTTTTCAATAAGTGAAGATTTTCCATGGGTTGAAAATCCAATAGATCCAATTAAATTTTCTTTTTGAAAATTCCTCAAAATATCTATGCAACCTCCATCTCGAATAGCCTGATGTAAATGTTCAGCAGTATTGATACCATGTATTGCTAACAAATCAATTTTTTTAACTTTCAATTTTTCAATGCTAGATAATACATCTCGCTCAAAAATTTCCGGATCACTATTTGGTGGAATCTTCGTTTGGATTATATTTGGGATTTTCTTAGCATTCTTAAAACACATCCCTAACTGCACCTCAGAAGTTCCATAGTACTTGGCAGTTTCTACATGACTTAAGCCATATTGTGTTGCAAGATCTAAAATATTTTCTACTTTATTTTGTTCTTGGTATGAAACCTCAGAAAAATCTAATTGATCCCAACTTTTTTGAAATCTCATACCACCTAAAGATAAAACAGGAATCTTCAGATTGGTTCTACCAAATCTACGATATTGCATCTTTTTGATATTAGTGTTTATTCATTCTCGGTGGCTTTCCAAATGTTTGAAACATATCCCTATCGAGACTATTCTCTAAATCATCTAATTCTTCAAATTTGACCCAATGAATACAATCAACAGGGCATGTATCTATTGCTTCTTGTATGACATCAGAACTATCTCCATCTTGCCTAATAGCTCGACTTCTACCATGAAATTCATCAACAGTGAAAGTGTTCGAAGCGACGTGAACACAGTACTGACAACCAATACACTTTGCTTCATCAACCCATACGGCTTTTTCGGCTAACTGACCACCTAAAACGGGCTCACAGCCTGTAATCTCAATATTTTCTCCAGTATTATGAAATGGATCCGTAAAATCCATGTTTTGACATTAGTTTTCCCACTTGGTTAAGACCAATTCAATAGAACCATCATTTTTACTTTTTTGCTCTACAATCTGATATCCATCTTCTTGAGTTTTAGAAATGATTGTTTGGTAAGCATACATTTGTGTAACTTTTGAGATAAATCTTTCTACTGGAATCTCAAATTTCCATAGATCAAGGTCAGTAACTAATTCGTATACATTAGAATTTTTATCCCATTTAAATCCAACTTGGGTATCACTAGGTAAATTCATACTTATATCAACGGGTGTGAATTGACCTTTATATCCTTTTACAAACTTTTCTTCTCGATTAATACTATAACCGAAATGATTTAAAGCCTTAATTAATGGCTCTACTTCTTTGAGCTGAGTTTTAATTGTACTAAAATGTGACATTAGATTCGTTATTTAATTGTGTTAAGTTTTCACTTTGATTAGAGATGAAAGCATCAGAAGTTTTATTCTTAACTGTTACTTTACCGAGAGCGTCTTCGAGATTATTTGTGGCTTCATTGCATGAATTACCAGTAAATCCCTCAACAGTCTCTTCAACTCTTCCGTCTTGATGAATTTTGAATCTCAATGTTTTTTGAGGCATTAAATTCAAGTACTGAGTACTTTTACTTTATATAGAATAACGAAAATATTTTGTTTCAGTTGGTACAAGTTAATTAATTTTAATTTTTATATTGAATATCTGATAAATTAATTAGTTATGTAGTGTTCTTGTGAAAAATTAAGATTTTTAATTATAAAAACCTTGCATCCCCATTGAATCAAGGGCAGTTTTTGCTTCTTCCATAACAGATGGCTCTTTATCGAAGAGGGCTATCTTAGTACATTCATCAACAAAACTCTCTTGGAATGTATTGTTTAATTTTTCGTACAATCTACACAATGACCAAATACAATTACTTCTTACACCTGATTCATTATCTATCTTTAAACTTATTAAAAGTTGTTCTGCTGCTAATTGAGCGTTCTCAAAAGAAACATTTCCAATTTCAGCTAAAGAACTTGATGACCATAACCGTACTGCAGCCACATCATTCTTTAAAGCATTTATTAATGGTTCTAAAACAATTTGGTTTTCATAATTAGCTAAGCTCCATGCAGTTGCTCTTCTGACATAAGCATTATCATCTGTCTTCAAAAGACTGACAAGTTTCTGAACTGCGCTAGGACATGGATTACGACCTAAAGCATATACAGCACTCATTCTTTCAACAGGGCAAGGTTGATCGAGTAATGGTAACAAAAGAGGAAAAGATCTTGAATCTCTATATTCACAAAATATCCTTAAGCCCTGTATTCTTTCTTCTCTGTTACCTTTGAGCAATTTCAAAGCTTCATCACACTCTTGAGTTATGTTTAAACCTTGTGGAAAAGAATCTTCATCAATTTGTTCTAAAGGATCTATTTCAATTTCTAAGGCTAATTCTCTCGCTAAAACTTCTGGATCAACCGCGATATCCACTAAGCTTTCTTTATTAGGATCCTGTTTTGTCATTTTAAAAACAAAAAAATACTAATTTATGGGAGCAGGAGACATCATATCTCCTGGCAACCAAATTCTTGCACTAACTGCAAAGAAGGCAATCCCAAAAAGTGAAACGATAGCGAAAGGTAAAATTTTCGTCTTAATAAAACCCAAAGATTTTCAGATTAATTAACATAATAATAACCTGTTTAAGAAACTTTTAAAAATTTTTAATGGATCATATTATTTAATTTTTGCATTTTGTCTTAGCTGACCACATGCCGCATTTTTATCTAGACCTCTACTTTGTCGCGAACTAACAGCGATGCCATTACGAGACAGTCTAGATTGAAATGACTGAAGATTTTTTAAAGAGGCTCTTTGAAATTCAACCTCATCAATTTGGTTGTATTGTATTAAATTTACGTGGCATTGAAAACCTTTCAGCAAATTACTTAATTCATTAGCATGTTCTATTTTGTCATTAACCCCATTTAGCATTAAATATTCAAAACTTACCCTCCGACCAGTATCTTTTACGTATAGCTTACAGTCTTCAATTATATTTTCGATCTTGTAGTTTTTTGCACTTGGTATTATCGTTTCTCTTATTTTTTGGTTTGAAGCATGTAAGCTTATTGCTAATGTAAATTGACAATTACCTAATATTTGGAAAGACTTTGCTGATAATTTATTTATCATTTTTGGAATAGCGACAGTGCTTACAGTGATCTTTCTCTGGCTAATTTGAAAATCCTTATTTATAGATCTAATTGACACGAGCAAGTCATCAATATTCAATAAGGGTTCTCCCATACCCATGAAAACAATATTGGTCACTTTTCTATTCATTTCATTTTCGATAAATAAAATTTGATCTAAAATTTCACTTGCTTTTAAAGATCTCTTCAAACCTTCCTTGCCAGTAGCGCAAAATTTGCAGTCCATTGGGCAGCCAACTTGACTAGAGAGACAAGCTGTTAGTCTTTTTTCAGTTGGTATACCAACGCACTCAATATTTTCATTATCGTTTGTAGTCAGTAACAACTTAAGAGTACCATCGTTAGCTAAATTCCTTTCTTTAATACTTAGCTCACTAACTTTAAAACCATCATCCTTTAATTTTTTTCTAAAATCTAAAGGTAAAACTTCTATTTGATCAATATTTTTGTTCTTATTTCTATAGTTATAAATCCAATTATAGATTTGGCGCCCCCTAAAAGCAGCCTGTCCATAATCTAAAGCTACATTTTCTAAATCCTTAATACTACTTCCAAGAAGATTTTTCAAATTTAGTAATCATTATTTAAAACTATTTTCACCATAACAGCAAACCATGTTTAAGAAAGAATTCTGTAAGAATAAGGGCAACAAAACCAATCATGGCCATTCTTCCATTAAGTCTTTCATTATAAAAATGGAATCCATAGCGGGGTAATTTTCTTTTAGGAACGATCTCTGGCTTAATCATCAATTACAAATTTAAAGAGTTCATTCTAGTCACTAAAAATAATAATAGATAATATTTATTCATCAGACAGAAGGCCCTCCTCCTGCAATCCCTCCAGAGCGGCAGGATCAGGTAATTGATCTTCAGAAAATTGATTTTCAGCATTAGGCCTTGCGAAGGCCGCAAAATTACTCGAAGAAGGATCGATTCCATGTCGATTTCTCGTTGTCTCCAAATCTTCATCACTAGGATCATCAAGTATTGCAGAAGAGCTTACGGCAGGTGATTGTGGCATATCAACTGTATAATCTGGCCTTAAGTTCTGTGCTCTTCTGTAGCCACCTGATTCTTCTGCAAGAATATCTGGGTGCGGACCAGCCTCTGAAGATAATTCCTCCACAAAGCCGCTAAAACCTGTACCTGCAGGTATTAATCTACCGATAATAACATTTTCTTTTAAACCTCTTAACCAATCAGATTTACCTTCAATTGCAGCTTCTGTAAGAACCCTTGTTGTTTCTTGGAACGATGCTGCTGAAATAAAGCTATCTGTATTGAGAGAGGCTTTGGTAATACCCAATAAAACAGGAGTGAATTCTGCTGGAGCACCACCTGTAATTGCCATTGCTTGGTTTGTATCTTCCACTTGCCTCAACTCTATGAGTTCACCGGGCAAAAGAGTAGTATCCCCAGCATCTTCTATACGGACTTTACTTGTCATCTGTCTCACAATAACTTCAATATGCTTGTCATCGATTGCTACACCCTGAGACTTATAAACATTCTGCACCTCATTTACCATACTTCTTTGCAGTTTTGATATAGATTCTCTAGCGGCATCTAAAAGAGGTTTTTGATCTTTTAAATCATTAAAATAGCAATCTAATAATTCATGCGGATTAAGTGGACCATCTGTTAAAGGTTCTCCACCTGTAACTTGTTGCCCATCACTAACCATTAGATTTTTTCCAATTAATAGTTGATATTCATTGACAAAATCATCTTTTTCAATAACCGATAAAGAAACTGATTCTTCATCATTACCTTTTTTTATCTGTACAATTCCAGATTTTTTACATAAAATTGCAGAATCTCTGGGCCTCCTAGCTTCTAATAACTCTTCGATACGAGGCAATCCTTGAACGATATCACCGGTTTTCTGCCTTTCAAAAACTAGTAAAGCTAAACCATCTCCCCTAAGCACTAAATCTCCATCTTTAACGTGTAAAACTGAATCAGGAGAAACCATATAAGGCCTTCCAAGTCTTAAGGTAACTGAACTATTAGAAATTTCTTCAATTTCACCACATGAAGTTGATTTTACAGACTTACTAAGATGATCACCATCAACTACGCGATCTCCAACTTTAACTACTGATTTATCACTAATTTTAATTTTAATTTTATCTTCTTCTCTTTCAACAATTAACCTTCTTATTGGCTCATCATCAACAACATTGGGTAATTGAACCAATCCCTTCTCTTTACAAAGAATTTGAGTAGTAGATATTACATCTCCTGCTTTTACTACTTGGTTATTTTTAACTTGCAGTTCTGTATGTGTTGAGCCATGACTGGAATCGGATATAGTATCTCTTCTTACAAGAATAGACTCCAATATTACTAAATTTAATCTATTGATTGATGCATCATTTTTATCTTCAATCGACTCTACATCAATAGTCATTTGAGGTGTTGCATCAAAGCTTTCAATGCTTAAATGTGTTCTAAGTAATTCAACACCTTCAACTGATTTGATCAATTCACCGTCTTTATAGGTAAGCCTTTGGATAGCTTTTAAGCCTAAATGTGGTCCTTTTTCCTGCTTAACATGTGCAAGTTGGGGTAATTCCGCTTGATCAGGGATAGTAAATTCTTCAACAGTTCTTAATAAAAGACCTCGACATTTAGATGTTTCTAATTTTTGAACAAATAGAATTTCTTTATTATCAACACCATCTAAAATCTTTTCGCCTGGATTTACAAGATTTCCTTCTTCTGTAAATCTATTCAAAACTTCTTCATCATCACACTCATGAAAAGTTCCATTTCTTACAGTTATTTCACGAAGGATATCATTTTTTTGTGTAACAGTAACAATTCCTGATGTTTGACTAAAAATATCTTTTACAACTTCTGTGCCAGCTTCAATCCATTTCATGTCTTCGATCATTAGAAGGGATATGTCCTTATTGATTTCATGTGTTTCTTGAGGAATCCAGAGCAGTGTCCCTCCTTGACTTACTTCAAAACCATTTTTAGATGATCTTGCTTTTTTGACACTTAATCCTGGTGCATATTTGACTAAGCCACCAGTTTTTGTACGGAACCTTTCATCAGTTAAATCTGCTATTACCTCACCATTACTGATTTTACTTCCGGGAGAAATATTTAGACGATAAGATGTACCATCACTAGATTCCAAATTATATATTTGACCTGAGTGAGTAGATTCTTCAATTAATTTGAAATTAGTTAAAGACATTGATGTAGTCACAATTTGAACTTCTCTTGAGTCTCCTATTGATTCTCTTAATCGAACTTGTCCTCCAAACTCACTTGATTGACTAGCTTCTGCCAAAACAGTTCCTTCATCTACAGATTTTCCGGATGAGATAACCGGTCTTGCATTAGGTGGCAAGTTATAAACATCTCCAGCTAAAACCCATAATCTGCCTAATCTTTGAGCTTTTAAGGTGATATTACCCTGTCTATCGGTTACCTCTTTTGGTTGAATAACCTTGTCGTATCTAACTTGACCAGCCAGATCACAGATAACATCTTTTGTTGCTTTTTCTACACTCTTTTTCACGGCTCCAGCAGTAATCTGGGCAACAGTTATATCAGAATTAATTTCTGCACCGTCATCTACAAATAAAAGAGATCCGCTAGAAACTTCAATTTTTTGAGCTTTGCCAGAACTATTTCCTTGAGGAACTATTTTTAATGTAAAATCAACTTCCGCTTGTTTAGCTTCTACGCCATGTGGGGTTCTATAACCTCTGACCTTTGCTTTTGAACTAAATTCAACTTTACCAGAAATTTTTGATCTTACTACTCCACTTTCAGCAGTTGATACACCTCCTGTATGGAAAGTTCTCATGGTCAATTGAGTTCCCGGCTCACCAATCGATTGAGCAGCAATAATTCCAACTGCCTCACCTAAATCAACCAAATGATTATGAGCCAAAGCCCATCCATAACATCTCCTACAAACTGATCTATTAGCTTCACACGTTAATGGGGATCTTATTTTTACTTCATGAATAGATGCTTTTTCAATTTCTCCTGATAATGAAGGATCTATTGCAGTGTTCTGAGGAACAACAAGATTTTCTTCAGCATCAAAAATATCTTCAGCAGTCAGCCTACCAAGAAGTCTTACTCCAAACTTTCCATCTTCAGCTTCAACAACTATTGATCGTTCTGTTCCACAATCTTCTTCTCTAACAATTACATCTTGAGCGACATCAACTAATCTTCGAGTCAAATAACCAGAATCCGCTGTTCTTAAAGCAGTATCTACCAAACCTTTCCTTGCTCCATAAGAAGAAATTACATATTCAGTAACAGTTAGACCTTCTCTAAAATTGGTTCTTATGGGTAGGTCTATAATTTCTCCTTGAGGATTAGCCATCAATCCCCTCATACCAACAAGTTGTCTTACCTGAGACATATTACCCCTTGCTCCTGAATTAGCCATCATCCAAACGGAATTCAGAGGATCATTTTGATTAAAATTATTTTTTACAGCATCTACCAATCTCTCATTAGTTTCAGTCCAAGTATCTATAACCTTTGTATGCCTTTCAACTTCGGTAATTTCACCAAGTCTGTAGCATTCTTCTGTAGCAGATATTTGCTCTTCAGCTTGTCCTATTAAATCTTGTTTAGCTTCTGGAACTTTTAAGTCATCTACTGAGATAGAGACAGCAGCTTGGGTAGCATATTTGAATCCTAAGTCTTTAAGATTATCAGCCATAGCTGCCGTTATAGCAGTTCCATGGGTTTTGTAAGCCCAAGAGACTAAATTTTTTAAGGCTTTCTTATCAACTACCTTATTCTTGAATGATGGCGGTGTTTTAGCAAGAGCAGGCATTGTAACTGGATTGTTCTTTTTTGAATTTTTAGTAGTTTTACGCACTCTGGTTGTTTTTTTAGGTTTAGATGATGTCATGATTTTAAATAAATGAAAAAAAGTTTTTAAAGTTTAGGTTTTAGAAACAGAATCGATGATGGTATAGTTCATAACTACTCTTCCAACAGTTGTCAGTACAAATCTACTAATTAAATTATTATCAGAGCCAAATCTGTCCCTTCTTAAATTCCAGATTTCTAATCTTGAGCCATCTTCTAGCTCTTGGGTCTTTTGTGGGCTACTCATTTCGTCTTCATCTTCAACCTCTCCATTGAATCTAACCCATACCCATTCATGAAGGCTGAGTCTTTTATCTTCAAAAGCAAAAATGACATCTTCTAATGAAGCAAAAGTAGTCTTATTATCTCCGAATTCTGGTTTTTGATAATTCGGTTGCAAAGCCGTTAGATAATAAGATCCCAAAACCATATCTTGTGATGGAGTCACAATTGGTTCCCCAGTAGCAGGAGAAAGAATATTATTACTAGCCAACATAAGCATGCGAGCTTCAGTTTGTGCCTCTAGAGCTAAAGGAACATGAACTGCCATTTGATCTCCATCAAAGTCAGCATTGAATGCAGGACAAACTAAAGGATGAAGTTGTATTGCTCTACCTCCAACTAATTTCGGTTCGAAAGCTTGTATTCCCAAACGATGCAGTGTAGGGGCTCTATTAAGGAGAATTGGATGGCCTTCAATAACTTCTTGAAGTACTTGCATAACTTCATCATCGGCTTTTTGTATTAATTTCTTTGCGGCTTTAATATTATTCACAATATTTTGTCGTATTAATCTATGAATTACAAAAGGTTGAAAGAGCTCTATCGCCATTTCTTTTGGGAGACCGCACTGATGCATTTTTAATTTAGGACCCACAACTATTACAGATCTCCCTGAATAGTCAACACGCTTTCCAAGAAGATTCTGTCTGAATCTTCCTTGTTTTCCTTCAATTATGTCACTAAGGGACTTTAGAGCTCTATTATTTGCTCCAACAACAGTCCTTCCTCTTCTCCCATTATCTATAAGGGCATCAACTGCCTCTTGAAGCATTCTTTTTTCATTTCTTACTATAATTTCAGGAGCTAAAATTTCTTGAAGCCTTGCTAGTCTATTATTTCTATTTATAACTCTTCTATACAAGTCATTTAAATCTGAAGTTGCAAATCTCCCCCCATCAAGCTGAACCATAGGTCTAAGATCAGGAGGTATAACTGGAATTGCATCTAAAACCATCCATTCTGGTTTTGCATTAGTAGCAATGAAATTATCAATAACTCTTATTCTTTTTATAAGTTTTGCCCTCTTTTGCCCTTTGCTATTAGTAATTTCTTCTCTAAGCTCTTCAGCAACCTGATTTAAATCAAGATCCTCAAGTAATTGCTTTAGTGCTTCGGCACCAATTCCAACAAAAGGTTCATTTTCAATAGTTGAATCTTCAGCATAAATTTCATCTTCAATTTCCAGCCACTCATCCTCAGTGAGTAATTGCTTATATTTAAGTTCTTTATGATCACCTGGATCTAAAACTACATAACAATTAAAATATACTATTTGTTCTACATCCCTAAGGGGAATATCCAAAAGTATTGCAACGTAACTAGGGATTCCTTTCAAATACCAAACATGGGAAACTGGCGCCGCAAGTTTTATATATCCCATCCTATGTCTTCTTACTCTACTTTCAGTTACTTCAACCCCACATCTCTCACAAACGATGCCACGATGTCTAACCCTTTTGTACTTTCCACAATGGCATTCCCAATCTTTAGATGGCCCAAAAATCTTTTCGCAAAACAATCCATCCATTTCTGGTTTAAGTGTTCTGTAGTTGATAGTCTCTGGTTTAGTAACTTCACCAACTACTTGACCATTAGGTAATGTCCTCTGGCCCCAATCCATAATTCTTTGTGGAGAAGCTATAGAAATTTTGACGTAATCAAAGTGATTTTCAGTTCTTAAGTTGCTGTTTGTCATTTTTGGCGAATTTAAATTAAAAAGTTTTAATTGAGTATTTAATCTTCCTCATATTCAGAGGTTCCTAGTGATTCATAAGTTGGCCTTGATGGAGTATTCCTTCTCGGATTGATATCTTGCATTAAATCTACCTCTTTTCCTTCATCTGTATAAACCCCTATATCCAAGCCTAGAGATTGTAATTCCCTCATAAGAACTTTAAATGACTCAGGAGTACCGGGCCTTGGGATCGGTTTACCTTTTACAATCGCGTTAAGAGCTTCATTTCTTCCTTGCATGTCATCAGATTTAACTGTTAACAATTCCTGAAGCGTATAAGCAGCTCCATAAGCTTCAAGAGCCCATACTTCCATTTCTCCAAGCCTTTGCCCACCTTGCTGAGCTTTACCACCTAATGGTTGCTGTGTAACTAAAGAGTAAGGACCAGTAGATCTAGCATGGATTTTATCATCCACCAAATGGACTAATTTCAGGAAGTGAGAGTATCCGACAGCAACTGGCTGATCGAAGGGTTCACCTGTTCTACCATCTTTAAGTAATAACTTTCCAGGATCTTCAGGATTATAAACCCATGCTTTACCTGGCTGTTTTGCAGCTTCCTCTAAAAATGCTTGAACAGTTTGATGTGATTTTTCAGCTCCATACATTTCATCAAATGGAACAACTTTAACCCTACAATTTAGATTTGAAGCTGCCCAGCCCATCAATAATTCAAAAACTTGACCTACATTCATCCTACTTGGAACTCCTAAAGGGTTAAGAACTATATCTACCGGCGTTCCATCAGGTAAATAAGGCATATCTTCTCTTGGTAAAATTCTGCTAATAATCCCTTTATTTCCATGCCTACCAGCCATTTTGTCTCCTACTTGGATTTTTCTTCTCTGGGCCACATAAACTCTGACAACCATGTTGGCACCTGGAGGTAATTCATCTCCTTGCTCTCTAGTGTAAATACGAACATCTAAAACCCTTCCCTTTTCAGTTTTAGGTACCCTAAGAGAATTATCTCTAACATCTCGAGCCTTTTCGCCGAAAATAGCTCTTAACAGTTTTTCTTCAGGAGGCTGGTCTGATTCCCCTTTTGGTGTCACTTTCCCCACAAGAATATCTCCACTCTCAACAAAGGCACCAATCCTAATAATTCCCATCTCATCAAGATTATTCAAGCTTTCCTCTGAGATATTGGGAATCTCTCTCGTGATTTCTTCAGGTCCAAGCTTCGTTTGTCTTGCTTCAATTTCATATTTTTCAATGTGTACCGAAGTATATAAATCATCAGTTACCATCCTCTCGCTCACAAGTATTGCATCTTCGTAGTTGTATCCCTCCCATGGCATGTAAGCAATTAAAACGTTTTGGCCAAGAGCTATTTCACCTCCTTCACATGCGGATCCATCTGCTAAAACCTGACCAGATATAACTTTATCTCCAATTTTCACTATAGGTCTTTGATTGAGGCAAGTATCTTGATTTGATCTTTGATATTTCTGAAGATAATGAAAATGTTCACTACCATGTTCATCTTTGACGATAATCTCATTAGCGTCTACGTAAGATACAGTTCCATTAACTTTGGTTATAGGAACCATGCCCGAATCTCTAGCAACTTGAGATTCTAAACCAGTACCAACTAAAGGACGTTCTGGCCTAAGCAATGGAACGGCTTGGCGTTGCATATTAGACCCCATTAGAGCTCTATTAGCATCATCATGTTCCAAGAATGGAATAAGTGAAGTAGCAACTGAAATTACTTGAACCGGAGAAAGCTGAACGTAATCAACTTGATGAGGGGGTACTTTTTCAAAATCCTGTCTATATCTAACTGGTATTAGGTTTGCAATTATGTTGCCATCCTTGTCAGTTGCGACGTCTCCTGGAGCAACTCTGCACTCATCTTCTAAATCAGCAGAAAGATAAACAGGATTTCCTTCTTTATTAACTTTACCGTTTTTAACTTCCCAAAATGGTGTTTCAATAAAACCATACTCATTAACTCTTGCGTGGGTTGCTAAAGAATTTATAAGTCCTGCATTAGGACCTTCAGGAGTCTCGATAGGACATAATCTACCATAATGTGAAGGGTGTATATCTCTTACTGCAAAACCTGCTCTTTCTCTAGTTAAACCTCCTGGACCTAATGCTGAGATTCTTCTTTTGTGTGTTAATTCAGCTAGAGGATTAGTTTGATCCATGAACTGACTTAATTGACTGGAACCAAAAAATTCTTTTATAGCAGCAACCAAAGGTTTGGGATTGACTAGTTGAGCAGGAGTTAGAGAATCTGTTTCTCCTACAGTCATTCTTTCTTTGATAATTCTCTCTAACCGATTAAGCCCAACCCTGACTTGATTTTGAAGAAGTTCTCCTACAGATCTAACCCTTCGATTACCAAGGTGGTCAATATCATCTAAACTAGCCCCACCAATATCCAATTCTAGGTTAATTAAATAATCAATGGTAGACAGTACATCCTCATGGGTAAGTGTTCTCACCTCATCTGGTACGGTTAGTCTCAATTTTTTATTTATTTTATATCTACCAACTCGGCCTAAATCATATCTTTTAGGATCAAAAAACCTACTATTTAATAGCTGTTGTCCGCCAGAAACAGAGGGAGGTTCACCAGGACGAAGCTTCTTGTATAGCTCAAGTAATGCCTGATCTTCTGAATTTATACCTTCGTCGTTAGCTGACTCAATTGAGTTTTGATAAAACTCAGGGTGCCTAAGTTTATCAATCACGTCATTATCTGAAAGACCCATTGCTCTCATAAGAACATGAGCATTAATTTTTCTTGTTTTATCAACTCTCACATAAAGTAAATTATTTTTGTCGGTCTCGAATTTCAACCATGCCCCTCTATTAGGAATAACGTTAGCGTTGTAAGTTCTTCGACCATTTTTATCCAGCTCATCTTTGAAATATACTCCAGGACTTCGAACAATTTGATTAACAATAACTCTTTCTGCACCATTAATGATAAAAGTTCCTCTTTCAGTCATTAATGGTAATTCGCCAATAAATACTTCTTGTTCTTTAATTTCTCCTGTCTCTTTATTAATTAACCTGCAAGTTACGTACATTTGAGATGCAAATGTAGCATCTCTTCTTTTAGCTTCCTCAACATCATGTCTAGGTCTTTTTAACCTGTACTCTTCACCTATGAAATGTAATTCTAATTTACCTGTGTAATCAGAAATGGGAGAAAAATTCTGTAGTTCTTCGATTAAACCCTTTTCCAAAAACCATTTAAAGCTTGCTCTTTGTACTTCAACTAAATCTGGTAGATAAGTAGCTGTTTTTGCTACCTGTAAAGCGCTACTGCTCATCCAAGAAAACCTGCGATTTTGTGAGATTTACCATTTACTTTTAATCTACTCAATATTTAGTTCTTTAACTTTCCAATTTATTAAGAGATGATCCTTTAAATGTCGATTTCAACAAAAAATCAGTTTAATAAAAACTAATTAAACTTTTCTAATGCTGATAAATCATAAATTGTGTAAGTTAAATTTAAAAAATTAAGAAAAATTTCCAGTAATTTTTAATAATAACAGCTGCCATGTCAAAATAACAAGTCAAATTTAAACAAATCTTCAGCATTCTTAGATGACTCCTTAGCAATGGTGATTAATTCAGTAGATCTCAAATCTGCCATAAAGTTGGCAACATTTTCAACAAATGCAGGTTCATTTCTTTTACCTCTATGAGGTACAGGAGCTAAAAATGGTGAGTCAGTTTCAATAAGGTATTTATCATTTGGAACTATTTTGGCACACTCATGAATTTCATATGCTTTTGGGAAAGTAACTATTCCACTAAAACTTATATAAAATCCAAGATCTAAGAATCGCTTCATTTCTTTTGGGGTTCCTGTCCAACAGTGAAGTACACCATCAGGACATTTTCCTTTTTCAGAGAGATAAGTACATATCTCAATCATTTCATTTGCAGCATCTCTACAATGAATAATCACAGGCAATTTAAGTTCATAAGCTAATTCCATTTGCGGAATAAGTGCTTCAATTTGCTGAGTTTTATTTTCATTTTTAAAAAAATCCAAGCCTAATTCCCCAATGGCTACAACCCTCTTATCTTCTTGAGCTGATTTTCTTAAAAGAGATTTTGAGCTTTCTTCCCATTTTTTTGCTTCTAGTGGATGCAAACCGACTGAATAGTAAATTTCATTAAATTCATGAGATATTTTTTTCAACTTTGGAATCTCTTTTAATTCACAACAAGCATGAACTAATTTCTTTACACCTCTTGAACGCAATCTTGAAATAACATCTTCAAGATCTCTATCAAAATTTTCAAATATTAAATGACAGTGTGAGTCTATGAGTTCTATTTCGCTCATAATATCGATCTGCCTATTTACTTTGTGGTAAGAGTAGTTTTTACAAAATTGTTAATTTTTGATTTTCTATTAGCCCCATTATTCTTGTGAAGAACATTTTTCTTAACTGCTTTATCGATTAAACTAAAAGCTTTATTAAGACTAGTCTTGACTAAGTTTTTATTATCATCAGTTGGATTTTTTTTATATTTTTCGCAATTTTCTAAGGTTTTTTTGGTTAAAGTCCTAACAGTAGATTTATAAGACTTATTTATTAAACGATTTCTTTCGGCAACTTGTATTCTCTTTTTTGCTGATTTGTTATTGGCCACAGAGGGTACGTAATTAGAAGACTCCCATCATAACAAATAAATCGACTACTAATCAATAATATATAATTTAGAAAGTTATTTAGTTTGGTTTTGAGCCTTTCAATTTTGAAAAATTAAGAATATGAAGATCATAAATAATAAAAAAGACGGCATCCAAGAATTAAAAAGGATTTCTACTCGAACTACCTCAGAAAACAACCACAAAATAAATGAAATAGTTGAACAAATTCTTCAAGAAGTCAAAAATGACGGAGATGCAGCAGTAGAAAAATATACCAGAAAATTTGATGGTTTCGACCCTGCACCTATGCAAGTAAGTGCGGATCAAATAAAGAATGCATGGGATGAAATTGATAACAATTTGAAGCGCTCACTTGAGGCGGCTCATAAAAGAATACAAAAATTCCATGAAAAAGAAATTCCTCAATCTTTTACTATAAAAGGTGAATATGGTGATAGAGTCCAAAGAAGATGGAGACCAGTTAAATATGCAGGCATTTATATCCCTGGAGGTAGAGCTGCTTATCCAAGTACGGTATTAATGAATGCAATACCTGCAAAAGTAGCAGGAGTAGAAGAAATTATAATGGTATCTCCTGGGAATAATGATGGGGAAATAAACAAAACTGTTTTAGCTGCAGCTCACTTATCAGGGATCAATAAAGTATTTAGGATTGGAGGAGCTCAAGCAATTGGTGCTCTAGCATTTGGCACAAATCAAATCAATAAAGTTGATGTTATTTCAGGTCCAGGGAATATCTATGTTACGACTGCAAAAAAACTCATTTATGGATCTACAGGGATTGATTCTTTAGCTGGTCCAAGTGAAATATTAATCATTGCAGATGAAACAGCTCAAAGTACTCACATAGCATCTGATCTACTAGCTCAAGCGGAACATGATCCTTTAGCTTCATCAATACTTCTAACTACATCAAAGAGCCAGGCGACAGAAGTATTAGAGGAACTTTATAAAAAAATAAGTGATCATCCAAGAAAAGAAATTTGCATGCAATCAATCAAAAATTGGGGGTTAATTGTAATTTGCGAGAATTTTGAATCATGTGTTGAACTAAGCAATAAATTTGCCCCTGAGCACCTAGAAATTCTCACTAAAGATTCAAAAAAAATACTTGCAGGTATAGAGAATGCAGGAGCAATATTTTTAGGAAAATGGACCCCAGAAGCTGTTGGAGATTATCTTGCTGGACCAAATCATACTTTGCCAACATCAGGAAATTCTAGATTTAGTGGTTCTTTGGGGGTTGAAACTTTTATGAAAAATACTTCAATAATAGAATTTAATGAAGAAAGTTTAAAAGTTAATAGCGTTGATATTATTAATCTTGCTAAAAGTGAAGGCTTACATAGCCACGCTAACTCAGTAGAAATAAGATTTGAAGATTAGTTGACTTTTGAGGGGGAGTAAACCATTGGAATATTGTTTTCAATCTTACCAACTAATACTTTGTCTGCGAGATCGACGAATAAACCATTTTCTAATACTCCTGGGATATTATTAATTGTCATCTCAATATCCTTTGGATTCTTAATACCATCATCAAATAATACATCCAGGATGAGGTTGCCTTGGTCAGTAACAACTGGACCAGCTTTTTTAGTAGCCATCCTTAAATGAGAACTGCCATTCATTTCTGAAATCACTCCCTGAACTTGCTTCCAAGCATTTGGAAGGACTTCTACAGGTAAAGGGAAAGAATGATTTAGATTTTGTACAAGTTTAGTTTCATCAACAACAATCAACAATTGATCAGCTTTAGATGCCACTAACTTTTCTCTAACATGACATGCTCCTCCTCCTTTTATTAATTGAAATCCTGGATCAACTTCATCTGCTCCATCAATAGCTAAATCAATTTGAGATACAGAAGCTAAATCGATAAGCGGGATATCCAGTTCAAGCGCTAAAACTTCTGATTGAAAAGAAGTTGCAACACCTCTTATATTTTGAATTTTTCCGAAACGAATTTCATCTGCGAGGCTTTTTATCATTAACGCAGCTGTAGATCCTGATCCTAATCCGAGAATCATGTCACTCTTTACTTCCCTTATTGCTGCATCAGCAACTACTTGTTTCATTTGAGTTTGTGAATCCAAAATCTTTTTCTCTAATTGTTATAGATTATTAAATTTCAATGGGTGATTTATGTCAAACCTGGAAGAGGTTCTGGTTTAATATTTATCTGAATCTCTTTATTATCCCTCAAGATATTTAAAAGAAATACTTTTCCTATCTGAGCTTTTTCAACTTCATCTAGTAAAGCTTTAGGTTCTTTTATTGAGATATTTTCGGCAGCTATTACTAAATCTCCTCTTCTTAAACCAGCTTTTTCAGCAGGGCTATTGGGTATTACTGATTGAATTAAAGCACCATTTCTTTCAGGCAATTGAACTAGAGAATTGGGGTCTCGATTATATTCTTTTGCAATTCTAGGATTTAGAGAAATCAATTGTACCCCTAAATATGGATGAATAACTTCTCCATTTTTGAGAAGCTGATCAGAGACACTTTTAGCTAGATTGATAGGAATCGCAAAACCTAAACCAGCCCCAGGGCCACTTCTTACTAATGTATTTATTCCGATTACCTCACCATTAGAATTTATAAGTGGTCCCCCAGAATTTCCTGGATTTATTGCCGCATCAGTCTGAATAAGATCCAGTCTTTTATCTGAAAATCCTAAACTATTAATATCTCTATGCAGGCTGCTTACAATCCCTAAGGTAACTGTTTTTTCAAGACCATAGGGTGTACCAAGTGCTATTGCCCAATCTCCAACTTCAAGATCTTCAGAATTTCCAAGTGGAGCAAACCCAGAATAAGCATCTTCATCAATTTTTACTAAAGCAAGATCAGTTACTGTATCTGTGCCCAAAACTTCACCATCACAAATAGATCCATCTGCCAAAGTAACTGAGACATTATCGACTCTTTCTACGACATGAGCATTTGTTAAAACCAAACCATTCTCATTAATGATAACCCCAGAGCCTTGCCCTCTCTCCCTTTCAGGAGAAATACCTTGCTCGCCAAGTAAATCCCTTAATAAAGGGTCAAGTA
>CACGER010000002.1 GCA_902572075.1 uncultured Prochlorococcus sp.
ATAAAAACAATACTTTTGATTTATCTGTATTGATTTAAATTTTTAGTAATAATATAATTTAGTTTAAATATTAATATTTATAGAAAAACTTATTTGTGAAATTAATAATTCAATGACTCCAATTTTTAAATGTTTGATATGCAGAAAGGATATAGAAAGATCAACAAAAACATTTTGGAGTAAAAAAGGACATCTATTATGTTCAACATGCTTGGATAATATAGAAAAAAAAGTTTGAGTTGTTAAATTTAAAAAAAATTCGACAATTTATAGCCTGTCTTAAAAAACGTGGAGTTCTTCATCTAAATAAATCTTAATCTTCTCTGTCAATGCCATAAAACGTAACGAGGTATGTATACATTATTTTTTTAAACTATTAACTAGTAATCCTCGAGGATGAAATTAAGTATTAAATAATAAAAAAATCTTCAAGATTTCAAGAAATTAAAGTAAATCAATAATTCCCAAACTTGAAGATAATTTAAATATTGAATTCAATGCTTACATCAAATAATTGATGCTAATTGAGATTTAATTCTTTATAGATAGAACTTAGAACCAACCAGGAATGATTTGTCCAGTAGTTACATATGCTCCTACTGCTGCAACGAAACCTAACATTGCTGCCCAACCGTTAAAACGTTCTGCTTCAGGTGTCATGATAAAAAATAAAAATGTATATTAATTATTGTAACAGAGATTATGAAGCTTTGTAAAGTATTTTTTAATTTTTTTTCGAGATTTAATAATTTAGAGAAAATAACGCCATATTTTTACATTATTGTCACAAAAACGTGTTAAGGCATATTCTTTGTCCAGTAATCTTTGAAAGAAGAAATTTAAGATTTTATAATAAATTAATTGAAGTTATAACAAATATAAATAGTATTTTCTTTGCAACTTGATGAGATTCAAGTCCGCTTAATGTTTTGAGCACCTGATGTTAATCCAAGATTTGTTTTGGTACAAATTTGCTTGAAATTCATCTCGAAATCTTTAAATAAATAAAAACTACACTATTAAATTAAGAAATAATCAAAATTTGAGAACTATTTTCTTTCATTTTTAAAAAGTTGAACTCAATTAAAAACGTGGGTCGCCTGAGATTCGAACTCAGGACCAGCCGGTTAAAAGCCGGATGCTCTACCGCTGAGCTAGCGACCCATTTTGTAAAATTGAGTACATATGAAATTATCCCTTTTTAAGGTAAAAAAAACAACTTTTTATCTCAAGTTGAACAATAGAAAAACAATTCTTAACTTATAAAATAAAAAATTAAAATTTCTCTCTAGATTTACATTTGAAAGGTAAAATATTAAATAAATAATGAAATTTTTAAAATGCTTAGAACAATCGTAGTTTTCGCTCCAATTATTGCTGCTTTAGCATGGGTAATATTCAATATACAAAAACCTGCAAGAGAGCAATTTAATAGAGACTTCTTGGGTAAGGATTAATACAATTTGATAGAAAAAGAAGTAATAGTAATCGGAGCAGGTCTTGCAGGATCTGAAGCAGCCTGGCAAGTAGCAAATTCTGGTGTACCAGTTAAATTAGTTGAAATGAGGCCTATCAAATCAACTCCAGCTCATCATACCGGTGAATTTGGAGAATTGGTTTGTAGTAATAGTTTTGGAGCTTTAAGTCCTGATAGGGCTGCAGGTTTATTACAAAAAGAACTTCGAATTTTTAAATCATTGATAGTCCAAACGGCAGATAAATTTGCTGTTCCTGCTGGAGGAGCTTTGGCGGTTGATAGATCTAAATTTAGTACTGCTTTAACTGAAACTTTAGCTAATCATCCCTTAATTGAAATTAAGAGATTTGAACAGTTGGATCTCCCAAGCAAAGAAAATATAACGATCCTAGCGACTGGTCCATTAACTGCCGATGAGTTGTCTTATAAAATTCAAGCTTTTACAGGTATCGATGCGTGTCATTTTTTTGATGCCGCAAGTCCTATTATTTATGGAGATACTATTGATCAAGAGATTGTATTTAAAGCTAGTAGGTACGACAAAGGAGATCCGGCATATCTTAATTGCCCTATGGATAAAAATGATTACATCCATTTCAGGAATGAACTAATAGAAGGGGAACAAGCTAATTTAAAAGACTTTGAGAAAGAATCAGCTAATTTCTTTGAAGCTTGCTTACCAATTGAAGAAATTGCTAGAAGAGGAGTTGATACAATGAGATATGGTCCATTGAAATCTATTGGGTTGTGGAATCCAAAATGGGGAGATTTATTTGATAGGGAAAATAGATTAAAAAAACGACCTCATGCAGTTGTCCAATTAAGGAAAGAAGATTTAGAAGGGAGATTACTAAATATGGTAGGTTTTCAAACTAATCTCAAATGGTCTGAGCAAAAAAGAATATTTAGGATGATTCCTGGTTTAGAAAAGGCTGAGTTTGTGCGCTATGGAGTAATGCACAGAAATACTTTTTTAGAATCTCCAAAATTACTTTTACCAACATTGCAATTTATGAAAAGGGAAAATCTTTTTGCTGCTGGTCAAATAACGGGGACCGAAGGCTATGCAGCAGCATCAGCAGGGGGATTACTTGCAGGAATAAATGCATCCTTATTAGCTAAGGGTAAAAAAACAGTATGTTTCCCTGGGGAATCAATGATTGGTTCTCTAATAAATTTTATTAGTAACAAAAATCAATTATTGTCTAATCAGAAAAAGAACAAATTCCAACCAATGCCTGCTTCATTTGGTTTAGTTCCAGAACTAACTAAAAGAATAAAAGATAAAAGATTAAGGTACAGAGCTTATCAAGAAAGATCTACAGAAGCCTTGAATGAGTTTAAAAATAAAATAGATTCTTGTCTTGAAAAAGACCACTTACTTAGCAAAATTTACTAAGATTAATTATCAAAGATCCAAAAAATGCAATTTAATAAGGAAAATTTAGATGCAATTATTATTGGCTCAGGAATTGGAGGATTAGTAACAGCATCACAACTAGCTGCTAAGGGGGCTCGAGTATTAGTTCTTGAGAAATATATTATTCCGGGAGGAAGTGGGGGCTCTTTTAAGAGGAAAGGCTACACCTTTGACGTTGGCGCTTCAATGATATTTGGATTTGGAGAAAAAGGTTATACCAATCTATTAACTCGTGCTCTAAAAGATGTAAATGAAAAATGTGAAACTATTCCTGATCCTGTGCAATTGGAATATCATCTACCAAATAATTTTAATATTTCTGTAGATAAAAATTATGAGAAATTTATAGATAAATTATCAGAGACTTTCCCCAAGGAAAAAAAAGGTATCAAGAAATTTTACGATACTTGCGCAAGCGTATTTAAATGTTTAGATTCAATGCCTCTTCTATCAATAGAGGATCCAAGTTATCTTTTTAAAGTTTTCTTTAAATCGCCATTATCCTGTTTAGGATTAGCTAGATGGTTACCAGTAAATGCAGGAGATGTAGCGAGAAAATTTATAAAAGATCCTGAACTTTTAAAATTTATCGATATTGAATGTTTTTGTTGGTCTGTAATGCCAGCTCTCAAAACCCCTATGATTAATGCGGGAATGGTTTTTACTGATAGGCATGCTGGAGGTATAAATTATCCAAAAGGGGGAGTGGGAACCATAGCAGAAAAGTTAGTTACTGGTATACAAAAATTAGGAGGCAAAATAAGATACAAAGCTAATGTGACTGAAATTCTTTTAAAGGATCAGAAAGCCTTTGGAGTAAAGCTTTCAAATGGGGAAGAATTATATTCAAACATTATTGTATCCAATTCCACTAGATGGGATACATTTGGATTAAAAGGAAATACTAAAGGATTAATTTCGAGTAAAAACGTCCCAAAAAGTGAATATAAATGGTCAGAAACTTATAAACCCTCACTCTCTTTTGTTTCGATTCACCTTGGAGTAGAAAAAAATCTAATATCCGATGACTTTAATTGTCATCATATAATAGTTGAAAATTGGGATGAATTAGAAAGTGAAAAGGGTGTGATTTTTGTTTCTATACCTACTTTGCTTGACTCTTCTTTGGCTCCACAAGGTAAACATATTGTACATGCATTTACTCCCTCATCAATGAGTGAATGGGAAGGCCTATCAAGGAAAGAATATTTGAAAAAGAAAGAAAAATATTTTTTATTTCTTGTTGAAAAAATATCAGCTATTCTTCCTAACCTAGAACAAAATATTGATCATAAAGAAATTGGTACTCCCAAAACTCATAAAAAGTTTCTTGGAAGATATGAAGGTAGTTATGGGCCAATTCCCAGAAAAAAGTTGCTTGGACTTTTACCAATGCCTTTCAATACTACAAATATTCAAAACCTTTATTGCGTAGGTGATTCATGCTTCCCTGGCCAAGGTCTAAATGCAGTTGCTTTTAGTGGATACGCATGTGCTCACAAAATAGGTGCAAAGTTAAACATAAACAGTTTTAAATTGCCCGACTAAAAGGATCCTTCTGAAATGATAGAAAAGTTTAAAACTCTTTTTTTTGTAAAAAGTTCGCTAATTTCTCTCTATTTAGCGCTTACAATTCCTTTACCATTTATTTCAAATGAAAAATTAAAATTACCTTCTATTATAATTTTTGCCTTAGGACTTTATTTGATAATCAATATCACAAGTGATTATGTAGAAACTTGTAGTAATAAAATTTCCTACAAAAGTAGCTTTATTTCAAAATTCTTAGGAAAAAAAAATTGGGAGATTTCTTGGAAAGATATTAAATCAATTAAATCTTTGCCAACGAGTCAGGGTAGTAAAGTTTATTACTTTAATACTTTTCAAGGTGATAATTTTCTTGTCCCACAAAGAGTGCAAAATTTTGAAAAATTCTTATTAATTGTTTCTAGCAATACTGGGAATGCTATTAATGAAATATCTTATATATCACCACTATGGACATATAAATTACTCACATTATTATCCGTTTTAATGATTATTGGTGAACTTTTTGCATTTCTAAATTAAATATTATCAATACTAAATCTATAGCCTTGTTGTCTAACAGTGGTTATCCCCCCACCTTCTCCCAATCCAGCCTGTTCTAATTTTCTCCGCAAAGTTAAAACCTGTGTATCAACAGACCTAGGCCCACCACTGAAGGGCGGCCAGGCCATCCTCAAGAGCTCTTGACGACTTCTAACCATTCCGGGAGGCATCAAAAGAGCGCAAAGCAGTGCGAACTCCCTAGGGCTTAATTCTACGGGCTTCTCACTTAGAGTAACTTGTCTTAAAAGAAGATGAACCTCTAAAGGCCCAACTTCAACTTTTTCTTGTAATCCTATCCTTCCCCTTTTGAGGAGTGTTCTGCATCGTGCTGCAAGCTCTTCAAGACCAAAAGGTTTTCTGAGAACATCATCTGCCCCTTCATCTAATAGATTTACTAATGCTTCAACACCTGATCTTGCAGTTAAAACAATGACTGAAGACCCCAGTTGTTGAGCTAGTCTCATTGCAGTATTCTGCTCAAGGATTTCTGCACTAACTAATAAATCAGGTGATTGTTCTCTGCATAAGTCAATAGCTTCTGCAGCTGTACCTACTGCTGCAGCTAAATGGCCATCTTGGCGAAGCCTTTGCACAAGTACTGTTCTAAGTGTGGGGTGAGGTTCAACAACTAGAACTCTTGAGGGGGTTTGAGAGCTCGTAGGCAATTGTGAACTGCCAGGAGTTGAAGCTAAGATTTGCTCAGTTGATTGCATTCTTAATTACTGTTTGGCCAGGCAATTTTTGATCGTTCTTAATAAGGTATAACAAATGCAAAATAAAAATCAGAATTTATCGAATTATGACATCATTTGAAAACCCCAAAGCAATTCGTCATTTTCAGTCAATTTGCGATAGTTGCCAGGACTTAGTTACTCGTTTTCATACGCCATCTGATCTTAAATTATATAGTGATGGTTATCTCCAAGCATTGAGGAATTGCAGTAGTTTAGAGCAAAAGGATCAAGAAAAATTAGAAAGATTAATTGAAAGATGGATTTTAGATCCGTCAAGTTTTATTGATCCAGATGGAGATGGGAAAAAAGGTTTTTTTGATAAAAAAAGGATTTAAAATATTAATTTTTATTAACCAATACAGTATTTATACTCACTAATTGTCTTAAGACGCTAATTCAATTTCTATTTTTTCTTTAAGAGATCCAGAGTTGTACATCTCAATAAGAATGTCTGATCCACCAAGAAATTCTCCTTTTAAGTAAACTTGAGGAATTGTTGGCCAATCTGAATATTCTTTGATACCTTCTCTTATAGCGAAATCACTTAAAACATCAAACGTACCAAATTCTACCCCTAAAGAATTTAGTATTTGAACTACATTGTTGGAAAAACCGCATTGAGGCATTAATTTTGTCCCTTTCATGAAAACCATCACTGGATTAGATTCAATCAGTTTCTGTATTTTATCTTTTGTAAGGTTGTCCATAATTCAATTTGGAGTTTCTGTTTTTAATGCCAGTGCATGGATAGCCTCTGAAGCTAATTCTTCCTTCAAAGCAGAATATACTAGCTGGTGTTGTTTAACTAATGATAATCCATTGAATTCAGATGCAATTACAGTTACTTGCAAATGATCATTTCCCTTGAGGTTTTCAACAAAAACTTGGGAGCTTGGGATTTTTTTAGTTATTAATTTAATAACTTCTGTTTTAGTAATCATAATAAATTTTAATTAACCTTTGTATTTTGTCTCAACAAATCCTAGTTGGATCAATCTTTCATAAGCTTCTTTGCCTTGAGGGCTATTAGGTGACATTATTCTAATTGTTTCAACAAGTAAGGGTACTGCTACCTCAGGCTTTTCAGTTTTTATATACAAAGAGGCTAATCTCTCATTTGATTCTGCCAAAATTTGTAATGTTTGCTTACCTTTCCTTTGCATTTCATTTGGAATTCTCGCATCAATTCCTTTGAACGATGAATTTAGATCAGAATAAAAAGAAGCAAGTTGCTTTGATAATTTTCTAGCGTCTAAATAAAAATCCTTAGCTTTTTCAAAATCGCCATTTTTAATATAATTATCACCTTCTTTTATAAAATATTCGACGTTTGAGATGGAAAGTTTTTTACTTTCATTTGAGAGGACTCTAAAGTCTTCTGGATTCTTTATTTCTGCATGAACTTCATTTTTGTAAGGAACATTTCCAAAAAATATAAATAAAATTGACATTAATTTTAAGAATTTCATTTTCTTTTTCAATAATTAGAATTCATAGTAACTTATTTCAGATTATCTACCTACATTTTTTAATGCTTTTTCTTCCTCTTGGGTCATTTTTTCATTTAGAAATTTATTAAAGTCCTTGATAGTAAAGTTTGAGTAATCATTAATTGGTATTGGTTTTCCAAAGGATAAACAAAATTCCCCCCTAAAGTTTGGAGGTATTTTGCTGTAAGCTATTCCAATTGGAATTATAGTTATCGAGGTCACTTTTTTGGTAGCTAATCTAGCTAATCTATATAGTCCTTCTTTGAGAACTAATTTTTTCCCATATCTATTAATCATTCCTTCGGGGAAAACAACTAGTTGTTCTCCTTTTTCTATAAGATCAATCGCATATCTCAAAGCTGAGAGAGATGGCGATAATTGATTTATTGAAAAACATCCAAGTCTTTTTAAAAACCAACCTTGTATTCCTCTCATTTCGGATTTAGTAACCATAAATCTACAATCCTTTTTTGTCACCCTTCTACCCATTGCCATTGTGAGTATTAAGCCGTCCCATCTTGATCTATGGGTCGGAGCCAAAATGATAGAGGAATTTATGGGAATCGAAAAACCATTTTTTAATATTTTCTTTTTTCTAAAAAACAATCTCAAAACAACGTCCTGAGTAACGAACATTGCAATAAATCCCAATACAGGGTTGATTTTATGCCAAATATTTAAGGAATTCTTCTTCAAGTTCTATTTACTAAATATTAATAATTTAAGTGTTTGCCTTTTTTTATTAGCTATTATTGGGCGGTTACTGGATTGTCTAGAAACTAAGATTTTCAAAATTATGGCTACTTTAGGAGTAAACATTGATCATATAGCAAATGTACGGCAAGCAAGGAAAACTGTCGAGCCTGACCCTGTTCAATTTGCTTTTTTAGCTGAATTGGGAGGGGCAGATTCCATAACAGTGCATCTAAGAGAAGATAGAAGACATATACAAGATAGGGACGTATTCCTTCTGAAAGAGACTATAAAAACAAAACTCAATTTAGAGATGGCTGCTACAGAAGAAATGTTGGAAATTGCCAAAAAAATTCTTCCCGATTATGTAACGCTTGTACCCGAGAAAAGAGAGGAAGTTACTACTGAAGGCGGGTTGGATTTAAAAAGTAATGTGCAATACCTTAAGAAGGCTGTTGGGAATTTAAAGGATTCAAATATAGAAGTAAGTGCATTTATTGATCCTCTTGGTGAACAGATAAATTATTCCAAAGAAATAGGCTTTGATTTTATAGAATTACATACTGGAAAATATGCTGAACTATCGGGATCTGAACAATATAAAGAGCTCCAAAGGATTATAGAGTCTACACATTTAGCAAATGACCTTGGATTAGTTGTAAATGCTGGTCATGGCCTAAACTATAATAATGTTAAAAAAATTGCATCAATTAACAATATGAACGAGCTAAACATAGGTCATAGTATTGTTGCAAGGGCTTTAGCGATAGGATTAGAAAAGTCTGTCCGTGAAATGAAGTCCCTTATTACATTAAATTAAATTTTAAAATGACAACATATTTTTTCGTCGCGGCAAGTGAAAAGTTTTTAACTGTTGAAGAACCAATTGAGGAGATTTTGAAAGAGAGGATGAGGAACTATAAAGAAAATAATAAAGAAATAGATTTTTGGCTTTTAAAAAATCCATCATTTTTGCAAACCACCAAATTTGTTGATCTAAAAGCAAAGATTCCATCGCCTCCTGCAGCTATTTTATCGACGGATAAAAAATTTATAACTTTCTTAAAACTTCGTTTAGAGTTTGTTGCTGTTGGGGAATTCGAATGTCCTAATGCAGAAATAATTGATCCATTTAAAGTTGAGTAATATAACCAACTAGTAAATTGCTCAATCTTTATAAGTCAAATAAAATTGAAATAATAAGTAAGCTGTTAGCAGAGGAATTAAAAATATGTCCTCCGCCTATAAATGAGAAATTAGAAATAGTAGTCCCCAATTACTTTTTGGGGAATTGGTTACGTGAACAAATAACTATAAAAAACAAAATAAGTGCTCTTTATGAATTAAAGACAATATCAACGTATACCGAATCTTTATTGACAAATTTTTTCCCTGCAATTGATATGAGCGCATGGAATTTTGAGTCAATTAAATGGGGCATTATTGATTCCTTGGAAGAATTAAATAGCTTTAAAGAATCATTTCCGCTTAGAAATTGGATTCATAAATATTTGGATAATAAAAAGACAATTGATGGAGACTTATATAATCTGACAAAAAAGATCACGAATAATTTTATTGATTATCTTATTTTTAGACCTGAAATGATTGCTCAATGGAATAGATATGAAATTAATTCATCTAATCTATTTAAGAATTTAAACTCAGATCAATTTTGGCAACCTATTTTATATAAATTATTAGAGGAAAAGATATCTGAAAAGCCATCATGTTTATACATGATTGAAGTAATAAAGAATTTAAAAAAAATTAAAAACGTTCAATTTCAAGTACCAAATCAAATTTACATTTTTTCAGATAATAACTTATCTAAACTACATATTAATTTTTATTCAGAACTTTCAAAATTTATTAAGGTAAATTTGTATTTATTATCTCCTGGAGAAGATTTATGGAATAGAATAAATTGTCTTGAAGGTGAGTTGGAATTTGATAATAATGAAAGTAAATTGAATTTTAAAAATACAAATATAGAGAAAATATTTGGTAAATTTGGAGCAAACTTTCAGAAATTAATTGATGAAAATATTTATACAGAAGGTATAAATTTAAAAAATAATCTTATTTATCTCGATCCAACAACTAATTTTAATAATAAGAAAGATATTCCTCTTCTTAATCAAATACAAAAAAGACTAATTGATAATAATAGCGTTGATTTTAATGTAAGTAAAAGGGATGATTCAATATTACTTTGTGAGCATTTTAATCAGAATAGTCAATTTGAATATTTAAGAAATAAAATTATAGAAATACTAAATACTTGCGAGAATATTAAATATAGTGATATTGCTGTTTTATCTCCACAAACTAATTTAATTAAACCTTATCTAAGGTACATCTTTAATAATGAGTTAATTAATGGTGAAAAGATACCTTATTTTTTTATTGATGAGGATAATCATGACTCTTCAGGTATTTATGAATTTCTAATTGACATAACTGAAATAGCAAGTGAAAAAATTAAACTTGAAAAAATAGATTATATTCTTTCGAAAAAAGTAACTCAGAATATTTTTGATTTTAATATTACTGAGAAGGATGAAATTATTTTCTTACTCTCCCAAGCGGGGTTTCATTGGGGATTAGATGATAAAGAAAGATTAGGTGAAGAGAAAAATACTCTAGATTGGTGTATAAATAGAATTACTTTAGGCTTGATTTATGACAGAGAAGTAAATTTAAGTACTTTTAATTTAAAACCATTTAGCTATAAAAATATAAGTTTGGATTTGAATAAATGGATTAAAATATTAATTCATTTAAAAAAATATATTAATTTGATAAGGGGATCTTTTTCTTACTCGAGTTGGGTTGAAAAGATAAAGTTTATATTAAAAAGTATTTCTGATACTAATTCAAATTTCAATTTAGAAATAAGTGAAATAAATAGAATTCTTGATAATCACGCAATACCTTTGATACCTGATGATCTTATCTTGTTAAAAGTTTTTAGAGAAATATTAATTTCCTGCATAAATAAAGCTAAATATCAAAGCAAATCACGAGTCAACAAGATCCTAGTAAGTGATATTGAGAATTCAAGGCATATTCCACATAAGGTTATCTTTCTAATAGATATGAATAGTGTTTATTACCCAAAATTACCTAAGAGTGAAAACATTAATTTATTAAAAAACAAATATCATTTGGGTGATCCATCAGTTTTTGAAAGAGAGAAATATGCATTTATGGAGTTGTTAATTGCCTGCAGAGATAAATTTATAGTTACTTGGGTAAAAAAAGATAAAGACAATAAAAAATTAGATGTTTCTTTTCCTATAAAAGAGTTAATTTCTTTTTTTGATAGTTTCTTGAACCAAAGCCAAAGAGAACTAATAATTAAAGATTCTGATTTAAATAAAAATGAAATAATTGATCATGATAAATCTAAGATTGTTAAAAGTAATTATTCTTTAATAAAAGATATAAATTGGAATGAAAAAAAATCTGATACTAAAAATTACAAATTATCAGAATTGATTTATTGGTTCAAGAGTCCACAAAAATATTGGCTTAATAAAAATAATATTTCTCCCAAGGAAATATTTATACATCATCCAGACGAGGAGTATTTAAGCAATCTGCAAAAGTCGCAATTAATTACAAAAATAATCCAGCGAGTAGAGATTGATAATCATAATATTATTGATGATTTAAATGAATTAAATATTAATGATCAATTGGCTGAAAATGGTATTATTATGCCAAAAAATAGTATTTTTACAAAAGAAAAAGAAATCAAAGACCTATTAAGCAGTCTATCTACAAGTTTGAGTCAACATAATAAGATTAATAAAATCTATGTTAAGTTAAATGCGAATAAAGAAGAATATTTAATCGCTGATGACACCGTAATTGAATTATTTAATGCGAAGTTAAGTTTTAGTCGTTTGATTGAGGCTTGGATAAAATTACTCTTTATTTCTTCTTTAAAGAAAAATATAAAAAGGACTAAAGTAATTTTTAGAATAGAAAATAATTATAAATCGCAAATTATTCAATCGCCTGGAGCAAATGAATCAAATCTGATTTTGGAGAATTACATAAATATTTTTAAAAATTATTCTAAAAAATGTTTACTTCTTCCTCCGGAAAGTGCTTATAAATATGTAGAAGCAAAAATAAAATCAAAAAATGAAAAAAAAGCTTTTACAGATAGATGGATTGGGAATAAAAATTTTTCTAAAGGAGAAAGAGATAATATCGAAATGAAGATATGTTTTGGTAATGAAAAAGAACCAGATTTCTTTCTTGGAAATAATAATTTTGATCAATTATCATACAGATTATATGGTCCTCTAATTAAAGCATTAAAAAAATAAAAAATGTCTAAATTTCAGTTGGAAAATTTTTTTAAAGCGGCTTATGAACTAATGCTTGTTTTTTTACAGTTCTTTATTATTAGTCTTCATTTTTTTAAATGGGAATTTCTTCCACAAAAACAAGTTATTCAAGCAAGTTCTTTTTCTTTTTTCCTTGGTATTTTAATTATCATAATCGCTTTCGTAATTATGTTAGTTTCAATTAAATACTTAGGTAGAAATTTATCCCCTTTCCCAAGACCTATAAACAATAGCAATCTAGTTACTACAGGTATTTATCGATTTACGCGTCATCCTATGTACTATTCTTTAATATTTATTTCTCTTGGAGTTTTTATAATAAAATTAACTATTTATTATTTATTTTTGACAATAAGTTTAGCTTTAGTAATTAAATTTAAGATTGCCTTGGAAGAGAAATATTTAATGAATAAATTTAAGAATTACTTACTTTATAAAAATGAGGTCAAAGTTTAATTTAATAAATAAATGGATATTAATCAAATTAAATTAGATAATAATTTTAAATTAGTAGAAGCAAGTGCAGGAACTGGTAAAAGTTTTACTTTGGCTCAGATAGTTTTAAGAAATGTTTTGGAGAAAAAAGTTAAACCTGATGAGATACTCTTGCTAAGTTTTACAAAAAATACTTGTTCTGAATTAAGAGAAAAAATACACTCGAGATTTCATAATTTAAAATTATATTTGCAAAGTCATAATGAAAGTAATATAGATAATACTCTTAAGGATTGGTATTTAAATTTTAAGGATAAAGATAATTCCAATGAAAAAATAATTTCCGAAATTGATAATTTTATAAATCAATTCTACAAGTTAAAAGTAACTACTTTCCATTCTTTTTGTAATAATCTTATTGATGAATATAGTATTGAAATAGGTGTTACTCAAGATCCATATATTGAGAATAATATTGATAATTTGTATAAAGATGTAATAGATAATTTATGGATTGAATATTTTCTTAATCTTAATCATCAGCTTATTGCAGCAGTCATCAATAAAAAAATAAGTTCTAGATTTGGAAGTAGGATCAATAAGTCATTTTTTGTAGAAATTTTAAAAAATATAGATCATGAAAATATCTGTAGATTTCCAATAAATAATAAATATAAGATTATTGATTTAGATAATTATTTTAATGAATTTTTTTATTTAAATTGGAATGAGTTTTGTTTTGAATGGAATAAGAAAGGTAAGGAATTATTTTTACAACTCATAGAGTTGGGAAAATTAATTAAGGAGAGTGGTGGGAAAAGTCAAATATATGCTGCAAAGCCAAGAAATGATAAGTTTAATCAAATAAATTGTTGGATTGAAGAGATTAACAAAAGACTTAATTCTAAAAATGTTATTGATTTTATATATGATATTTCTAAGGATGATCTCTTATCTAAATATTTTTACATTGAAAATATATCTAAAGAAATTAATAAAAATAATCTAAAATTAGATTTTACTAAATTTAATTTATTACAAGATAAAATTTATAAAATAAAAGAAGGTTTCTTTACTGAATTTGTAAGGATATTTACTCAATTAGCATATATAAAATTAATTGAATTAAAGAAAAGTTTTTCTATTTTCAACTTCAATGATCTTATAAAGACTGTAGAAAATACATTTATAGATTCGGAAATTAGTAATAGTAATACTCTATCTAAAATTCAAAAAAGATTTAAATGTGTCTTAGTTGATGAGTTTCAAGATACAGATATCACTCAGTGGAATTTAATAAAAAAGTTCTTTAATACAAAAAATCATTTTTTACTTTGTGTAGGTGATCCAAAACAAGCGATTTACAAATTTAGAGGTGGAGATATTGAAACTTACTTAGATGCAAGATCTAATGCAATCGAAGTTTTTAGTCTTACAGATAACTATAGATCATCAAAAAAGTTAATCGATGTTCTTAATAAACTTTATAAGAATGGACTTAAACAATCAAAACTTAACTATAGTAAATTAACTTCAAGAATTGATGAAAATATTAATCCTGAATTTAAATTTGAGGATGTATTTGAAATTGTAGAATTTTCAAAAAAAGAGACTGATATAGATGATCTTGTAACTCATTACATAGTTAACTTTATTTTAAATAATAAAGAAATTGATATTAATAAAATTGCTATTCTTACATTAAACAATTCGCAATGCTTAAATTTTAAAAAAAAATTAAATCAGTTTAACCTCCCCTGCAAAATACAAAATAAACAAAATATTTTTGATACAGAAGCAAGTTCTCTACTATTTTTATTTATTGAATGTTTATTAAATCCTAGGTCTTTAAAAAATATAAGTTTGCTTGCTGCTTCAAAATTTGTAGAAATAAAATTAGAAGATTTACTTGATCATGGAATTAGTAATAATTTAGAAATTTTGATTAATAAATGCATTACTTGGTCCCAAGAACTTAGAGAAAAAGGTTTTTTAAACATTGTTAATGAACTACTTTTAAATTACAAGTCATCCTCCATTATTCAAGATTCAGATTTAAATTCAAATTTATTTCAACTTTCAGAAATTGTTGAAATAGAATTAATAAATAATGATTTTGATCTCAATATAGTCTTCAACTGGTATAAAAATCAATTGGATCATATTTTAAGAATTTGTACTGGAGAAGATTTTTTGACGAAAGATTATAATCTTCAAAATGGAATAAATCTTTCTACCATTCATAGTAGTAAGGGCCTCGAATTTGAAATAGTCCTATGTCCATATCTCTCGATTATTTCAAATAAGTCAAATAAAATTAAAGGTCCTCTTTGGAAATCAAATATTGATAGAAATATATATGTTAATATTTCTAATATTTGCGAGAAGGTTGAAAAATTTAAATTAATAGAAGAAGAAGATATATTTAAAGAGAGCGAAAGGTTAATTTATGTAGCACTCACAAGGAGCAAATATAAACTTATTGTTTTTAATGATTTGGAGGATACAAATAATATTTTAAATAATGATCTACTTAATAATTTGGAAAATATCAATATTTATAAGTCTGCTTTTGGAGTCAGGATAAAAAAAGAGAAAATAAAAGAAATTTTTTCTAAGTTCCAAACCCACCGATTGCATAATAATCTTTGGAAAATCGATAAAGTTAATAAAAAAATATCTAATGTATTCAATTCTGATCAATTTATTTCTTATTCAAGTTATTCTTCTTGGATACGTAAAGATAAAAAGATTGATGCAGACATTAATAAATATAAGGATTATGAAGATAATATATCAATTATCAAAGATTCTAATTTCAAGAATTCAAAGAATTATCCTAATTATTTTTCTTATCCAAATCCCTTAAGTGAATTTCCAAAAGGAACTATTGCTGGGACTTGCCTGCATAAAATAATAGAAAGATTTGAATTTAGAAACGATAATAATCAAGAATTAATTGATTTAATTATTGAGGAATTGAACTTTCATCAAATCGATACTTCTTTGGCTTTTAAAGTAAAAGATGCGATTTTAAGAATCATAAATATATCTTTAGGAAGAGAATTACAAAATAAGAAACTAGTTGATATTCCAAATGAATACTTAATTAAGGAACTCAAATATGATTTAACCCTATCTTATGAAGGTAGAAATATTAATTCTAAAGATATATCAAATTGCTTTTTTTTAGATCAAGAATATGAATTTGGTGAAGAATATGCAAATAAAATAAATGATCTTCAAATTCTGAATAAAGGCTTTCATTCAGGATGTATTGATTGTATTTTCCCTGTAGGAAATAAATTAGAAGATAGTAAATGGTGGGTAATTGATTGGAAAAGTAATTTGATTTCTGATAGTGATAATAGTGATTGTTTCCCAAGAAACTATAACTATGAAAACATGAGAAATGAAATGATTAAACATCATTATCCATTGCAATCTCATCTTTATTTATTAGCATTGCATAGATTATTAAAGTGGCGACTTAAAAATTATCAACCACATAAACATCTAGGGGGATATATTTATTTGTTTTTAAAGGGATTGCCAGATTTTGAATTATTTGAAAAATCTAAGTCTGAAGATATACCTCCAGGTATTTTTATTAGCAAAGCACCTTTAAAAAGAATTAATTATTTAGATAACCTTTTTTAGAATGACTAAAACTACTACACATATTGAAAAGTTCCAATACGATCATATATTTAATTTAATCTTAGGTATCTTCAAATTTAGTGAAAAAAAATATGGAAATTTCGTAAAAGATGTAATAAGAATTTTATTAGAGTTTGAAAAAAATGGTGAAACTATTATTGATGTTGATAATAGTTTAATAATCTTTGAATTATTAGAAAATGGCTGGCCCAATAAACATATAGATGTCCTAAAAAATATAGGTTTGATTGGTTCCCTTCATTCTCCATTCGTATTAGTAAATAGGAAATTATCCTTATCAAAATGGTCAAAAAAGATAGAAAGAGTTTTTAATTCATTTCTAAAAAAAATAGATACCAATAATTTAATGAACTCAATAATTTATAAAGATGATAATAAAATTGATCAAATTAAAAATATATTTAAATATTCAAACTTAGTTTTCCTTCAAGGAGGACCAGGTACGGGTAAAACCACTTTAATAATAAAGTTAATACTAGAACTCCTTCAAATTGATAACTTTTTAAATATTGGTTTGTCTGCTCCAACTGGTAAAGCTACAGCTCGTTTAAAAGAAGCACTTAATGATAAAAAAAATATTTCCTTTGGCAAATTTCTAGACCAGATAGAATTTCAAACTTTACATAGATGGATTTTAAATTCTCAAAATAAATCTCTTAAGTTGAAATTTAAACTAAAAGAGCTTGATATTTTCATAATTGATGAAATGTCAATGGTTAATATCGATTTGATTGAATCAGTTTTAGATTTGCTAGCAAAGGACTGTAAAATTATTTTAGTTGGAGATAAAAATCAATTGTCTCCAGTAAATAACTGTTCTATATGGAATTATTTGTTTGAATATTGCGATAATAGTTCAATTAAATCTTGTGTAGTAAATTTAGAAAAAACTTATAGAAATATTGGAGATATAGCATTAATTAGCAGTTTAATATTTCATAATGATTTTTCTTTACTTAATCAAAAGATAAAAGAATTAGAAAAAGATAATAATTCAAAAGAAATTACTATTTCAAAGAGTAGAGAAAAAGAAATTCCAAAAGATCTATTATTTTCAATTACAAGTCATCTAAAACAGTTAAATATTTCAACTTCAAATTTAAGTAAAAAAAAATATATATTTGATGAAAGTATTGATAATTTATTGCTTAATGAAAAAGATTTATTAGATAAGATATTTTTGGATTTACAAAGTCACTTGATTTTATGTGAAAAAAATTCCGGAATATGGAGTGTTGAATATTTGAATGAAATTGTTTTTGGTCAAAAAAAACCCTATGACCTTAAAACTCTTAAAGAGGGTGTTCCGATCATGTGTACAAAAAATAATAATGAACTTGGATTGTCAAATGGGGATATCGGAGTACTTATAGGTTTAAAAAATAAAAGAAAATATCTTTTTAGAAAATTTAATGATAATAACGAAGAAATTTTCGAATTAATTGATCCATCTAATTTAGAAAATGTTGTACCAGCAATAGCCATTACTATTCATAAATCCCAAGGTAGTGAATCTGAAAAAGTAAACATTTTGTGGTCCCAAAATTATAGAAGAAATCAATATGCTGTAAAAGAAAAAAAAGATAATCAAAATATATTTTGCAGAGATAATTTTGAAAAAAGGTTATTTTATACTGCTGTTACTAGAGCGAAAAAATCTTTAAATATATATTATTTAAATTAAATTTTATTTTTGAGAAATTAGTAATATCTTAACCCCAAGATGTTAGATTAATAATTCGGCTCTGTAAGGCTAATCAACAATTTAAGTCAATTTAGATATTTGTTGAATGCCTAATCAGAAGATTATTAGGCATTCAAAATGGCTTTAAAAAAAGATAGTAACTCTCTCGGTAGTGAGCAGGAAAAGTCTCAGAATGAAGATTCTTCCCCAGTAGAGTTCAAGAATTTAGATAACAAAAAAGAAATTGGATCTCAACTATTGGAAGTATCGAAAGGAGATCATAATGAGAATGGATTTCTCGATTTTGGGTTTAATCAATCGATCTTAAACTCATTAATAAATAAAGGATATAAAAATCCAACTCCCATCCAAAAAGCTGCAATTCCCGAACTAATGTTAGGCAGGGATTTACTAGGCCAAGCACAAACAGGAACAGGAAAGACTGCAGCTTTCGCATTACCATTAATAGAAAAACTTACAGATAATAAAGAATTAAATGCAAAGGTTTTAGTTATGACTCCTACAAGAGAATTAGCAACTCAAGTAGCAGAATCTTTTAAAAGTTATAGTTCTGAATCTAGTAATTTTAAGACGGTTGCAATATATGGAGGTACCGACTATCGAAATCAAATTTCTGCATTAAAAAGAAAAGTTGACGTAGTAGTTGGGACCCCAGGTCGAATAATGGATCATATAAGGCAGGGGACTTTTAAAATTAAAGATATAAATTGTCTTGTTTTAGATGAGGCAGATGAAATGTTAAATATGGGTTTTCTTGAAGATATTGAATGGATAATAGATCAACTTCCGGAAAATAAGCAGATGGTATTGTTTTCAGCAACAATGCCTAGTGAGATAAGAAATATAGCAAAAAAATATCTAAATGATCCCGCTGAAATATTAATCAAAAGTGTCAAAAAAGAAACTCAATTAATTTCGCAAAAATTTCTATATGTACAAAGGCATCATAAGTTGGATGCTTTAAAAAGAATACTAGAACTTAATAACGAGGGAGTAATTATTTTTGTTAGGACAAAACTACTTACTACTTCAATAGCTGAAGCTTTAGAGAATTCAGGTCATACTGTGGCAGTACTTAATGGAGATATACCTCAAAATCAAAGAGAAAATACTGTAGATAGATTGAAAAAAGGATTTATTAATATCCTTGTTGCAACTGATGTCGCAGCTAGAGGATTAGATGTTGAGAGGATAAAACTTGTTGTTAATTACGATTTTCCTTTTGACAAGGAAACATATACTCATAGAATTGGAAGAACTGGAAGGGCAGGCAGATCCGGAGAAGCAATTTTATTTGTTAATCAAAGAGAAAAACATTTTCTAAGAAACTTAGAAAACTCAACAAGAACCAAGATTGAAGAAATTAATATACCAAGTAATAAAATAATAAATGAAAAAAGGATGGAGAAACTTATAGATAATGTTAATGAGAGTCTTTTAGCTAAAGATGAAAATGAAGAAAATAAAGCTTTGATTATTGATGTTCTAGATAATTTAAAAGAAAAATACTCTATGGATGACTCAAATATTGCAATGGCGGCTATTAATTTAGTAATAGGTAATAAATCATTTTTTGTTAATGACGATGATTCTTGGATTAATAAACAAAATAATACTGATCGAAATAGATCAAATAGAAATAGTAATAATCGTATGAGAAATTCAAATAGAAGAAATAATTATCAAAATGATTCTTTTGAAACCTACAAATTTAACTTTGGTAAATTTGATGGAGTTAGAGTTGCAAATATTATATCCTCAATCTGTAATTCAACTAATATAAATGGTAGATCCATAGGTAAGATACAAATTTTTAATGATTACAGTTTGGTAGATTTACCCAGAGATTTGCATAGAGAAACTAAAAATAAATTAAAAAAAATTAAAGTCAGAAACTAGTAATAGAGAATGAAAGCTGGCAAATATAGTTTATTTATTTTTGTGAATTTGATAATACTATTCAACTCCTTAAATAGTTATTATTTAGCTCAAACGAAAAAAAAATCAATCATAAAATTATTTTGTCTTCAGAGTGTCAAAGAGGAGATGCTGAAATCAGAAATGATATATAGTGAAGAAATTGCGAATGAAACTTGTGATTGTTACTACGAACAATTTATGCAAACTGCAAGTCATCATGATGCAAAAACAAAATGTAAATTAGAAACTAAAGAAAATTTAAATCATAATAGGAAAATTTAATTATTATTTTTATGAGGTTTAAGAACAATCAAAATCCAATAATTAGACTTTATTTAAATCTGATTGAGGAAAGAAGGTTACTATTTTTTGCTTTTCTTAGTTCCATAATTAATAAAATATTAGATTTAGCTCCCCCTGTAATAATTGGTCTTGCAGTGGATATCGTTGTTAAGGAACAGAATTCATGGATTGCTGGTTTTGGAATGAAAGAAGTTCCAGCACAATTGATTTTCCTTGCATTTGCTTCAGGAATAGTTTGGTCTGGTGAATCCTCCTTTGAATATTTATATTCGATTTTATGGAGAAATTTGGCTCAGCTATCGCAACATAAATTAAGAATAAAAGCTTATGAGCATATCCAGAAATTAGATATGGATTTTTTTGAAAATGATAATACTGGAAGGCTATTATCTATTTTGAATGATGATATAAATCAACTTGAGAGATTTCTAGACCAAGGGGCTAATCAGATTATTCAGTTATTTGTAACTGTTTTAATAATTGGGGGCACTATGATTTTTGTCGCTCCAAAAATCGCTTTATTTGCTTTCTTTCCTATTCCAATTATATTTTTAGGATCAATTAAATTTCAAAGGAAGCTTGCTCCAAAATACAGAGATGTTAGAAATAAAGCTGGACTGTTGGCATCAAGGCTTAATAATAATTTAAGTGGAATTCTAACCATAAAAAGTTTTACTAAAGAAAAATGGGAACTAAATAGATTAAATAAAGAAAGTCTCGATTATCAAAGAAGTAATAAAGCTGCAATAAAATTATCTTCTGCTTTTATCCCTCTTATAAGATTTGCAATTTTATTTGCCTTTATAGCGATTCTATTAATTGGAGGTTTCCAAACTTGGAATAAGACACTTGATGTAGGTACTTATAGTTTTTTAGTGTTTATTACACAAAGACTATTATGGCCTTTAACTACTTTGGGGCATGTTTTAGATGATTTTCAGAGATCTATGGCTTCAATAGATAGAGTAATTGACCTCATAGATACTCCTATAAAAATAAAAGATGGAAAAATAAAAATTGAACCTAAAGATATCAAAGGAGAAATTATTTTTGATAATGTAAATTTTAATTATCCTGGACGAGATTTAACTTTAAAAAAAATAAATTTCAAAATTGAAAATAACTCAACATTAGGAATTGTGGGTTTAACAGGTTCTGGGAAAAGTACAATAATAAAACTACTACTTAGAATTTATGATAGTAATAATGGGTCAATAACCTTGGATGGGGTTTCTATTAAAGAAATAAATTTGAGGGATTTAAGAAAGTGTATCTCCTTAGTAAGTCAAGAAACTTATTTATTTCATGGCAGTGTACAAGAAAATATTGCTTATGGCTCAATCAACCCAAGTCTTAAAGATATTATTAAAGCTTCAAAGATTGCGGAAGCTCATAAATTTATTGAACAATTACCAGATGGTTATAAAACTATAGTGGGGGAAAGGGGCCAAAGGCTTTCAGGCGGGCAACGTCAAAGAATTGCCTTGGCCAGAGCAGTTTTAAAGGATGCTCCAATATTAATATTAGATGAAGCTACTGCCTCAGTTGATAATGAAACAGAGGCTTTAATTCAAAAATCGTTATCTAAAATCACAAAAGAAAGAACAACTATAGTAATAGCTCATAGATTAAGCACTATTAAAAATGCGGATAATATTGTAGTTATTGATAAAGGTAAAATAGTTGAAAGTGGAAAACATGAAAAACTATTAGATCAAAATAAAATATATGCTGATTTGTGGAATGTTCAAGTAGGGATTTAGTATGAATTTCTAAACTATATTAAGAAGTTAAATGATTCAATTACGTTACTAAACATACCGTCAACTTTATTCCACCTTTCTTCATTTGTCCCTACAGCGAAAGTGTAAAGTGTTCCTCTATCAATTACGACAGTAGCTAATTCATGTCTTGCCTGTTCATTTAAATTTAATTCATACTCTAAATCATAGAAAATATGATTGGATGCCTCCCTCTTATTGGCATTTATAAGTTTTACCGCTCTACCAGAACCTTCGGGAGCAATGACTTTATCAATTAATGTTTGACCTACTTCACTTGGGCTTCCTAATTGCTCTAATTGAACCTCTTTATTGACATCAGAAATAACTAAGCTTAAGGTCTCATTACTATTTATTAAATCATGATAAATAATTTCAGGTCCTCCATCGACTTTTACTCTAGTCCATCCTGTTGGATACAAAAAGGCATATCTACCATCTGGGCTTTGATAAGCTTCTAATCCCGCATTTAGTCCGCCACTACAAGCACTCAGTGTTAAGCACAAAAAAACCAAAAATAAATATTTGAAAGGATTAAATTTAATATTTTTCATTTTGTTTGAAATTACTAACTAAAAACATAATAAGACATTAAAAGCAAACAATTATGGCAATTCAGAATTTTGCGTCTAAATTATTTCTAGAAATAGTTAAATTTTGATTACCTATACCAAACCGCTTTCAAAATTAATTGGTCATTTTGAGAAATTCCCAGGGATTGGTCCAAGAACAGCTCAAAGGTTAGCGTTGTTTATTTTAAAACAACCTGAAAGCACAATAAGGGATTTTTCGAAGTCTCTGTTAGAAGCTCATAGTAATGTTGGTCGTTGTAAAAAATGCTTCAATTTAACTTCAGAAGATGAATGCGAAATTTGTAGAAATAAAGAAAGAAATCACAAACTAATCTGCGTGGTAGCAGAAACCAAAGATTTGCTTGCTTTGGAACGTGCTCGAGAATTTAAAGGTGTCTACCATGTTATTGGTGGTTTAATATCTCCAATGGATTCTGTTGGCCCTGAACTCTTAGAAATAAGGAGCTTAGTAGAACGAGTTAGTAAATCAGAAATAGATGAGATCATATTGGCATTAACTCCAAGTGTTGAGGGAGATACAACAAGTCTTTATATTGGAAAATTGTTAGCCCCTTTTACAAAAGTCACAAGGATTGCGTATGGCCTTCCAATGGGCAGTGAACTTGAATATGTAGATGAAGTTACACTTGCGAGAGCCTTAGAAGGGAGAACAAAACTAAACTAAACAATGATAAACAATAATCTAATCAATAAAGAAAAAATCTTAAGACTTCCCTCTTGGATTAAATTTCCTATTAGTAAAGCTTCAGAGTTTGAAAAAATACAAAAACTCATCAAAAAATCAAATATTCATACTATTTGCGAAGAAGCAAGATGTCCAAATAGAGCAGAATGTTACGCTTCAGGAACTGCCACTTTTTTACTGGGTGGTTCAATATGTTCTCGTTCTTGTGCTTTTTGCCAAGTAAATAAAGGTAGACCAAGTTCTATCGATATTGATGAATGTACTCAGGTTGCTGAAGCAGTGAAAGTACTAAATTTGAAATATGTTGTTTTGACATCTGTAGCTAGAGACGATCTCCCTGATCATGGAGCAAATTTATTTATATCTACAATTGATGAGATTAGGAAAATTGATTCAACAATCAAAATAGAGGTTTTAACTCCTGATTTATGGGGTGGTGGCAAAAATTTTGATGAAAATAATAACCTCCAAACTGAGAGATTGAAGATGATTTTAGAACAAGATCCAATATGTTTTAATCATAACCTTGAAACTGTTGAAAGACTGCAAAATGAAGTCAGGAGAGGTGCAAATTATACAAAATCCCTTAGTTTACTAAAAAAGTCAAAAGATATTGCTCCTCATATTCAAACCAAATCAGGGATTATGTTAGGTCTTGGGGAAACATTGGATGAAATAAAAAATACAATTTATGATCTTAAAAAAATAGATTGTGATCAAATTACAATTGGCCAATATTTAAGGCCCTCACTAAATCATTTGGCAGTTGAGAAATATTGGGATCCATCAGAGTTCGAATATTTATATCGCTTCTCCAAGGACATAGGATTCAAGAAAGTATCTTCCGGTCCCTTAGTAAGAAGTAGTTATCATGCGGGTTAACTTTCTTTAATTAAAGAGAGTTTCTTTTCAAGCTTTTTCAAGATGGAAATGCAATCCCCATTCATAAGTGTACCTGCACCTCCCCAAACCAATCTTAATAAAAGATCTACTGGGCTAGAACCAACTTCTTTCACAATTTTGAAGCCTATTAACTTGAAATATCTTACGAGTTTTTTACTATATCCTTCACTATCAAAAATAGCTAAAAGTCTTGCTTTGTTGCTTGATTTTTTTTCAATAGCCCAAGCCATAGTTGTTGCCCATATTAATTCCGAAACAAAAGCAGGAGATTTACTAAGGATTCTCAATGTATCAAGCTGAATACCTTGTTTATTTAAATAAGTCCAACCTTTCATTTCGGCCCAAATCTTAATGATGTTATTTTTCTGTTCTGCTATAACGATTCTAAAGAAACATAATCCAAGTGTTTCTCTTACTTGAATTTTAATTAATAATCCTATGTTACCTGCTAATTTTTCTAAATCTTCAACTTTCATGATTTTGAAAATTAGTCCTTATGGATTTTATGATTTTCCACTTTTAACCTATCCATTTGTTTTTGTCTTTCTTCAAACCTTTTCCTATCATCATCACTGAATTGATCTATGCAGAAATGGCATTGGATACCCTTTCTATATTCTTTTCTTTTTTGATCTTGAATTGAAACTGGCATTCCACATGCATGACAAATCGAGTAGGAGCCTTTTTCTAATTCTTGATCTAAAGCAACTCTTTTGTCAAAAACATAACATTCGCCTTCAAATAAGTTTTCTTCTTTTGGGATATCATCAAGATATTGAAGAATGCCTCCTTTTAGGTGATAAATATTTTTATAACCTTTCTTTTTCAGCAAACTAGTAGCTTTTTCACATCTTATTCCTCCGGTACAAAACATTGCTATATTTGTAGAATTTTTATTTTCTAAATGGGTATCTAGATGATCATTTACCCACTTGGGGAATTCGCTAAAGTTTCTTGTATTTGGGTTTATAGAGTTATGAAATGTACCTATAGAAACCTCATAATTATTTCTAGTATCGATGACTATTGTATTTTGATTTTGAATTAACTTATTCCAATCAGCGGAGTCAACATAGGTCCCATTATTTTCTGAAGGATTTATTTCAGAGACACCCATGGTGACTATTTCTTTCTTGATTTTTATTTTTAGTTTTTTGAAGACTTTCTTTTTTGAAAAGTTTACTTTCATATTTAAATTTCTATTATCTACATATTTATTAAGTAAATTGATAATAATATCAATTACATATTTATCAGCACAAATAGTTCCATTAATACCCTCACTTGCAAAAATTAATAAACCTGAAAGATCGTTTTCATTTTCGATTTCTAATAATTTATTTTTTAGATCAATAATTAAGTTTTCTTGAAATGGGAAGAAAGAGTAAAGAGAAACTATTTTATAATTTTTGCCTTTCATAAAGAAGATAATGTTTTTTCACGAGTTTCAAAATCTTTGTTAAATGATACTCCTACCTCTTTAAGGAGTTTTCTGTCTGATTGAAAAGATGGATTTGAAGTTGTGAGTAACTCATCTCCATAGAAAATTGAATTTGCCCCACATTGAAAACATAAAATTTGGGCTTCTTTTGATAGCTTTTCTCTCCCTGCACTTAATCTTATTTTACTTTTAGGCATAAGAATTCTTGCTGTAGCTATCATCCTTATCATTTCAATAGAATCAATTTCTTGATTATCTTCTAAACCAGTACCTTCAATAGCTACTAATGAATTTATAGGAACACTTTCAGGGTGTGGATTCATATTTGAAAGCACTTTCAAAAGAGATGCTCTATCGCCATTAGATTCCCCCAAACCTATTATCCCTCCACAACAAACATTTATTCCTGCATTCCTTACTCTTTTGATAGTATCTAGTCTGTCTTGATAAGTTCTTGTGGTAATAATATTTTTATAATGCTCAGGACTAGTATCAAGATTGTGGTTATAAGCGGTTAAACCTGCATCAGCTAGTCTACAGGCTTGTTCTTCTGTAAGCATTCCAGCAGTAACGCATGCTTCCATACCTAAATCTCTAACACCCCTAACCATCTCTAACATTGCATTAAAAGATTTTCCATCTCTAATTTCTCTCCACGCCCAACCCATACAAAACCTATCTGCACCCTCATTCTTTGCAATTTGAGCTCTTGCTAAAACCTCTTCAACTTGAAATTGTGGATGACTTTTGATTTCGCTAGCACTATAAATTGATTGGCTACAGTACGAACAATTTTCCTCACATCCACCAGTTTTTACGCTGAATAATGATGCTAATTGAATATTGTATTTATTAAATTTCCTGTGAATGATTTGTGATTCCCACATTAACTCAATAAGAGGCATATTAAGTAATTTCAATATCTCCTCTTTATCCCAATCGAACCTAATTTCTCTTAATAACTGATTTTTCGAATTAGGCATTTTTGTTAGGAAGAATATTGAGAATCTTCAAGAGATTCATTTGGTAATGATTCTATACCCCCGAAACGTCTATTCCTTGATTGATAATCAATTATTGCTTTCAGAAATTCAATCTCATTGAAGTCTGGCCAAAGTACGTCAGATATGTAAATTTCTGAATAAGCTAATTGCCATAAAAGAAAATTACTTATCCTTTTTTCTCCGCTAGTTCTAATAAGTAATTCTGGATCTTTAATGCCTCGAGTTAATAGCTTTGAATTAAATAATTCTTCATTAACTTCACTTGGTTTTATTTCACCTGAAAAAGTTTTTATTGCTAGTTCTTTTGCAACTTTTACTATTTCTTGCCTGCCACCATAATTGACGCAAACATTCAATAAAAATTCATTGTTGTTTCTAGTTAGTGATTCTGAACTAGAGATTATTTTTTTTAAATTTTCTGGGAAAGGAGTTAGATCCCCAATAAATTTAATTTTTATTGATTCTTCATTTATCTCTTCAATTTCGTTTCTCAAAACTTCTCTAAAAAGATTTATAAGGAAGTCAACCTCTTTTATTGGCCTTGTCCAATTCTCAGTTGAAAAAGCATAAACAGTAAGAACTTTACAACCTAATTTTTTTGATGCTTTTAGGATTTCTTTTAAAACATTCACTCCTCTCTTGTGCCCATATGTACGAGGTAAGCCTTTTTTTGTTGCCCATCTCCCATTCCCATCCATAATTATTGCAATATGTTGTGGAACTTTCTGCATATCTAATCTCTTAGATAAGTCGTTATTTTTCTCGTCAATTATTTTTCCTAAACTCATCAGTTAATCATTTTTGTTAATAAAAATTGCTGGCTTTTCATTCTCTTTTTCGTTTATATCATTGCCAATATTATCACTTAGATTTGTATTTTGGGATAAAGAATTTTTACCTAAAGATGATTTATTCGTTCCCATTGAGTTTTGATTCCCAATCAAATTCACAAGAAGTTCTTGTAACCTGCTGCTTGTAATTGGTCTTTCAAGTTTCCCTTGGTTTGCTAATGATAATGTACCTGTCTCTTCAGAGACAACAATACAAATACACCTATCAAATCTTTCTGTAATTCCTAGTGCAGCAAGATGTCTTGTTCCGTATCTACTTATTCCTTGCCTAGATAGAGGGAGTATTACACCGGCAGATATTATTTTATTCCCTTTCACAAGAACAGCTCCATCATGTAAAGGTGTATCTGTTGCAAAAAGATTTATTAAAAGTTCAGTTGATAATTGTGCCTCAATGTTGGTACCTGAATATAAAAAATCTTCAGGTCTCAAATCACTTCCCAAATCTACAACGATTAAGGCGCCTCTTCTATTTTGAGAGAGTTTACCTGCAGTATCAACTAACTGAGTAATGGTAGTTGAAGTTGCCCTAAATTCCTTTGGCGGATTTCCAAGTAATACAGCTAGTCTCCCAGTTCCTAAAAGTTCCATTAATCTTCTTAACTCTCCTTGCCAAAGGATCGCTAATGATAGAGAGCAAGCGAGAACTACAGCATCAATTAATTTTGATGTAAGTGGTAGGTATGCATATCTTTGAATAAACCATGCGGTTGATACTAAAAACAAATATCCTCTTAGAAGCCATAATGTCCGTTGTTCTTTTACTCTAGAGAATAATAAAAGTCCGAAACCAACAGCAAATAAGACATCTAATAAAAGTTTTAAATTTATTATCCCCCAGAAATTCACATTAAAAACAAAATTAATTTAAATGTACCTAATTTCGTTTGATAAAGCGATCAGGTAATACATCATATTTTAAAAGATCAAATGGGCTTTCTCTTTTTTGAATAATTTCTGCTTCTCCATCTTTAACTAAGAGAGCAGCAGGTCTTGGGATTCTGTTGTAGTTAGAACTCATTGAATTATTGTATGCACCAGTACCAAAAACACATATTAAATCTCCAGTTTTACATTCTGCCAGTTCAATTTCCTTAAACAATACATCTCCTGATTCGCAATGCTTACCAGCAATAGTATATTTATTTTTGGAATTGATGTTGAATGGATTACTTACTAAACATGCAGAATAATTTGATTGATATGTAATTGGTCTAGGATTATCACTCATCCCACCGTCAACAGATAAATACGTTCTGATACCTGGAATTTCTTTAAAGGACCCAATTTTGTAAATGGTTATACCTGCTGTAGATACAATAGACCTGCCTGGTTCGCACATTAATGTAGGAAAATCTAAGTTGTTTTTTTTACAAGCTTTAACAACAGAAGAGCAAATTGTTTTTACCCATTCTTCAATTGCGGGGGGATCATCACTTTCGGTATATTTAATACCTAAACCTCCGCCAACATTAAGTTCATCGATATAATGGCCAAATTTTTTGGCATCTATAATAACCTTTACCATTATTTCTCCAAGATCCTTATGAGGGTCTAGTTCAAAAATCTGTGAACCAATATGAGCATGTATACCTTTTAATTTAAGGTGTTTTGTAACTCTGATTTTATTAAATAAAATATTTAAATATTCTTTTCCGAAACCAAATTTGCTATCAAATGATCCAGTTCTAATGTATTCATGTGTATGGCATTCTATCCCAGGCGTAAAACGAATCATTATATCTAATTCACGATTTAATGAATTTGAGATTTCATCTAATCTTTCTAAGTCATAATCATTATCTACTATGACTTTAATGTTATTTCTAACTGCGAATTCTAATTCCTTGTCTGATTTGTTATTACCATGAAAGACAATTTTTTCATTTGGAACCCCACCCTTTAGGGCAGTTAATAATTCTCCCTCTGACACTGCATCAAGTCCTAAACCTTCTGAGGAAATAAGATTACTCATGAATATAGAGCTATTTGCCTTGGAAGCATATATAGGGAGAGATTCTCCTGGATAATATTTTTCTAATGCTTTTTTATATGCTCTACAAGAGTTTCTCAAAGTGACTTCATCCAATATATAAAGAGGAGAATCATATTTTTTAACTAACTCTTCAATAGAACATCCTCCAACTGCCAATTTACCATCGCCTCCAATGGATGTGGTAATAGGTACAATATTTTTGTTTGGACTTTCGAAGTCAATTTTCTGTTTTAAAAAAGATTGTTTTTCTTCCATGGGGGAACTTTAATAAAGTTTTGCCAAAACTGTCATATTTTATAATGACCCTAGATTTGTACTTTTTATTTATAAATACATAATAAAATGATATCTATCAAACAAATAAATGAGAAAGATATTGATTTATGTTATGAACTTGATTCAAATACGATTTCCCTATGGAGCAAGAAACAATGGGCTAACGAATTCAAAAAAAAAGATACAAAAATTTTTGGATTATTAATTACAAATTTAGTCATTGGAATATGTGTTTTACAGGTTGTCCTTGATGAAGCACAAATAAATTACTTTGTTGTAGATAAGAAATTCAGGGAAAAGGGTTTTGGATCATATCTTATGAGCTATCTAATAAAAAAATGTGAACAATTAAGTCTAAAAAAAATACTATTGGAAGTTTCTCAGGGCAATGTTACTGCTGAAAGATTTTATAGTCACTTTGATTTCTCTACTGTAGGAATTAGAAAGAAATATTATAAAAATGGTTCTCATGCTCTTTTAAAAGAAAAAAATTTAACAACAAAATAATGTAAAAATTTAATTGTTCGGATAACCAGAATCCTTGAAATTACTATAATTTCTTGCTATATCACTAAAAAAGTTCAATTTAATTTGATAATTTATACTTTTGGGTATTCACAAAAGCTCATTCTGAACACAAAATTGACATATTACTGGTAGGTTATTAGTAGGAATTTAATCTTCTAATGTTTGAAAGATTTACAGAAAAGGCTATAAAGGTCATTATGCTCGCTCAAGAAGAAGCTAGAAGACTTGGCCATAATTTTGTGGGAACTGAACAAATTCTTTTGGGGTTAATTGGAGAAGGAACTGGGGTCGCAGCGAAAGTACTTAAATCACTTGGAGTTAATTTAAAAGATTCAAGGATAGAGGTGGAAAAGATAATAGGTAGAGGTTCAGGGTTTGTAGCTGTAGAAATACCTTTTACTCCCAGGGCTAAAAGAGTTTTAGAACTATCTTTAGAAGAGGCTCGTCAACTTGGCCACAATTACATTGGTACAGAACATTTGTTGTTAGGTTTAATAAGAGAAGGTGAAGGAGTTGCAGCAAGAGTTCTTGAAAATCTTAATATTGACCTTACAAAAGTTAGAACTCAAGTTATAAGGATGCTAGGTGAAACAGCCGAAGTTGGCACAGGGGCCAGTACAACAAAGGGCAACTTAAAAACTGCTACTCTTGATGAATTCGGAACAAATTTAACAAAATTAGCAAGTGAATCAAAATTAGATCCAGTTGTTGGACGTCATTCAGAGATAGATCGTGTGGTTCAAATACTAGGTAGGAGGACTAAAAATAATCCTGTTCTTATCGGGGAGCCAGGTGTAGGTAAAACAGCTATAGCAGAGGGTTTAGCTCAAAGAATACAAACTGGGGATATTCCAGACATACTTGAAGATAAAAGAGTTTTGACTCTCGATATAGGTCTTTTGGTAGCAGGAACAAAATATAGGGGTGAATTTGAAGAAAGGTTGAAAAAAATAATGGAAGAAATTAAATCAGCAGGTAACGTCATTCTTGTCATAGATGAAGTACATACTTTAATTGGTGCTGGAGCTGCTGAAGGAGCTATAGATGCAGCAAATATACTCAAGCCAGCATTAGCTAGAGGAGAACTTCAATGTATTGGAGCAACAACACTAGATGAATATAGAAAACATATAGAGAGAGATGCTGCTCTAGAAAGAAGATTCCAGCCTGTAATGGTTGGAGAGCCCTCAATTGAAGATACAATCGAAATCTTAAAAGGCCTTAGAGAGCGTTACGAACAACATCATCGTCTAAAAATTACTGATGATGCACTAGAGGCTGCTGCTCATTTAGGTGATCGTTATATATCTGACAGATATTTACCTGATAAGGCTATTGACCTTATCGACGAGGCTGGAAGTAGAGTACGTTTAATAAACTCTAAACTTCCGCCTGAGGCAAAACAAATAGATAGAGAACTAAGACAAATCCAAAAACAGAAGGAAGAGTCTGTAAGAGACCAAAACTTTGATCAAGCAGGCCAATTACGTGAAAAAGAAATGGAATTGTCTGCAAAAATTAAAGAGGTATTAGACAATAAAAAAGAATCTACAGCTGGTGATCCATCTGAATCTGATAATCCTGTAAAAAGTGATTCAAAACTCTTACAAAGCCCCCTTGTTAGTGAAGAGGATGTAGCACACATTGTGGCTTCATGGACAGGTGTTCCTGTTCAAAAATTAACAGAAACTGAATCAGTCAAGCTTCTTAATATGGAGGAAACACTTCACCAAAGACTAATTGGACAAGATGAAGCTGTAAAAGCTGTCTCAAGAGCTATAAGAAGAGCAAGAGTTGGACTGAAAAATCCTAATAGGCCCATCGCAAGTTTCATCTTTTCGGGTCCTACTGGTGTTGGTAAAACTGAATTGACTAAATCATTAGCTTCATATTTCTTCGGTAGTGAAGAAGCAATGATTAGATTAGACATGTCAGAATTTATGGAAAGACATACGGTTAGTAAACTCATAGGCTCGCCTCCAGGGTATGTTGGTTTCAATGAAGGGGGCCAGCTTACTGAAGCCGTTAGAAGACGTCCTTATACTGTCGTTTTATTTGATGAAGTCGAAAAGGCGCATCCAGATGTTTTCAACTTATTATTGCAACTACTTGAAGATGGAAGATTAACTGACTCCAAAGGTAGAACTGTAGATTTCAAAAATACATTGTTAATAATGACTTCTAATATCGGTTCAAAAGTAATCGAGAAAGGAGGTGGCGGATTAGGATTCGAATTTTCAGGTGATTCAGTTGAAGATAGCCAATATAATAGAATTAAATCATTAGTTAATGAAGAACTTAAGCAATACTTTAGGCCTGAATTTTTAAATAGACTTGATGAAATAATTGTATTTAGACAACTAACGAAAAATGAAGTCAAAGAAATTGCTGAAATAATGTTGCAAGAAGTTTTTGTCCGATTACAAGATAAAGGCATTAAATTAAATGTCACAGACGCTTTCAAAGAAAGACTTGTTGAAGAAGGTTATAACCCTTCATACGGAGCAAGACCTTTGAGAAGGGCAGTTATGCGTTTACTCGAAGATAGTTTGGCTGAAGAAGTTCTTTCTGGGAGAATAAAAGATGGAGACAATGCTTTAGTTGATATAGATGATAACAAGAAAGTCACAATAAATATTTCTTCTGAAGAGTCTTCTCCAGAGCTAGCAGGTGCCAACTTCTAATCATCCAAAGTAAACATGCAGTCAATCTCTCCAGAAACTATATATAGGGGAAATTATGCTTGGGAAGAATCTTTACCTCAAATTACTAAATTAACTAAAAGTCCATTAATTCTGGGTAGAGGGATTCAAACAAAAAATCTGAGAAATAATATTTTTAATGATTTAAAAAATCAAAAACTTAACGTTAATTCTGCTAACTTACAATTTGATTGTTGTTACGAAGATATTTCAAGAGTTAAGAATATAATTTCAAATAATAATAATGATTCTGTTATCGCAGCTGGAGGTGGCAAAGTTCTAGATTCTGGAAAATATATAGCCGAGTCTCTTAACATCCCTTGTATTACAATCCCCCTTAGTGCCTCTACATGTGCAGGTTGGACAGCTTTATCAAATATATATACAAAGGATGGGCAATTCATAAAGGATGTTGCATTAAGATCTTGTCCGAAGATACTAGTTTATGATCATAAATTTATTCAAACAGCTCCATCAAGAACACTTGCAAGTGGTATAGCAGATGCATTGGCAAAATGGTACGAATCTTCAATAACAAGTTCAACGATAGATGATGGTCTTGTTCAACAAGCAATCCAGATATCAAGAGTTTTAAGAGATCAACTATTAATAGATGGTGAAAAAGCGTTTAAAGGGCAATTTACAAATTACTCTTCTTGGCAAAATATTATAGAAGCATGTGGACTTACAGCAGGATTAGTTGGAGGTATTGGTGGAGAAAAGTGTAGGACTGCAGCAGCACATGCTATTCATAATGCAATTACTCAGATAATCACCCCTAATAAATTCTTACATGGTGAGATTGTTGGGGTTGGATTACTATTGCAATTAAGATTAGAAGAAATGAAAAATAATAATAAATTAGCTGATCAATCAATTAAACAATTATTTGTACTCATGAAAGAATTGAATTTGCCAACCACTATCGGACAACTTGGAATAAATGTTTTTGAAAATAATAATTTAGAGAAAATTGCTGATTTTACTTGTCGAGATAAATCTGAGATTCATTTTTTGCCTTTTGAAATTAATAAAATTGACATAATAGAGGTCATTTCAAATTTTGAACAACAAAAAATTAAAATATAAACATTTTTTGACTAAAACCAACTTTGAACAATTAAGTGACTTAAATGCAGAATTTTTTGAAAGTGCCAAATCGTCACTATTAGACCCTTTAGGTCTTTATTTGGCAAATGATGTTAAGTGGATAAAACTTAACCAAAACTGGAATTCTTTAAAATTCCCAGTAGTAATGGGAGGGAAGGGTCAACCTATACTTCTTCTGCATGGCTTCGATAGTAGTTTTTTAGAATTCAGGAGAATATATAAATCACTAAAAAGAAATTTTCAAGTTATTGTTCCTGATCTGCTGGGTTTTGGTTTTAGTCCTAGGTGCGCAACAAATGAGTACAATGCCTCGAAGATAATTTCACATTTAATTGATCTCATTAAGACCTTAAAGATAGCAAAGAATCTAAAAATTATTGGTGCCTCTATGGGAGGCTCAACAGCTTTAAAACTTGCTTTTGAAATTCCTGATTATATAGATAAAATCATCCTTTTGTCCCCTGCCGGATTGTCTGGAGAACCTAAGAGTATCCCTTTCCCTCTTAATCAAATTGGCGCCTCATTTCTTGGATTGCCTCAGGTCAGAAAAAGTCTTTGTAGGCAAGCATTTGCTTATCCAGATAAATGTGTTGGTGAGATGGAAGAGCAAATAGCTTCAATTCATCTAGGTTGTAAAGGATGGAGGAATTCACTTGCATCATTTGCAAAAAGTGGTGGGTTTGCAGGGACTCAAAAATATATCCAAAATATCCCAATTAAAACATTATGTGGAGAAAATGATCGAATTCTTGGAAAAAAAGAGATTAAAAATTTAAGAAGTATTGAAAAATTAAATTTTGTAGGGTTACAAAATTGTGGTCATCTTCCGCATATAGATCTACCATCATTATCAAGTAAAATTATCCAAGATTATTTTTTGGAATAAAAGATTTTTTAATTAATTTAGATACTTGAGAATTATAAAAATATAATACAAAACTGATGGAGCAAAGATGTAACTGTCAATTCTGTCAAGAATTCCTCCATGTCCCGGTAAAAAAGTTCCAGAATCTTTTATTTTTGCATCTCTCTTCATCATGGATTCAATTAAATCTCCAACTAATGCCATAAGAGAAATTGAAATTCCATATATTATTCCAACAAATAATGGATTTTCCCAATTCATTAAAAAAGCGAAAAATATTGCTAGTAAAGTTGAACAGGATATCCCTCCAATTAAACCTTCTATTGTTTTGCTTGGAGATATTGGAGATAGAGATGTTTTGCCAAATGACTTCCCAATGAAATAAGAGCCAATATCACTAGCTACAATTAAAAAACAAGAAGTTAAAGTTAGATGAAAACCTGTAGTATTTGATAAGTTCTCAAACGACATAAAACCCTGATTTGAACTTATTATCACTGAATCTAATCCCCTTAACTTAATCCAGTAACTAGGTAAAAAACCTAAATAGAATAATCCAAAAATGGAGGCTGCAATATCTGAAATTGTCCCAGGTTTTGGTTGCAAAAGTAACCAAGTGCATATCCCAACTGAACAGATTGGCAAAATTGAATTTGAAATTTCTCCTTCAATCAAACCAATAGTTTCAAGATAAGTAGTAATTATAATAATAAAGGACGAAAATAATGTGGTTTTTGTAGCTGGTCTTATTCCTTTAAATTCTGCCATCCTAAAAAATTCTAATAATGCTAGATATGTAAGAAAAGCAGTTGCCAATGTAAAAAACCATCCGCCCAACAAAACAACAATTAAACCAAATATTCCTATAAATAATCCGCTTCTTAATCTCATATCAAATTGCTATGTTTCTAAGACTTTTATATTAAAATTTACCAGATCTTTGTTGCAAAAACTTTGATTATTTATCCAATTAAACCTATCTAAATCAATTCTTTCGCCAGGAATTAGTAGAGGTATCCCAGGAGGATAAGGGCAAATAATATCTCCGGATATTTTATTTAATGATTCTGAGAAAGAAATACTCCGAGTCTTACATCTCCAAGCAATTCCAATTTCGATTTCGGGAGCTTGAACTAATTTAAAGGGTGATTTGAGCACTTCTAAACTTTTTGATTTTTTGGAATTTAATAGTAATTTTTTCCATAACCTTTCAAATAAATTAAGAAAATCTTTTTGATTTCCAAATCCTAAGCAAAAAGTGAGAGTCATCATTTCTGGCAATTCGGCTATAAGGCCATTTCTATAAAAAAATTTATCAGCAGTAAAACCATCAATCCCGACCTTTGAGGTATTTACTACAATTTTTAAGGGGTCTTGAGTTTCTATTAGAGGAATATTTTTTTGAATTAATTCTTGATAAATACATTTTGCTTCTAAAATTCTTTTTTGATATTTTGATAAACTTTTTTTGTTAAGCCAATCCCTAATAGACTCTTCACAAGAAGAAAGTAATAAGGAACTTGGACTGGTAGTTTGCAGCAAATTAATACTTTTGATTAAATTATCTTCATTTATTAAATTCCCTTGGTACCAAAGTACAGCTGTTTGGGTTAATCCATTGAGCGACTTATGCAATGAATTAACTACTAAATCAGCGTTTGATGATAAGGCCGGGTTTGGTAAATTAAGGTTTTCACAGAAAAGGAAATATGAACCATGGGCTTCATCAACTAAAACAGGTAAATTTTTTTGATGACAACAATCTATTAAAGGCTCTAAATCTCCAGAATAACCATGATAAGAGGGATTTACAAGAATAACCCCTGCAATTTTATTCTCATCAAAATTTAATTTTTTAAATACATTTTCCAACCAAATTTTTGTAATTGGTTTGTAATGCCCTGTTTCGGTTGAAAATTCTAGATCAAAAAATATTGGATTTATATTCTGCATCGCACAGATTTTTATGACACTTATATGAACATTTCTAGGCATCAGGATATTTTCACCTGGATTTGCCATTGAAATTACTGCTGATTGTATTAATCCGGAAGCTCCATTAACTCCAAAAAAACATCCTTTAGCCCCAAATTTATCGGAGAATTCTCTTTGAGATTTAGCAATTAATCCGCTCTGGGATAGTGGGGAACCTATTTCTGGTAGTTCGGGCAAGTCCCAATACCCAGGTGGATATTTTAATAACTTCACTAATTTCTTTGGTAAAGCTGCCCCTCTGTTATGCGCGGGAAAGAATAAAGACTTTAAAAACTTTTTAGTTAGAAAAGATGAAATGCTCATAAAGTATTACTGACATATATAGAATGGATTACATAATAATCTTTTTTGATATTTTTTAAATTTAATGAAAAGATCTTATTCGAAATATTCAGCAAAAGATGACTTACTTTGGTTGATTTTGAGACCATGGATTTTTATCCCAAGAGTTTTATATATCCTTTTAACTTTTATTTTTCTTTTTTTAAGAATACTTTTTCAAGGTAACAGTAAAAATAAAAATGTACAAAAAAATCTCTCTAAATATCTTTTTGATGTAATAACGGATTTAGGACCTTGTTTTATCAAATTAGGCCAAGCACTCTCAACTAGACCAGATCTTGTTAGACAAGATTGGCTTACAGAACTTACAAAATTACAAGATAATCTCCCAGCATTTGATCAAAAAATTGCTTTAAAAATTATTGAAGAGGAACTTGGATCCCCTGCAAATGAATTATTTGAAGAGTTTCCAGATAGTCCAATTGCTTCAGCAAGCTTGGGTCAAGTTTATAAAGCAAAAATAAATAATTCTTATCTGGCTGTGAAAGTACAAAGGCCAAATTTATATTTTCTCATAAGAAGGGATGTTGTAATCTTAAGGTTTTTAGGAACTTTTTTATCCCCACTCTTACCATTAAATATAGGTGTTGGAATTGGAGAAATAATAGATGAATTCGGTAAGGCACTTTTTGATGAAATTGACTATCAAAAAGAGGCCGACAATGCTTTGAGGTTTGCAAATTTATTCAAAGAAAATCCAAATATTTTTATTCCTAAATTAGAAAAAAAGTTTTCATCCAAAAGGGTAATCACAACTTCTTGGATTGATGGAGTTAAGTTAAGAGATCGAGCTTTGCTAGAGGAAAATAACTTAATACCTGCTTCGTTTATAAAAACATGCGTCATCAGTGGACTGCAGCAATTATTTGAATTTGGATATTTTCATGCAGACCCACATCCAGGAAATATGTTTGCTCTCAAAGGAGGAAATGCAGATTGTGGGAATTTAGCTTATGTTGATTTCGGAATGATGGATACTATTACAAATTCAGATAGACTTACTCTGATTAAGGCAATTGTTCACATAATAAATGAAGAATATTATCTTCTCGCAGAAGATTTCCAGAAATTAGGTTTTTTAACCAAAGAACAAGATCTTCAAAAACTTGTTGAACCATTAAGAGAAGTTCTAGGGGGATCTTTTGGCGCAGAGGTTGGAAATTTTAATCTTAAAAATGTAACTGATAAATTCTCAAAACTAATGTACTCCTATCCTTTCAGAGTTCCTAGTAGGTTTGCTTTAATAATTAGAGCCGTTGTGAGTCAAGAAGGTTTAGCACTTAGACTAGATCCTGAATTTAAAATTTTAAAAATTGCTTATCCCTATATTGCTAAAAAACTACTGACGGATAATTCTGAAGAGATTTTAGATATCCTTCTAGAAGTAGTTTTTGATAAACAAGGCCAAATTCAAATAGAGAAAGTCGAAAGTTTATTAAATATTTTATTTAAAGATACTGAGAATATTAGTTCAGACCTCATACCAGTTGCAAACGCTGGTTTTAAATTATTTGTAAGTAAAAAAGGATCTGAAGTTAGGAAGAATCTTCTTTTAAGTCTTATAAAAGATGAAAAATTAGAATTTACCGATGCAAAAAAACTCTTGGCTTTAATTAGAGATACTTTTAGCCCTCTGAATATTGCAAAAAGTGCAGTGCAAAATATTATTTCTACGGTTTAGGTTTTATATTTATATCTAATAAATTTACTCATGATTTAAATGCGGTTAGAATAAAATAAATTTTGTTTAAAAATTAAGTATTCAAGGATTAATTAGCTAGTAAATATCGAATGAATATTTTTAAAAATCTCTTTTTTTTTAATAAAAAATCTGATAAAAATAAGGACTTTAATCCTGGATCTTTTGATCAATATATAGAAATTGCAAAGTTAGTTAAAGAAGCAAGAATCCAACAAAACCTAACAATAAAAGAATTATCATACATTTCAAAAATTCCTGAACGAATAATAAATTCTATTGAAAATAATGATAAAAATATTAGGCCAGATTATCCTTTTATAAGATCCATATTAATTAAATTAGAGGAATGCTTAGTATTAAAAAGAAATTCATTATTAAAATTAGCAGTTAGAGAAAGAAAAATTATTAAGAAAGGGGGAAAGGATTTTCTGTTGGGAAAATTCGATCTTATTAACACATGGCAAGGGAGTCTTTTGTATTTTTTTATATTAGTTCTAACTATATATATATTAAAGAGATACTTTATTTTAAATGTAAATGTTATAGAGATTCAAAATATTGAAAATAAAATAATTGATAAATAATTTTTTGTAAATTCTAATTTCGAGTTCTTCCAAAATTTTTTCCTAGCTCACTAAAGATTTTTATATTATCTTCTATTTCTTCTAGAGATCGATTTAACTTCCATTTCCAGTTGTTTTTTGTGGTGCCAGGTTTGTTTAATCTACTTGAATCATCTAAAGATAATAGATCTTGTAATGGAGCGATAAAGAGATTAGCATTTGTGTCCATGCCAATTTCTATTAAAGCCCAAGAAGGATTTTCTGAAAATTTATACTCATCTTTTATTCTTCCTTTTGATTCATTATCTAAATATTCCCACCATGAAACAGAAGTAGAGTTGTCGTGAGTCCCGGTATAAACAACCCAATTTTCTCCTAAAATATTCTTGGGTAAATAAGGATTGTCTTCATTTCCATCAAAAGCGAATTGTAATATTTTCATCCCGGGTAGTTCAAAATTTTTCCTCAATTTCTCTACATCCTGGGTTATTACACCCAAATCCTCCGCAATAATTGGTAGATAATTAGTCCCTAGGTCCTTTTTTACTTTATTTAATAGTGTTCTACCTGGAGAGTTTATCCATTTACCAATAATTGCCGATTTAGAACTGCCATTAACTCTCCAGTAACCCGCTAAACCCCTGAAATGATCAAATCTCAATATGTCCACAAGTTCAAATTGCCTTTGAAATCTTCTTCTCCACCAATCGAAATTAGTCTTCTTATGTTTTGACCAAAAGTAAGTTGGGGTCCCCCATAATTGTCCTGTTGATGAAAAATAATCAGGTGGAACACCACTTTGAAAAATTAAATCTCCATTTTTAAAAATTGAAAATAATGATCTATTACTCCACACATCGGCGCTGTCTCTAGAGACGTAAAAAGGCAAATCTCCTATAAGCCTAATATTTCTTGATTTTGCAAATTTTTTAATAGCGCTCCATTGTTCATGAAGATGCCATTGAATTAATTTTTTTATAAGTATCTCTTCATTTTTCGTCTTAATCCACGATTTTAAGAACTTTTTATTTTTTGTTTTAAATTCTTTAGGCCATTCCCACCAAGGCAACATATTAAACTCCTCTCTGATAACAACAAATGTGGAGTAGTCCTCAACCCAAGAATTTCTACTTATCCATTTATTAAAATTAATTTTTCTTTCCTCAGTTTGTGAACTCCAACCTTGCAAAAGGAGATGACCTAATTTCTTTGTTAAATTGTCTGCAATATCAAAATCAAAATGCTCTTTATTCTGATTTGTTGGACCTAGATTTTCTTCGTTTGAAATGAAGATAAAACCTTTTTCGACCAAATCATCTATATCCAAAAACCATGGGTTTATTGCAAAACTAGATGGGGAACTATATGGAGAACCTGTAGAGTCAGTAGGTGTAAGAGGTAAAAATTGCCAGTATTCAATTCCATGCTTATGTAGTTTCTTTATCCACTCTTTAGCTCCTTTACCAAAAGTTCCACATACTCTTCCTCCCGGAATACATGTTGGATGCATAAGTACGCCTAATGATTTTTTTGCAAGAATTGACTCTATAGGCATTTTTTTATTATTTTTTATTCTTTAGACTTAAAGTGTTTTTAATTCTCTAAAATCAACCATATACAAATTTTTTTTAATTGACAAATATTATTTCTAGCTTTTAAGAATTAATAAATATAAATTCTGATTTTAATAAAAGATATTTTTCTTGATTAATGTGAATTTTGAAAAGATCTAGTCATTATTTTTTGCGAAATTCACATAAACGACTACGATAAGAATATAGTTTTATGGTGCAAATTTCGTGACAAGTTTTATCACGGCAATGCAGAGTAAAGAGTCAAACTTTAATCTAACTAATAGTAGATTAAGGTTAGTAAGTGGGACAACAAATCCTAAATTAGCTGAAGAAATTGCATCATACTTAGGGATTGAAAATGTACCTTTAGTATCTAAAAGATTTGCTGATGGAGAACTTTATGTACAGATTCAACAATCTATTAGAGGTTGTGATGTATTCCTTGTACAACCTACATCCGCTCCTGTAAATGATAGTTTAATGGAGCTTATGATAATGGTTGACGCATGCAAGAGAGCGTCTGCAAGACAAATAACAGCTGTAATTCCCTATTTTGGATATGCGAGGGCAGATAGAAAGACCTCTGGTAGAGAGTCTATAACTGCAAAGCTAACTGCTAATTTACTTGAAAAATCAGGAGTTGATAGGGTTCTTGCTATGGACTTACACTCTGCTCAAATACAGGGTTATTTTGACATACCGTGCGATCATATTTACGGTTCACCTGTATTAATTGATTATCTAGAAACTTTAGATTTAGAAGAAGTAGTTGTCGTCTCACCTGATGTAGGTGGAGTTGCGAGAGCAAGAGCATTCGCAAAATTAATGAAAGATGCTCCCCTGGCTATCATTGACAAAAGGAGATCTGCTCATAATATTGCAGAAAGCCTAACAGTAATTGGCGAAGTTAAAGGTAAAACGGCTATTCTCATAGATGATATGATAGACACTGGCGGCACAATTTGCTCTGGAGCTAATTTGCTGAAAAAAGAAGGAGCTAATAGAATATTTGCATGTGCATCACATGCTGTATTTTCTCCTCCTTCTTATGAAAGATTAAGTACTAAGAATTTATTCGAACAAGTTATTGTAACTAATAGCATACCTGTTATACATAAAGATAATTTCCCACAGTTAAAGGTTCTTTCTGTCGCAAATATGCTTGGGGAAGCTATTTGGAGAATTCATGAAGAAAGTTCTGTTAGTTCTATGTTTAGATAAAGAAATTATTTTTTTACAGTCCTTGTAATTTCTTGATCCTCTCAATTTCAATCTTAAACTGTTTTTCAACTTTTTCAGGTACATTATCTGGACATACCTGAAGAGCTGATTCAACCAATTGAAGAGATGCAATAAATTGCAATTGTTTCATATCAACTCTTTGTTCTTTCTTTTTTTCTATTATTTTTCCTCCATGTTTTTGGGAAACTACTGATGCGAAAGTTGTTGATGCAACGTTTAATGTTTTTGGGAAATCCAAATCAAATCCTTTTCTTGTCGCATTACATAGAAATGAAACTCCCATGCCATGATACAAATCTAAATCATTTTTGTTGGCAGGCAAATTTTTAACATTTGCATTTACATTATTAAATTCATTATTTATATCAAATAAAAAAGATGAAAAAATTAGAGAGATTGCAAAAAATTTAGAAACTTTAAAACCCATATTTGATTTATTTTTAATTCATGTTATTAAAGATAACATTTTTTATTTTTGAAACTAAAACTGCCAACAGAATTTATTTAATAATTTTAATTTCGTGATGATTCTCTACTATTTTTAGCTTATTTTTGTTCCATGAATATATAACTCTAAACCTATAATTATCAGAATCTACTAGTCTCGTATGTTCAATGATATACCAATCATTGTAAGAAGATTCAAAAATCATTTCATGTTCGTCGACTTGCTTAATATTTGAAATCCCTTCAACATTACTTAAATAAAAATTTTCTCTTATAAGTTGATGGCCTTTTAGGAATGCATGCATTTCGCCCCGTTCTTTATACTGGGGGTTATTTTCAAAGAAATTATATTTTTTTTCTGGATACCAAGTGAATTTATAATGCGACTCCCATTCTGATTTACTCTTAAGAGATTGTATATTTATATTCATAATTAAATTATAAGTTCTCTGTGCTTCTTCGAGAAAATACGTTCTATTAGATTTCCACAATCCAATATTCCTTGAAAACCACCTTTTTAAATTGCTATTTAAATTGATTTCTAGAGGGTTTTCACCAAAATGTAAGCTTTTCTTTTGATTAATACCGACCATATATAAATAAGTCCTATATATTTCATAGCTTATCTGTAAAATAAAATAAAATATCTTAAGGTGTTTATAAGGATTAACAGCTTTTCAACACTTCAGGGCTAATCATTTGAATGATAAAAAAGAGCTAAAATTAATACTTGTGGCAGCTAGAAATCAACTTTCTAGTAACGATATAAAGTCCCTAATAGCCTATTTAGAATCAGATGATTGTGAATTTGAGATATCACTTCAGATTTCTGAGCCCACAGAGCAGCCAGAATTACTTGAATTACATAGATTAGTTGCTATACCTGCTCTTATAAAAGTTTCGCCTTCTCCAAAGCAAATATTTGCTGGAAGTAATATTTTCTCACAGCTGCAAAAATGGTTGCCAAGGTGGAAACAGGAAGGCTTAACAAAAAATCTTGGGATCAATTTGCAACCATCCAAAATTGATTCAATAAGAACTCAAAAAGAATTTCTATTGGAAGATGAACTTCTCGTTTTAAGACAAGAAAACGAGACATTAACAAAAAGAATAGAGTCTCAGGAAAGATTATTAAGAATGGTTGCGCATGAATTAAGAACACCGTTAACTGCGGCTACATTGGCAGTTCAAAGTCAGAAACTTGGACAAATAGATATTTCAAAATTGCAAGAGGTGATTAAAAGACGTCTAGAAGAGATTGAACTTTTATCTCAGGATCTTTTAGAGGTTGGAACAACTAAATGGGAAGCGTTATTTAATCCTCAGAAAATTGATTTAGGTAATATTAGTGCTGAAGTCATACTCGAATTAGAAAAATTCTGGAGATTAAGGAATATTCAAATTGATACTGATATCCCATCTGATTTGCCAAGTGTATTTGCAGATCAAAGAAGAATGAGGCAAGTATTTTTAAATTTAATTGAAAATGCTATTAAATTTTCTAAAGACTCTGGATCTATAAAAATCACTATGATCCATAAGACAAATCAATGGGTAGAAATAACAATTTGTGACAAAGGTGCAGGTATCCCTTTGAACGAACAAAAAAGAATTTTTCTTGATAGAGTTAGACTCCCTCAGACTTCTGAAGGAACTTCGGGATTTGGAATTGGCTTATCTGTATGCAGGAGAATAGTACAGGTCCATGGAGGAAGAATATGGGTTGTATCTGAAATTGGTGTAGGTTCCTGCTTCTATTTTACTGTTCCTGTGTGGCAAGGACAAAACAAAGAGCAACAATACTTGACGAAAGGTTAGCCTTACTCTTAGTTTTTAATAAGCTGTTATGCTGATTTCCTGGCCCCATCGTCTAGAGGCCTAGGACACCTCCCTTTCACGGAGGCGACAGGGGTTCGAATCCCCTTGGGGCTATTCTTTAAAATTGCGAACTAATTTTTTTGTAATATTGCTTGTCTTTCCACGGCAATCAAATTTTCAGAAAGATCTTTTTTTAGTCTTTTCTCTATCATCCTTATTGGCATCCACTGACAACCTTGAACAGTAAGATCGTAAATTAATGAATTTTTAGAAGTATTTTTAATATTTTGAATTTTCCAACTTCCTTCAAATTTTCTAAAATCACCTTTAATTAAATTGAATCTTAAAATACCAAGTTCCCTATCTTCAAATAAATCGATAGTTACTTCTGCTGAAAATTTCATGCCAAGAAAATCCTGAGCACCAACTTGTTTAAGATGTACATTATTGTTATTTTGATATATTTTTTTGCTTGATAAGAGATTTGGTATGTAAAGATTTAGTCGATCATAATCTGTTAAAACATTCCATAAAGAGTCGAAACTTGCAGAAGTTGTAAGTTGAGCTGCAAGTCTTCTTGTTCCTCCAGAAAACTTCTCCATCGTCTGCTCTATTGTCCTGTAATCATTTTCTTTATAATGATCTTCTGATTCTTGAGGATTATTCATAAATGAATTTTTTAATTAGATAAAAAATTATTTCTGTGTAACTATACTGATGAAAACAACAAATACTGAAAAATTAAAATAATTTTTTTTATTTATCCCGATCTCAAAACGTAACCATTTTTGTGAAATCACTACAAATTAAACTACAAATTGATAATCTTTTATAAAAGAAAACTTAAAAATGTATTCACAAGCAAAAGTAATCGCAGGCGGATTAGCTCATATACCAGTAGTGATAGCTGTTTTTTATTTTATACTCACAACTTTTAATAAAAGAGCTTTGAAGTTTGTTGAAGAAGCAAAAACAAAAAAATCCGAGCCAAAAGCTGTTAAAACCCAAAAACCTGATGTTTCGAAAGCAGAAAGTTCAAAAATAGAAGCTCCGAAAGCAGAAACACCCAAAGTGGCAAAGAAAAAACATGCAGATGTTCCAGTCAATATTTATCGTCCTAAGACACCTTACGAAGGTACAGTTATTGAAAACTACAGTCTTCTTAAGGAAGGAGCAATTGGTAGAGTTAATCACATAACTTTCGACCTTAAAGATAGTGATCCATTTTTAAATTATGTTGAAGGCCAAAGTATTGGTATTATGCCTGCTGGTGAAGATGCCAATGGAAAACCTCATAAATTAAGACTTTACTCAATAGCTAGCACTAGACATGGAGATGACTTTAATGGAAATACAGTTTCTCTTTGTGTAAGGCAGCTTCAGTATGAAAAAGATGGTGAAACCATTAATGGTGTCTGCTCTACATACTTATGCGATATTAAACCCGGAGATAAAGTAAAAATAACAGGTCCTGTAGGGAAAGAAATGCTTCTCCCTGATGAAGAGGATGCGAACATTGTTATGTTGGCAACTGGAACTGGAATAGCTCCAATGAGGGCTTACTTAAGAAGAATGTTTGAACCAACTGAAAAAGAAAAAAATAAATGGAATTTCAAGGGGAAAGCTTGGTTATTTATGGGTGCTCCAAAATCAGCTAATTTGTTATACGAAGAAGATCTTCAAAGATACATTACTGAGAATCCAGATAATTTTAAGTATACAAAAGCTATTAGTCGCGAGCAGCAAAATACAAAAGGTGGAAGAATGTACATTCAAGACAGAGTTTTAGAGTCAGCAAATGAACTCTTCAATATGATTGAAGATGAAAAGACACATATATATCTTTGTGGATTAAAGGGTATGGAACCTGGAATAGATGAAGCAATGACTAAGGCAGCAGAAGAAAAAGGATTGAACTGGGCAGAATTAAGACCTCAACTAAAAAAAGCAGGAAGATGGCACGTAGAAACTTACTAAATCTTGGATAACTAGATTTAAGTTTCACATGCTAAATACTTTTTGGTTTAGACACAATATGTAGCTAATATTTGAAAAAAAGAGGATTTTAAATAAAGATCATTAAAAATATGCCTTCAACTTTAAGTAATCCTCTAAGATTAGGTTTACGGCAGGAAAGAGTCATATCTCCACAATGTTTAGTAATTTTTGGCGCTAGTGGAGACCTTACTCATAGAAAATTAATACCAGCCTTATTTGAACTCTATTTGCAAAGAAGAATTCCTAGTGAATTTGGAATAGTTGGTTGTGCGAGAAGACCTTGGACTGATAATGAGTTTAGAGAAAAGATGAAAGTAAAGTTATCAAATCAAATTGCTGGTAAAGAAAGGGAGTGGGAACAATTTTCTAATTATCTTTTCTATGAACCAGTTGATCTACAACAAAGTGATCATGTCGTAAGGCTTTCTAGAAGATTAAATGAAATTGATAAAACACAAGCTACTCATGGGAATAGGACATTTTATTTATCAGTATCTCCGAATTTCTATGCAAGTGGATGTAAAGCTCTAAAAGGGGCTGGCCTTTTAGATGACCCTAAAAAAAGTCGTTTAGTAATTGAAAAACCTTTTGGAAGAGATTACTCAAGTGCAAAAAAATTGAATAAAATAGTTCAAAGTTGCGCTGAAGAAAGTCAGATTTATAGGATTGATCATTATTTAGGTAAAGAGACAGTTCAGAATATTCTTGTTTTGAGGTTTGCTAACACTATTTTTGAACCAATCTGGAACAGGAATTATATATCAAGTGTTCAAATTACTTCATCTGAAACAGTTGGTGTTGAAGATAGAGCAGGTTATTACGAAAGCTCTGGTGCTTTACGGGATATGCTTCAAAATCATATGACTCAAATGCTTGCAGTTACTGCAATGGAACCTCCTGGAAAATTTGAACCAGAAGCAATAAGAAATGAAAAAGCTAAGGTTCTTCAAGCTTCCAAACTTGCTGACGAAAATGAACCGTGGAATTGTTGCATAAGAGGTCAATATGGAGAGGGAGGGAATATTTTAAATCGACTCAAAGGATATCGGCAGGAAGATGGTGTTAATAGTAATAGCACAACAGAAACTTATATTGCGACAAAAGTTTTCGTTGATAACTGGCGTTGGCAAGGGGTGCCTTTTTATTTGAGAACAGGTAAAAGACTACCTAAAAGACTTGGAGAAATAGTCTTGACTTTTAAAGACGTACCTGTTCATTTATTTGAATCAACAATAATAAATCCTGCCCCAAATCAACTTATCCTTAGAATTCAGCCAAATGAAGGTGCAACTTTCAAATTTGAGGTGAAATCTCCTGGTTCTGGAATGAAATCAAGACCTGTTGAAATGGAATTTTCTTATGATGAATCATTTGGAGAACCCTCAGATGAAGGCTATGTAAGATTATTGGCTGATGCAATGCTTTCTGACCCAACATTATTTACTCGAAGTGATGAGGTAGAGGCAGCCTGGAAACTTTATACTCCATTAATAGAATTGATGGATAATTCTCCCTGGAAGTTACCTATTTATAATTATGAATCTATGACATGGGGACCTCCTGAGTCAGATCAATTAATTTCAAAAGATAATATTTTCTGGCGTAGACCCTAAAAATGAAACCTCAACTTACATTACAAACCCCTTTAGAGCTGCCTTATCAGGAAATTTCTAATTATCTTAATAAATTATGGATTTCAGAAGATAAAGATAATAGTGGAGCTAATACTTTCACATTAATGGTCTGGCAGCCTGCTTGGCTAGAACAATGCTTGGTTCAAAAAGAATTAGTAAATGGACCAATTACTGGAAACTTAAGTCCAGAGATAATTGAAGTTGCTAAAAAATTTATATTAGATCAAGGACTTCCTATCACTACTTCACTTAATAGTGAAGAATTATTGAATTTGTTGAAGGAAAATTTACCTAATAAAGACTTTGAAGATTTTAGAGGTCAATTTTTTGAATCAACGATAAGTACATTGAATCCAAGAAGATTAATAACTCTAGCGCCAACCATAAATAAAAATTCAGATATCAAAACTTTTGTATCCGCTTACTGTCCATTAAGTGATACCCCAGCTATGCAACCTATTTGTGGGGATTTAGTTGTTATTAGGGGGGACTCGGCCTCAATATCTAATAAGGGATTAAAAATAATTGATGAATTATCTATTGATGAATTACCTTCTTGGTTGTGGTGGAATGGAAGCTTGGATGAGTCGCCTGAAATCTTCGAATATTTCACTGATTATGGTCTAAGGTTAATAATTGATACTGCTCTTGGATCGCCTCAAAGATGTTTAAAAGTTTTAGATCAATTAAATAATTCAAATAAAGCTATTAATGATTTGAATTGGGTTAGATTGAAAAATTGGAGAGAATCATTGGCAATGATTTTTGATCCGCCTTTGAGAAGACCAATTTTAGATCATATTACTGATATTGACATTGATATCGCAGGAGATCATATGATTCAAGCGTTGTTTTTAATTTCATGGATTAGCGATAAACTTGGTTGGTCTTTTCTAAGAGTTGAAACGGATACAGAATCAACAAAAATAGAGTTTGAAAGAATTAATGGCGAAATAATTTCTACATCAATTAATCCCTTATCTTTAGGAAATCCAAGTATTCATTTAGGACAGGTTATTGGATTGAGGCTGATTTCAAAAATTAGTGAGGTTCAAAAAAATAACACTTGTGTAATACTTGGCTGTGAATCAGTGGAATGTATGCGACTTGAAGCCGGGGGAATGGCTAATATGGAATTAATAGAGCAAGTTGTTCCAAATTCTTTTTCTACATCAGAGTACGATGTTAGTAAATTATTGGGAAGTAGTAGAGGTAATACCAGTCCTCTTTTTGAAAATACTATCAAAATAGCTCTTCAAATATTTAATGGTTTGAATAACTAATAGATGCCTTGTGTAATATCTTCTCCTTCAACTGATAGCGGGAAAACTACATTATCTCTTTTGCTATCTTGTTGGGCGTTCTCAAAAGGTATAAAGGTACAAACTTTCAAGGTTGGCCCAGATTATCTTGATCAACAACAACTTAGCTCAATTGGCCAACCTATTTGTAGGAATTTAGATATTTTTTTAAGTGGTGAGGAATGGGTTCAAGAAAGTTTTTTTAAACATTCTTTGAAATATGAATTCTCGTTAATTGAAGGAGCAATGGGTCTGTTTGATGGACTAGGCTCAACAACCTATTCCAGTACAGCAAATATCTCTAAACTTCTTAATGCTCCAATAATTTTTATTGTTAATGCTAGAGGTCAAGTAGCTTCTCTTTTGGCGACTATTCGAGGTTTTAGAGATTTTGATAGTGAGTTGTCAATAGCAGGAATTATATTTAATAACGTTAATTCAGATCGACATAAAAAATTAATCAAAGAAGTTTTTAAAAATGAAGATATCGAAATTCTTGGTTTCTTACCATCTGATTCAAAAATAACTTTAAACAAAGCTAATTTAGGTTTGATATCTCCAATGGATAATGGAAAAGAAATTGATGTTGAATATTTTGCAAATTTCGCTGAAAGAAATCTTGATGTATTTTCTCTTATTAAATTTCTGAAATCTCCTCAAAAGAAAATAATTAATTCTTTCAATTTAAAAGATTTTAAAATAGACAAAAGTAAACCTATTGCAATTGCAGAAGATAAAATCTTTCATTTTCAATATCCTGAAACTAAGGAGTTTTTGAGTGAAATAGGTATACCATTGATTTCATGGAGTATTTATGATGATGAAGAAATACCTAATGAGGTTTCTTCTTTAATTATTCCTGGGGGGTTCCCTGAAAAATATGCTGATCATATAAGTAACTCTACAAAAAGCTTAAATTCGTTAAGGAAATTCCGCAAAAATGGATTTATATATGCTGAGTGTGGAGGGATGATGATTTTAGGAGACTTCATAAAAGATGAAAATGGTAATAACCATAAAATGAGTGGCATCCTGCCTTTTAGATCAAAAAAAAGTAAACTTTCAGTAGGTTATAGATACATTAAGGGTATAAAAGATACTCCAATCATTAAACAAAATCAATTAATTAGAGGACATGAATTTCATTATTGGGAAATTGAAAATAATTTATCTGAATCTGATTTTGGAAAAGTAAAGCATCAGAAGAAACTTTCTTCTCCATGGAAAATTAAATCTTGGAAAACCGAATACAAAAATGAAGGCTTTTTTGATGAAAAATTACATGCAAGTTGGATTCACTTACATTTGCCAAGTTCTCCTGAAGTCGCAAAAAACTTTATAGATGCCACACAAATTACTTTTTCAAAGAATTCTTAATTTATTATCAAATCAAATATTTTGAGAGGAGAACCCAAAAAACACATTCCAGGCAAAGTGATTAATGGTCCTAAAAAACTCCCCACCACGACCTCAATTTTTGTATGACCCAGAGTTTCTTTTAACAGTAATTCAGATTGAGGGTCTAGTTTTTTTGATAGTTTATTAATTTCTGCAGCTTGAATTCCAGCTGATTTTCGAACCCCACTAGCGTCATACATAACTATTAGTGCTATAGCAACTGATAATGCGAATATTGAGCTGTCAAATCCTAATTCATAACCTATACCAGATGAAGCACCAGTTATTAAGGCGGAATGACTTGAAGGCATACCACCGGTCTCGAACATAATTCCAAATCTTATCTCTCCGGTTGAAAAGAAATTGAATACAATTTTAAAAAATTGAGCTAGAAAACAGGATAATAAGCTCCAGAAAAGAACTGAATTATTAAAAAGGGTAAAAAATTCAGACATAAATTAATACTATTTATCTGTCTCTATTTGTAATAAAGTCGGCTAATGATAATAAATACTTTGCATCTGCCCCCCAAGGTTCAATTGCTTTTTTTGCTTTTTCAACCAAATCAAATGCTCTTTTCTTTGACTCCTCCATTCCAAGTAATTTTGGATAAGTAGTTTTGTCAGCCAAGAGGTCTTTGCCCGCAGTTTTACCAAGCTTTTCACTGCTGGAAGTTAAATCAAGAATATCATCTATTATTTGGAAGGCTAAACCAATTCCCTCTGCATATGTTGTTAGAGCATGTAATAGTTTTTCGTTTGCTCCTGCGATCATGGCGCCTGTTCTTACGCATGCCTTTAATAAAGCCCCAGTCTTATGAAGATGGATATATTCAAGAGTTTCAAGGTCGACTTCTTTCCCTTCGCATTCCAAATCAACAACTTGTCCCCCGACGAGTCCTGGTGCGCCTGCAACTAGGGATAATTCCCCAATTACATTTAATAATCTAGTTGGATCGACTCCAGGGCTTCTTAGAGAGACCATTTCAAAGGCCCTTGTTAATAAAGCATCGCCTGCAAGTATAGCTATTGCATCTCCATATACTTTATGGTTTGTTGGCCTACCTCTCCTCAAGTCATCATTATCCATGGCGGGCAGATCATCATGAATCAAGGACATTGTATGGATCATTTCTATCGCTACTGCAGTAGGAACAGCAAGAGAGGGTTCTCCTCCAGCAAGTGAGCAAGAGGCTAAACATAAAATTGGACGTATTCTTTTCCCTCCTGCCAAAAGGGAATATCTCATTGATTCTCTTAATATTTCTGGGTTCTCAGGACCCAAGGAATAATCAAGTGCATCTTCTACAACCTTTTTTGTGTTTTTAAGATATTTTTCAAAATCAGAAATACTATTTATAACTTCAGTCATTTTATACCTTTAGTAAAAAAAATTTTCATCTTGGAGTCTATGACAAGAGGTCATTAACAGTTGATGATAAACCAAATTGTTTTTGCCAGCTAAAAATAGTATTTACAAGTAACATTGTTACTGTCATTGGACCAACACCTCCTGGTACTGGTGTGTAAGCAAATACTTTAGAAATGACATCTTCTAATAATACATCGCCACATAATCTGGTTTGATTTTTATCTGAACTTTTTAATCTATGTATCCCAACATCAATAATTACTGCTCCTTCTTTCACAAAACTCGAATCTACAAGATTGGGCTTTCCTGCAGCGGCAATTAGTATGTCGGCTTCTCTGCAGACTTTATTCAAATTTAATGTTTTTGAATGAGTCATTGTTACCGTGCCATTTAGATTCAATAACATTAACGATAGGGGTTTCCCAACAAGTAAACTTCTTCCGATAACAACAATTTTCTTGCCTTCAATAGTAATATTTTGGGATCTTAATAAATTAATAATTCCTGCTGGTGTACATGATCTCATCGCAGGCTCATTTTTCACTAATTTACCGATGTTGATCTCATTTAATCCATCTACATCTTTGCTTGGATTAATATGACTGATCAGTTTTTGCTCATCAAACTTCTTTGGGATGGGAAGTTGCAGCAACATTCCATCAATATCCTTATCAGAATTCAGTTTGGTTATTAATTGTTCAACTTCTTTTTGCTCTACATTTTCTTTAAGATGAAAGATAAAGCTCTTTATTCCAATTCTTGAACATGCTTTTTCCTTGTTATTGACATAAACACCACTTGCGGGGTCTTCACCTATTCTTATTACAGCTAAACCGGGGGCTCTTTTTGCAATTTTTTTATTACTAGATATGTAGTCATTTAATCTTTCTTCAATTTCAAGAGATAATTTTTTACCGTCTAATTTTAATGACATTTAGAAAAACATCTCCTTTTTACACTTAGCATGCCTATAATTTTAAATTATTCAAATAGATTTATTTATATTCTGTGCAAAACATCACAACTCCCTTAAAGAAAATGTTTCATCTGTGGAGGCGAAGTCAAATTCCGGTAAAACAACCAATTAAGATTTCAAGAATAGATAATCTCATAATTTTTTTGGTATGCATCTTAATTTCAATAATTTCTTCTTATAAATTACTTCTTATCTCGCCTTTAGATATCACAGATATTTTTTCTTGGCTTTTGACTTTTACTGAAATACTAGTTAGTTCCGGAATTTTGATATTAGTTTCAAAAAAAGAAAATCCCACAATTTCTTCAAGACAGATCATCCTAATCATTACTCTTCTTTTAGCAGTACAAGCCACGAAATTATTTTTGGCTACAAGCATAAGTCCATTATCTATAATAATTCCACCGGCATTAATAATATCTCAAGGAATGGGAAGCATAACAGCTTTAGCTTGGGTATCAATAGCAAGCTTTAGTTGGCCAGATCCAGCAGTTACTGTAAATAATAATTTATTTTTTATTTTATTAGTTTGCGCTTCAGTAGTATCTCTACTTGGAGGAAGAATTAGAAGTAGGGCTCAATTACTTCAGCTTTCAATTTTTGTACCCATAGGATCGTTCTTGAGTCAGTGGGTATTAATAGGTAAAGATAATAAACCTTTTTTTGACAATCAAGAATTTGTTTTAGCTAAAGGGGATATATTTTCTGATTCCTTGCTATTGGCAATAGTAATGCTTTTTACTATATTATTTATTCCTATTTTTGAATCAATATTCGGATTATTAACTAAAGCAAGATTACTCGAATTGGCAGATAAGGAGAAACCTTTAATTAGAAGATTGTCTCTTGAAGCTCCTGGGACTTTTGAACATACCCTACTAATATGTGGATTAGCAGAGGAAGCAACAAGATTGATTGGTGGCGATATTGATTTAATTAAAACTGGTGGACTATATCATGATGTGGGTAAATTACATGCACCTAATTGGTTTATCGAAAATCAGGATGGTTCAAAAAATCCGCATGACGAATTAGATGATCCGATTAAAAGTGCAGAAGTATTACAAGCACATGTTGATGAAGGATTAAAATTTGCAAGAAAAAATAGACTACCTAAACCGATAGCTAATTTTATCCCTGAACATCAAGGTACCCTAAAAATGGGATATTTTTTTCAAAAAGCTAAAGAAAGAAATCTCGACATTAATGAATATTATTTTAGATACAAAGGCCCTATTCCTCAGTCAAAAGAAACAGCTATTTTAATGCTTGCAGATGGTTGTGAAGCAGCACTAAGAGCTATGAATATTAATGCATCTGATCAAGAAGCTTTGGAAACAATATCTAAAATTATCTACTCACGTCAAAAAGATGGTCAATTAGATGATAGTGATTTATCGAAGGGAGAAATCTTTTTAATAAAAAGAGCCTTCTTGAATGTATGGAAAAGAATTAGACATAGAAGAATTCAATATCCAACAACTAAAAATAATACTTTTTCTTGACTTTATTTAAATAATTTATGGCCTAATACTTCTTCTATGTTTCGGATTACACCAATACAAGAGGGCCATGATACTGAGCAAAGCGATTAGTAAAGTTAAACTACCAATTCCAAAAATACCTTCTTTTAGTCTAATTAATCTAACAACTGAATATGGTGTAGTTCCAGCAATTACCATTGAAAGGGATACTAACGTCAACGTAACGCCCCATTTTCTCTCCGCTAAAAGAGCAGAAGATGAAATTATCCCTACTATCGCAGCAGGCCAGCCAAGGCTACTAGCCAAAGTTATGTTTGCAGCCCTGTAAGGAGGTATAAAAATAGTGATTAAAGTTATCGTTGGTAAAGCAATTATGTTAGAAATTAATCCTATCCAAGCCAAAGTCCAATATCCAATTACCCTTTCTCTCATTATTGACCGCTTTAACTAATAAATTAATCTACAATATTAAGAGGTTATTTTGAATCCTACTTAATATTCTTAAGAAATAATTTAATTTGTAGGATTAGATAAAAATGTATTTTCAGAATTTTCTAAATTATCAAATTGTGGGTGAATAGAATTCTTTTTCTCAGAAAAAACAAGCCTATTTAAAGCATTAACGTAAGCATTCGCTGCAGCAACTACAACATCTGTATCAGCAGAATGACCAGAATATATTTTATTATCCCTTCTTATCCTTATTGTTACTTCGCCCAAAGCGTCAATTCCCTCTGTTACCGACTTAACAGAAAATTCAATTAATTCATTAGGAACTTTAGCTAATTTATTTAAAGCTTCGCATACAGCATCAACGGGTCCAGTGCCTATTGATACAGCAGTATCCTCGGTATTATCTTCCGTATTTAAAAGCGAAATGGTGGCAGTAGGTTTAGATGCGTTACCGCAACTAACTTGTACAAGACTTAATTGAAATTTAGCTTCTGGGAGCTGAACTTGCTCACTAACAATTGCTTCTAAGTCTCTATCAGTGATTTCTCTTTTCCTGTCAGCTAAGTCCTTAAAACGAGCAAAAGCATCATTTAAATCTTCTCGACTCAAGTCATATCCCATTTCTTCTAATCTTGCTCTTACGGCACTTCTTCCACTAAGTTTTCCTAATGATATTTTGTTGTCACTCAAACCAACAGTTTTTGCATCGATAATTTCGTAAGTTAGTCTATTTTTTAAAACCCCATCCTGATGAATGCCTGACTCATGTGCAAAAGCGTTGGCTCCTACAATTGCTTTATTTGGTTGAACAGTCATTCCAGTTAGATTGGAAACAAGTCTAGAGGTTTTTGTTATTTCTTCTGTTCTTATAGCCGTAAGAGGAGTTGGGGAATCTGGATTTCTTTTGAAAAAACTATTAAAAAAACTTTTCCTAACATGAAGTGCCATTACTAATTCTTCTAGAGAGGCATTCCCGGCTCTTTCACCAATTCCATTAATAGTACATTCTAGTTGTCTTACTCCATTTTTTACTGCCTCAAGAAAATTGGCAACTGCTAAACCTAAATCATTATGACCATGAACAGAGATTACTGCCTCATCAATATTTGGAACATTTTTATTTATATCGGCAATTAGTTTGCCAAATTCACTAGGAGTTGTAAATCCAACAGTATCAGGTATGTTTATTGTTGTTGCTCCTGCAGAAATTGCTAGTTGTATCACTTCGTATAAAAAGTCAGGATCACTCCTCGAGGCATCTTCACAAGAAAACTCAATATCATCTACTAATGATTTTGCATAATTAACCATTTCTGGAACTATTTGAAGAACATCTTTCCTTGATTTTTTAAGTTTATGCTTAAGATGAATATCACTTGTCGCAATAAAAGTATGTATTCTTTTTTTTGGAGCTGGACTTACTGCTTCGTAACATGCTTTTATATCTCCTTTAGACGCTCTAGCTAAGCCGCATATTATAGGGCCATTTTCTTTCCCGACTGCATTAGCAATTTTATTAACAGCTTTAAAATCTCCTGGACTTGCAAAAGGGAATCCAGCTTCAATAACATCTACTCCTAATCTTGCTAATTGATGGGCGATAGCAAGTTTTTCTTCAAGATTTAAACTGGCACCAGGAGATTGCTCTCCATCTCGAAGAGTTGTATCAAATATCAAAATTCTTCCTGGATCTTTTGACATCAGATGGAATAACTAAACTTATATTAAGCTAATTAAAAAAATTTGACTAGATTTAGTTCAATAATTATTTGCTGAAACTTTATAACTTAAATAATATTGATTAAAATTCTAAAAAAAAAAATAAAATACTAAAATTTTTAAAGTATTCTTTTATGATCAAAGTCTCCTTTCTTAAAAGGTTAATTTTGGTTTTTTATAGAATTTCAGGCATAAATTATAAAAAGTATGAATGGGCGATACACTCAAAAAAATGTTTTAGGTCAGTTAGCAATAGTTTTACATGCTCATTTACCTTATGTCAGAAAAAATGAAAAAAACTCCTTAGAAGAGGATTGGTTATTTCAGGCGATTCTGGAATGTTATATACCACTACTTCAATCAATAGAATCTTCCAAAAATGAAAATCCTGAAAATACAAAACTTACTATTAGTTTGTCTCCAACATTATTATCACTTCTAAATAATAAACAAATTCAAGAAACTTTCCCAAGCTGGATTAAAACAAGAAATGATTTCCTAAATGAACTGCCAATAGAAGAAAAAAATGCCTCCACATTTTTATTAAATAATCTTAATGATAAATACTCATACTGGCAAAATTGTTCTGGAAACTTAATTGAAAAGTTTAGGGTTTTAAATAATTCTGGAAATTTAGATATTCTTACTTGTGCTGCTACTCACGGATATTTGCCGATTCTAAGGGAGAATCCTGAAACTGTTAAAGGACAAATTAATACTGCAATTAGGTGCCATAAAAATATTTTTGGAACAAAGCCTTTAGGAATTTGGTTACCTGAATGTGCTTATTATGAGAATTTAGACGAGATACTAATTAATTCCGGAATAAAATATGCAATCTTAGACGGTCATGGGATTCTTAATGCCACACCAAGGCCTAGGTATGGCGTGTACGCCCCAATCTGCTCGAAAAAAGGAGTTGCCTTCTTCGGAAGAGATAGTGAGTCAACTTTGCCCGTTTGGTCTGCTAAGGATGGATTCCCTGGAGATAAAGTTTATAGAGAATTTCATAAAGATTTAGGATGGGAATTACCGATCTCTAAGCTCCAAAAGAAAGGTATCTCAACTAAAAGACCTTTGGGTTTGAAGTTTCATAAGATTACAGATAATAAGGTGCCATTAGGGGAAAAGGCGTTTTACTTAGAAAATGAAGCAAAAAAGAAGGCTGCAGAACATGCTGATGATTATCTTATCGCGAGATCCAAACAATTAGAAAAATTAACATTATCCTCTTCCTTTAAGCCCTTATTGGTAGCTCCATTTGATGCAGAGTTATTTGGTCATTGGTGGTATGAGGGACCTTTTTTTATTGAAAATATCTTAAAGAACTCCAGTAAATATTCAATTAAGCTTACAAATTTAAAAGAATTCTTACTTCAAAAGCCAAAACTTCAGATTTGCGATCCATCACCATCAAGCTGGGGACAAGGAGGTTACCATAATTACTGGATTAATGATGCAAATGCATGGATTGTTCCAGAGATCACAAAAGCAGGCTCAACTTTTGTTGATTTATGCTCGAAAAATTTCAACAATGACTTATCCTCAAGACTTTACAAGCAAGCAGCAAGAGAATTACTTCTCTCTGAGTCCTCTGATTGGAGTTTTATCTTAAGAGCTGGAACTACAACCGAACTTGCAAAAGAGAGGATAGAAAGACACTTGTTCAGGTTCTGGAAAATAGTTGAAATGATTAAAAATCATTCATATATTAATTATAAATTTCTTGAAGATATTGAGGAAGAGGATAAAGTTTTCCCAGATATTAATATTGACGATTGGCGAAAATAAACATACTAATTTAACTTGAGCATTCCTAGTTTTACTTTAAGAGGTGAATTTATAAACATCTTACTCATCACGTAAATTAATTTTGGAAGTGGAAGTGTATTAGTAAGAAAACCTACCCATTCATTGGTCGATAATCTAAAGAAATTTGAGAAAAAGCTTCTTAATCTACTTTCGTCAAAACTCATCAGTCTTCTTAAACCATATTGGTAAAGTTTGTGCCTTTGTATTAACTCGTAAGGCCATAGGATCTCCCATCCTTTTGTTGCTAGTTCAAGAGAACTAAGATTAGGTTCTTTTAAAAATATTGCTAATTTTTTTGCAAGGAGTGGAGCTCTTCTTAATAAAGATCCGATCATGTATCCTGATGCAGGATGAACCATGCTTGCAGATCCTCCAAAACCTAGTACAAATTGTTTTTTAAATGGAAGGGGTAAATTCATTGGGAAAAGGCAATTCTCTTCATGAAAAATTTCACTTACCTGAATACCCTTACTATTCAATCTTTTAAAAAGTCTTTTTTTAAGATTTTCTTGGGATAAGGCAGGATAACTAGCTAATGATGTTTCTTCAACAAAAAAAGTTTCATTTCCAAGATCCATTGCATAAAGAAAGGAAGGAGATGATAACTTTTCTTCATTGTTTAAATGATTTGGACGAAAATCCATCAAAACAAACTGATCCTTATTAACTGGTGGCGATGTGAATTTACCGACAATCCCATACGCAGCTTGTTGAGCGATTTCATTTTGGACTGGTCTTTTTATAAAATTACTTTTATGACCACTTGCGTCAATGACTAACCTCGCCTTAATTCTTAGACCTGAAAAACAAATTACCTCAGATAGTTTATTTTTCTCTTTAATATCTTTTGCTGTTTCATTCAGCCATTCAATCCCGTTACACTTTTTTAAAAGTTCATTTTGAAAAGCTTCTTGATTTATTAAACCATAATCGTAATTATGTTTTGTTGGATCATCTCCCCGTTTATTTTCGCCATTTCCAAAAAAACTAACTGTTTTGCACCACCGATGAGACAACAAAGACTCTAATCCTAATTCCTCCAATTCAGAAGCCCAAATACCATATGTATTCTCCCATTTTTCATTTGGAGATTTAGTTGATATGCCCTTAATATTTAGATCTTGCTTGGCTAATTCTGAAGCCAAGCATAGAGCTGCAGGCCCTGAACCTAAAATTAAAATATCAAGTATTTCCATATTAACTAATAAACCATTTTTTTTAATTTTCTTTGCCTTGGTTGAATTGGTCTGTTTCTTCTATTTGTTCATGAGGAACTAATACAACTTCTGATAAATGATCACCTTCATCTAATCTTTGTAATTTTACTCCAGTAGCTGCTCTAGATTGCTGGGATATTTTATCTGCGTTTGTTCTCACTATCACACCTTTTTCGGTCACAAAAAGTAATTCTTCCCCTTCTCCAAGGACCTTCAAGCAAACTAATACATCATCTTTAATTCTGAATTTTATCGCTCTCAAACCCATGCCTGCTCTTTTTTGTAATCTAAACTGAGTTACAGGTACTCTTTTACCAAGTCCAAAGGCACTTGCTATTAGTACCCAAGGACCTTCTGAAGAGTTAACTTCAAGATTTTCATCAGATTCTTTCGTGAGATCTTCACTTTTAGCTAATCGCTCAACTAAATCAGATGTTAAAACATCCATCGATACAAGATTGTCTCCTTTCCTAAGGTTCATAGATTTAACCCCCCTTGCCGTCCTGCCAAGTGGCCTTAATTCGTTAACATCTAGTCTGAAATGAATAGCCATTCCTATTCTTGATCCAATCAAAACACTGTCTCCTTCTTTTGATAATCTAACCCAAGTTAAAGCATCTCCATCCTCAAGATTTATTGCTATTAATCCATTAGATCGAATTTTTGAGAAAGCAGAAAGTGAAGTTCTTTTTATAAATCCAGCCTTGGTTAGCATTAATAGATAACAATCGTTATCAAAAGAATCTACTGCAACTAGCGAGGTTATCTTTTCTTCTCTTGGTATTGGGAGAAGTTGAACAGATGGAGTACCTTTAGCCGTTCTGCTACTCATGGGAACTCTATATGCTGGCAGAGCATAAGATACCCCTCTATCACTGAAAAGCAAAAGAGTATCATGATCATTACAGCTTATAAATAGTTTTACTTCATCATCTTCTTGTGTCTTTGTTCCAGCTTTACCTCTAGACCCACGACTTGTAGATTCGAATTCATTAACCGGCATCCTTTTTAAATAACCTGCTTCAGTCAATAAAACTACAGATCTGTCATTAGCGATAAGATCAATATCATCTAGGCCACCGCCTAAATCAAGTATTTCTGTTTTTCTTGGAGAGGAAAATCTTTCATCGATTTTATTGAGTTCTTCTAGAATAATTTCAAAAATTCTTTCTTTACTATTCAATATTTGTTGATATAAGTTTATTTTTCTGGTTAACTCATCATGTTCCCCTTTGATTTTGTCTGCTTCTAGCGCTGTTAATCTTCTTAATTGCATTTGTAAAATAGCTTCTGCCTGTGTGGCAGATAACTCATGATCAGTTTGTAATTTTTCTCTGGCTGAAACTGTATCTTTAGCTGATCTTATTAGATTAATAATCTCATCCATAGCACCCAATGCTAATAAAAGACCTTTTACGATATGATCCCTCTCTTCAGCCTTTTTTAATAAAAATCCTGTTCTTCGCTTTATTGTATCCACTCTGAAGTCTAGAAATACATCTAACATTTTCCTGAGTGAAAGAGTTGTGGGCTCTCCTTTTACTAAAGCAAGAATATTTGCACTAAAGTTATTTTGTAGAGGTGTTAACTTAAATAAATTATTCAAAACTACTTGTGGATAGGCATCCCTTTTTAGTTCAATAACAATCCTCATTCCATCTCGATCACTTTCATCTCTAATATCAGAAATACCTTCTAATTTTTTTTCATTAACCAAGTCAGCAATTCTTTCTATCAATGCCGCTTTATTAGTTTGAAATGGAAGCTCTGTAATTATTACTGCGTCTTTTTCTGCTCTACCAGTGGATTTAATTTGCTCAATATTTGCTACACCTCTCATAGTTATTGACCCCCTTCCTGTTTGGAAAGTTTCTTTGATACCCTCTCTGCCTAAGATTTGACCACCTGTGGGAAAATCAGGACCTTTAATTATTTCAAAAAGTTCTCTATCTTCAATTGAAGGGTCTTTAATTATTGATTTAAGACCATTAATTAATTCCCCTAAGTTATGAGGTGGAATATTAGTTGCCATTCCTACTGCTATACCAGATGATCCATTTAGAAGTAGTTGAGGAATCCGAGCAGGTAAAACTGTTGGCTCTTGCTGAGAGCCATCAAAATTATCGACGAAATCTACAGTCTCAGATTCAATATCCTCTAATAAACTTTCATCTGTAAGAGATTGTAAACGAGATTCTGTATATCTCATTGCTGCTGGAGGGTCGTTATCCACAGAACCAAAGTTTCCATGGCCATCTATTAGTGGCATCCTCATAGAGAAATCCTGAGCCATCCTAACCAAAGCATCATAAACAGCAGTATCGCCATGAGGGTGATATTTACCTAGTACTTCTCCAACAACTCTTGCACATTTTCTGTATGGTCTGCCGCTAGTTAAACCAAGTTCATACATTGCATAAAGAATTCTTCTATGAACAGGTTTTAATCCATCTCTTGCATCAGGAAGAGCACGACCAACTATTACGCTCATTGCATACTCAAGGTATGAGCGAGACATCTCATTTCTTAAGTCAGTCTGAATAATTCGGTCGTTATCTTCGCTTAATCCTGAGTTATCAGAATCTAAAATATCAGACATATAAAAATCCTTTTTTTAATAATAATCGTTGATTGTCATAATGAATAAAAAAAAATATTTATTTAATTCTCAAATACTCACATTTACACACAAATCAAAATAAAACCTGTTGTTTTTGAATAAACCTTGGCTTATTACCCCTTTAGTTGTTAATTTATTCAAAATAAAGAGAAAAATTCCGTGAATATTGAACTTGGTTTAAATAAAAAAGTCAGAAGGGCTTATGGCATTGATGAAATAGCTTTAGTCCCGGGGAATAGAACACTTGATTACGATTTAACTGATCCTTCTTGGTCAATAGGCGATATCAAAAGAGAAGTTCCGATCGTGGCTAGTGCCATGGACAGTGTTGTCGATGTAAATACGGCTATAGAACTCACAAAATTAGGTTCCCTAGGGGTTATTAATATGGAGGGCATACAAACAAGATATGAAAACCCTAATGAAATATTGAACCAAATTGCATCAGTCGGGAAGAATGAGTTTGTTCCGTTAATGCAGAAGATATACAGTGAACCCGTCAAGGAGGGATTGATTTTACAAAGAATAAATGAGGTCAAAGAAGGAGGAGGTATCGCTGCTTTTAGTGGGACACCTCAAGCTGCTATAAAATTTAAAGAAACACTTAATAATTCCAAAATAGATTTATTTTTTCTCCAAGGAACAGTTGTTTCAACTGAACATATTGTTATGGAAGGTAAGGAAACCTTAAATATTAAAGATCTTTGTCAATCTATGAATGTCCCAGTCGTAGCAGGAAATTGTGTTACTTATGAAGTTGCAAAACTTCTCATGGATGCTGGAGTCGCAGGATTAATGGTTGGGATAGGACCTGGAGCGGCATGTACATCAAGAGGAGTGCTGGGAATTGGAATCCCTCAAGCAACTGCAATTGCTGATTGTAGTGCGGCAAGAAATGATTACTTTAAAGAAAGTGGTCGTTATATTCCTATTATTGGTGATGGAGGAATTGTGACGGGTGGAGATATCTGTAAATGTTTAGCATGTGGATCAGATGCTGTAATGATTGGATCCCCAATAGCTAAATCCTCAAACGCTCCAGGTAAAGGATTTCACTGGGGGATGGCTACTCCAAGTCCAGTATTGCCAAGGGGCACAAGAATTGAAGTTGGTTCTACAGGATCCTTAGAAAGGATAATTAAAGGCCCTGCCTTACTTGATGATGGGACACATAACTTGTTAGGAGCTATTAGAACCTCAATGAGTACTCTTGGGGCAAAAAATATTAAAGAAATGCAAGAAGTTGAAATAGTTATCGCACCATCGCTTCTTACAGAGGGTAAGGTTTATCAAAAAGCTCAGCAGCTTGGGATGGGTAAGTAGTTCATTTAGTTCAAGATTATAAAACCTTAGTGAATTAAAGATTAAATTGAAAAATTTTCTAATTAGGAGTTATTATTAAATGATGGGGGTAACCCCATACTCCTCACACACTAAATCGCCCGATTAATCGGGCTTTTTTAGATATTTTGTTACTTATATTATTTTATCTGTAATGAAATCATCACTTAGAAGAATTGCCTGCTAAATTTTCAAAAAGGAATACTTAAATTATGTCATCAGCTCCAGCCGTAACTGATTCTTCATTTGACAAGGATGTACTGCAAAGTGATCTACCAGTATTGGTTGATTTTTGGGCACCATGGTGCGGCCCATGTAGGATGGTCGCTCCAGTTGTAGAAGAAATCTCAAAAGACTTTGAAGGGAAAATTAAAGTTTTTAAATTAAACACAGATGAGAATCCAAATGTAGCCAGCCAATATGGAATTAGAAGTATTCCTACATTAATGATCTTTAAAGGAGGTCAAAAGGTTGATACCGTTGTTGGTGCTGTGCCAAAAGCAACTCTTTCGAGCACTTTAACTAAGCATTTATAAATTTAAAAGCTTTGCATAAAATTGGACTAATAGACTATGGAATGGGCAATATTCATTCTGTAACGAAATCTCTAGAAAGTCTTGGAGAAGAAATTATATTAATCAAAAACTTCAATGATTCTAAGCTTTGTAAGGCTATAATACTTCCTGGGGTAGGAGCATTTGATCCAGCCATGAATAATCTCATAAATACTGATTTGATAACTGATTTGAAAAATTGGATTAAAAGTGGAAAGTCTTTTTTTGGGATATGTTTAGGTCTCCAACTTCTTTTTGAATCTAGTGATGAAGGAAAAGTTCAAGGACTGGGAATTTTAAAAGGAAAAATACAAAAAATACCCAATATTGTTAACCAAAGAATCCCACATATGGGTTGGTGCCAACTTTTACCTACCAAAAAAAATACTTTATTTGGGATTGAAGAATTAAATAATTGGGTTTATTTTGTACATTCCTATCATGCAATCCCGGATGACCTAAATATTATTGCCGCTCAGGTTGATTATGGCTCTGAAAAATTAACTGCAATGATTGAGATTGATAATTTATTAGCTTGTCAATTTCATCCGGAAAAATCTGGGAAAACCGGAGAAAAACTTTTGAGACGATGGCTTAGTAATATTCAATAATTGTTAATTACTGATGAAGACAAACTTAAGATTAATAGGTGGTAAAAAACTACAAAGTCCAAATAATTCTTTTACCAGACCTACAACTTTGAGAGTGAGAGAGGCTATATTTAACATATTGAACAAGAGAGTTGAAAACAGTAACTGGTTAGATTTATTTAGTGGAACAGGGGCTATATCTTGTGAAGCCTATAATCATGGTGCAAGCAAAATACTTGCAATTGAAAAAAACAAAATTAACTCAAAAATTTGCTTAGAAAATTTACTCTCTTTGGAGAATATAGAGGTTAGGAGAAATGATATCGAAGTTATTTGTAAAGACGTTTTGAAATGGACAAAACCAAATTATGAAAGAAACTTATCATCTAGAAATATGGATTTAAACAAATTAAAATTTGATTTTGTTTATCTAGATCCTCCATATGATGTAGATTTCTATGAATTAGTTTTAAATCAATTATTCACTTGTAATTTTTTAAAAAAAGATTCAATAGTTATTTGTGAACATTCTCCAAACCTATTAATTAAAAAAAGTACTTTGTGGGAAACTATAGATGTAAGAAATTATGGGCAATCAAGATTAACATTTTTAATCAATGTCCAGCATCCCTGAACCTCTTCTATATTGATTCCATGCACTTACGAATAATCCAAGAAGAGTTATTGGAACTAAACCTAAAACAATTCCACATAGAAGAGGCTCGATCATTTTTTTGCCTTTTTTGAATTTCTTACTCACAATTGTTACATAGAGACTATTTTTTGTGTCAACATCTTCATCAACTGCAGCAGAAAGAGACTTTAAAAAGGAATTCTTAAAAATCGTTTTTATTTTATTGGGAGTTTTATTGATTTGTTTTTCAATATTTTTCGTAAAACATCATGAAAATAACAAGTATATTATTGAAACTCTTGAGCTTAATGGCTCTGCTGAGGAAGGAGATGCTCTTTTTAAGATAAATTGTGTTGGATGTCATGGAATTACAGCAAGAGGATTAGTGGGTCCAGACTTACACTCAATAACTCAACGTTTGAATGATAAAGAGATAATAAAACAAGTTACTGGAGGCCTAACTCCTCCTATGCCAAGTTTTGAAATCGATCCTGTAAATATGTCCAATTTATTAAAATATCTTCATAGCCTTGAGTGATTTTGGTAAAAAATTTTTCTAATTTAAAGGTAATATTAGTCGAACCAAATGGCCCTCTAAATGTAGGTAGCGTTGCTAGATTATGCAGTAATTTTGAAGTTGATGAATTGAGAATTGTCTCTCCAAAATGCGATATATTTTCTTTAGAAGCAAAAAAAATGGCCCTTAAAGGTCAAAAATTTCTTGAACATTGTAAGATTTTTGATGATCTTCAGAAAGCAATCTTTGATTGTGATTTAGTTTTGGCATCTTGTGGAAGGATTGATGTAAATAAAGATTTATCTTTTTTATCTTCTGAAGATATATTTCATTGGACTTTGTCCTTTAAGAAGATAAATACTTTAGCAATTATATTTGGAAGAGAAGATAGAGGTTTAACTAACAGTGAGTTGCTTCTAGCAAATAAAACTTTTAATATTCCATCTTCTCAGGATAATCCATCATTAAATCTTTCTCACGCTGTTTCAATAGCTCTGTATGAATTAAATAAGTCTTCTAAAAAGAATTTAAATAATGAATTAAGAGTTTTTAACTTAGCATCATCGAATGAAGTACATGATACATTTGTGGAGTTAGAGGAAATGCTTTTGCGAGTTGGATATCTCTTAGAACATACCTCCAAGGCCAAGATCAGTAAATTTAAAAACTTTATTTTGAGGGCAAATACATCAATGCATGAAATAAATGTTTTACGTGGAATTGTCCATCAAATTAACTGGTTTTTGAACAATTCAAAAAAAAATAAGTAAGTATAAATTTAATTAGTTATTATTCACTTCTTGTTTTGATTTGATAGGGATATTTACTAAAAACATTTTCTGAAGTAACATCTATTGATTATTTGAATATTTAAGAAAACTAAAACTGTGCCTACTACAAAGAAAAGAAGAGTTTTTCCTTTTACAGCAGTAATTGGTCAAGAAGAAATGAAATTGGCTCTCTTATTAAATGTTATTGATCCAAGAATTGGAGGAGTGATGATAATGGGTGATAGAGGGACTGGAAAGTCCACTACAATCAGAGCCTTAGCTGATTTGTTGCCTGCAATAGATGTTGTTAAAGACGATCCATATAATAGTTCACTAGTTGATCCTGATTTACAAAGCAAAGAAGTTTTGGAGAAAATTACTCAAGGAGAGAATCTAGAGAGTATTCAAAAACAAGTACCTATGGTTGACTTGCCTTTGGGAGCTACTGAAGATAGGCTTTGTGGGACCATAGATATAGAGAAGGCTTTGAGCGAAGGTGTCAAGGCATTCGAACCAGGTCTATTAGCAAAAGCTAATAGGGGTTTGCTATACGTTGATGAAGTGAATTTACTTGATGATCATTTAGTTGATGTACTTTTAGATTCGGCCGCTTCCGGATGGAATACAGTTGAAAGGGAGGGGGTATCAGTTCGACATCCTGCGAGGTTTGTCCTTATTGGTTCAGGGAATCCTGAAGAAGGTGAATTAAGGCCTCAACTATTGGATAGGTTTGGAATGAGTGTTGAAGTTAAGACAGTTAGAGATGCTGAATTAAGAGTTCAAGTAGTTGATCAAAGAACTTCTTTTGATGATGATCCTGATGCGTTTTCATCGAGTGTTGAGAAACAACAGGATGAACTTCAACAAAAAGTTATTAAAGCACAAGAAATATTAAATTCTGTTCAAATGGACGATGACCTAAGATTGAATATTTCTGCAATCTGCGGAGAACTAGATGTGGATGGTTTACGTGGAGATATTGTTACAAATCGATCGGCAAGGGCAATTGCAGCATTTGAGGGCAGAACTGAAGTTCAAGAGGATGATATAGCAAGAGTTATTTCTTGTTCTTTAAGACATAGACTTAGAAAAGATCCCTTAGAACAAGTTGATTCAGGTGAAAGAGTTATACAAGCTTTTTGCAAAGTATTTGATTTAGATGAAAAAGAAAATCTTTCAAAATTTCAATTGTCTGCTGAAGCTTCATAACAGTGAGAATAATTGGGATTGACCCCGGATTAGCTAGAGTTGGTTATGGAATAATTGAGATAGAAAATGAAAGAAAGATATTATTAGATTGCGGCGTTATTGAGACAGGTAAAGATAAAAAAGAAGAAGATAGACTTTATGAGATACACCAAGATCTTAATGAATTAATAAATCATTGGAACCCAACTGCAGCGGCAGTAGAAAAATTTTTCTTTTACAGGTCAAGTACTACCATTAGTGTTTTGCAGGCCAGAGGCGTGATTATGATGGTATTAGCCTCTAAAAAAATTCATGTTAGTGAGTATTCACCTGCTCAGATAAAATTAACAATTGCTGGGTCTGGAAAGGCATCTAAGAAAGATATTCTTGATGCTGTTATGTATGACTTAGATCTTAAAAAACCTCCAAAACCTGATGATTCAGCAGATGCATTGGCAATAGCACTCACAAAACTAAATGAGGACGGCTTTAACTAAAAATTTAAAATGACTATCTTTGAAAATAAGAAATTGGAGAGGGATACGTTTAGAAAACTAAGAGATGGGGTATCTCTTGATCAAAGAGAAAATGTAGAAAAGAATGTAAGATTATATATTGATTCATTTGTTAATGAATATAAAAGTATTGGTTATATAGCTATATATTGGCCGCTAAAAAATGAAGTTGATATAAGAAGTCTTAAGAAAAAATTCACTTTAGCTTTGCCTAGATGTAAAGATAAAAAAGAGTTGTTATTTTATCCATGGGACGAAAAACCTCTTTCAAAAGATTCTGAGGGAATACTAAGTCCAAATAACTCTTCTCCATTGAGTCATTTGCAGATAAGCATGATATTTGTACCATGTCTTTCGGTTGATAAAAACTTAACAAGATTAGGTTATGGAGGCGGTTATTTTGATAAATTAAGGAGAGATAATGATTGGGGAAATGTTCCATGCATTGGAGTATTAACTTCTAATTGCGTAAGTACGATTCCATTAACAAGAGCTGAGTGGGATATTCCTTTATCTGGCTTTATCACAGAAAAAGAAATATTTGTATAATGGAAGACTATTAAATTGATTAATTTATAGCTTTAAAAAATGGAAAATCAGGAAAAATACAATAATTTATCAAAATTAGTAGAAAAGTTGAAGAAATCAGAAGATCCAAAAAGAAAATATGAATACATTTTGTGGTTAGGCAAAAAATTGAAAGAGCCAGATAGTGAAATTCTTGTAGAAGAAAATAAAGTTAAGGGATGCGTTTCAGAAGTTTTTGTTAAGGCAACTATTAAAGCTGGTAAATTATTTTGGGAAGGATATTCTGATGCTCTCATAACAAAGGGTTTGTTGGCCTTTTTAATAAGTGGATTAAATGAGTTAACACCAAATCAAGTTGTTGAAATAGATAAGAAATTTATAGAAGATACTGGTTTGAAAGCAAGCTTAACGCCTTCACGTTCAAATGGTTTTTTAAACATTTTATTGAAAATGCAGTCTCAAGCAAATGAATTTTTGTAGGCCTAATAATATAAAATTAAACTCAAAGTTAAAAGAAATAAAAAATGAGAAAATGCAAAATTGGGATTGTAGGTTTTGGAACTGTAGGTTCAGGGATTTATAAAATATTAAGTTCTGAAGTTGATTCACATCCAATCCTTAAAGAAATAGAAATTGCAAAAATAGCAGTTAAAGATCTTAATAAAATAAGGGATATTGAGTTAGACAATAATTTATTAACTGATGATCCATTTAAATTAATTAATGACCCCTCTATAGATGTAATTGTTGAAGTGATGGGTGGAGTTGATTTGGCGAAAGAAATTATTCTGCAATCATTAAAATTAGGCAAATCTGTTGTTACTGCAAATAAAGCTGTCATTGCAAGATATGGAGAAGAAATATATAAAACTGCATTTAAAGAAGGCGTTTATATATTGTCAGAAGCTGCTGTTTGCGGGGGGATTCCAATCATCGAACCCTTAAAAAGATCATTAAAAAGTAACAGTATAAAAAAAATGGTTGGGATAATAAATGGCACAACAAATTTTATTCTTTCAAAGATGGCAAATGAAAAAGCTGATTATAAGGAGACTTTAAAATTGGCCCAAAGCCTTGGTTACGCAGAATTTGATCCAACTGCAGATGTTGAGGGGCATGATGCTGCTGATAAGATTTCAATTCTTAGTGAACTCGCATTTGGAGGGAAAATCAAAAGAGATGATATTCATTCTGAAGGCATTAGTAAAATTAATCTTAAGGATATCGAATATGCCAATAAATTAGGATTTGAAATAAAACTTTTAGCGCTCTCCGAAAGGGGACAAACAAATAGTAATGATTCACTTGCTTTGAATATTTGGGTAGGCCCTTCTTTGATTCCAAAATCTCATCCATTGGCAACAGTTAAGGGAGTTAACAATGCCTTATTGATAGAGGCTGATCCTCTAGGAGAGATAATGTTGTACGGTCCAGGTGCAGGGAGTGGCCCAACTGCTGCATCTGTAGTATCAGATATATTAAATCTGCATGCCGCCTCAGTAAAAAATAATAATTCAGTCGACCCATTGTTATCTTTTGATTTCTGGAGAACCTGTCATATCATAGAATCTTCACAAATAAACAAAAAAAATTACCTTAGAATTATTTGTCTTGATAGTCCGGGAGTCATAGGAAAGATTGGAGATATTTTTGGAAAGAATAATGTATCAATCGAATCAATTGTTCAACTTGATGCAAGTGAAGACAAAGCAGAAATTGTCGTTATTACTCATGAGGTGAATAATGGAGATTTTGAGAAATCGAAAGATGAATTAAATTCGCTAAATGAAGTCAAAATTATTGCAAGTCAATTAAGTTGTATTTAAAAAAATAGTTTGCAAATTTCTTTATAGCTTGGTAAACCGAAGAAAGTAAGTGTTTGGTTTTAGAACCTTAATGATTCATTCAAAACTATTAGACAGTGAAAATAATAATTTAATTTCTTCTGAAAACCTTTATAAAGGTGCTTGTGTAAAAATTAAAAATAGCAATAAGACTTTTCAAGTAATTGGTTTAAATATAAATAAAGAAATTTGTTGGGTGAGAGAATGGCCTTTTGCCTGTAATTCTAAAAAAACATTTGCTTTAGAAATAAATCAAATAACTTTACAAATTTTCTGCTCAAATAATTCTTCAGAAAAACTAAGTAATTATGAAATATGAAAAAAAAAGTTGTTTTATCAATATTTATTATTTTAATTTCTTTTTTACAGAATTCTTGCGGCTCAAAAAGAATATCTAAAAGAATCATAGTAGCAAGTTCTGGAAAAATTGAATCATTAGATCCAGCTAGAGCAAATACTCTTAAAGCAATTCAATTAATCAATTCTCTTGGAGACACATTATTTGAATTGAATTCTGATGGAGAATTAATCCCTAAATTGGCTTCGGGGATGCCAGTTATTTCAAAGGATAGACTTCAAATAACTATCAATTTAAGAAAGAATGTTTTTTTTCACGATGGAACTGCATTTAACTCAAATGCTATGAAGTTTACCTTTGATAGATTCAAAAGAATTGGAACGATGAACTATATTTTAGGAAATAAGATTAAATCAATAGAAACGCCAAGTGAATATTCACTCATAATAAATTTGAATAAACCATCAAGTTCTTTAAATGGTTTACTCACATCAGTAAATTTAACTCCAATTTCTCCTACATTTTACAAACAATATTCTGATAAGTTTCTAAATGAAAAATTTGTTGGTACTGGCAAGTATGTGCTGACTAGTTTTTCTAATGAAGTTCAATCAATTGATCCATATTTGAATTATTGGGGTGAAAAGCCCTTAAATAACGGCGTTAATTTTGTGGGATATTCTAATTCATCATCTCTTTTTGGGGCTTTAAAAAGTAAACAAATTGACGTGCTTTTATCAAATTCAATTGATGATAGTCAGAGAAAAAGTTTAAATAATTTAAGCAAAAATAAACAGTTTAATGAAGGTAATAGCCCTTTTACTGAATTAAGTTTTATAAGCCTTAAAACTAGTTCTTATCCCCTAAATAATCTTAATTTAAGACTGGCTTTGGCAAAAAGTCTTAATAGAAAATTGATTAGTGAGAAAGTAAGTTATGGATTAAGGAAGCCATCTAAATCAATTATTCCTCCGATATTAAAAAAAGATAATCAAGAACCGTGGCCTAAATACGATTATTTAGAAGCAAGAAGGTTATTGCAAAAAGAAAATTATTGCAATGGAAATATTCTAAAAATACCCCTTACTTATAGATCGAATGTACCAGCTGACAAGCTTATTGCTCTGACATGGCAAGAAGAAATTAAAAGTTCTTTGAAAGATTGTATTGATATTGAACTCAATGGAGTTGAATCTACAACAATTTATAAGAATTTAAGTTTAGGAATTTATACAGCAGTTCTTCTCGATTGGACTGGGGCTTATTCAGATCCAGAGGCCTATCTCACTCCTCTTTTAAGTTGTAATGAAATAGTTGATGGCATATGTAAAAAAGGAGAATCAGTTTATAGCGGTAGTTTTTGGGGATCTAATAAAGTGGAAAGTTTATTTCTTGAGAGTGAAAAAATAAGTGGAATTAAAAGATTAGAAAAACTTGTTGAAATTGAAAAAATAGCAGCACGTTCAATACCTTATATTCCTATTTGGATATCCTCTCAAAAAGCATGGTCACAAAATAAAATATCAAAACCTATTTTTAATGGTGCAGGAATAATTTCATTGAGTGATCTTGAGTTAATTAATGAGTAGAAATTTAAATAAACTACTAAATTATTCCCTATTAAAAATTTCATTAATACCCATAATGTTATGGATAATTTCTTCATTAGTTTTTATTTTATTAAGAGTTGCTCCCGGCGATCCTGTCGATGCAATACTTGGATCTGGTGCAGATGAGGTTTCTAGGGAACTTTTAAGAAATAAATTGGGGCTAAATGAACCTTTAATAAATCAATATTTTTCATATATTAAAAATATATTGCATTTAGATTTTGGCCAATCCCTTAGTACCCAAGAGCCTGTCCTTAATATTATTATTAAGTCATTGCCAGCAAGTCTTGAGCTTGGATTCTTTTCAATATTAAGTGCCACACTAATTGGTTTCCCATTGGGATTAATTGGCTTAAGAAATAAAGGGAAAAAGACTGATTATATTGCGAGAATATTAGGAATTGCCACATATGCGATCCCTCCTTTTTGGGGTGCAATGTTAGCGCAATTATTATTTTCTGTATTTTTTAATATTTCCCCAATTGGAGGTAGATTTCCAATATTTCAACAACAACCTCAAATTACAGGTTTCCTAGTTTTAGATAGTATTCTTTCAAATAATATTTTTGCCTTGAAAGATAGTCTTTATCATCTAGCACTTCCTTCGATTACCCTTGGCTTTTTATTAAGTGGTATATTCAGTCGCTCATTAAGAGTAAATTTGGATAAGACATTAAAAAGTGATTATGTAAATGCTGCTATATGTAGAGGAATATCAAGGAAAAAAATATTTTTAAACCATGCATTGCCTAATGCTCTATTGCCAATTGTCACTATTTCTGGCTTGACTATGGCCTCATTAGCAGGAGGTGCTCTATTGTTCGAGGTAACTTTTTCATGGCCTGGTATTGCATTAAGATTACATGAAGCTATTTCTCAAAGAGACTATAACTTGGTTCAAGGAATTGTAATTTTTACCTCTATGCTCATAGTCTCTTTAAATCTATTCGTGGATATTTTAATCGCTTATTCAGATCCACGAATTGAGTACTAATTTTTGGAAATTTCTTTTATTGTTTCAAGATCTAAAAGATGGAAATCAAGTCCCAAATCTCTTTGGTTTTTAATAACATTAGGGATCTTTTGGTCTTTAATATTTTTTAAAAATTCAACTATAAATTTCTTAGATAAATCTTGTACTAATATTGGCGCTGATCCAATAAAAGATTCACTTATTTTGAAGATATCATTATTTTCTTCATGGCTTTTATTAATTCTTATTGGAGAAAAATGACTTGCTCCTTCAATAATTAAAAATCTATTTGATGGATTATTTAAAGCAGAAAAGACTCTAAATTGTTCATTCATTAATGGTGTGACAAGGTCAAACGTACCACCTATTAGAAGAGTTGGTGTTTTAATGCCTGTACTATTTTCTTTTGGCCATACTAAACTGCCAAATGAGTTGAAACCTATAATCGCATTGGCCTTATTAGTGTTATTTTTTTTAGGGAATGGTATTTCGCTCAACTGACATTGAAGTAATTTAGATAAATTTGTTACCGCAAAGTCTTTTAATGCAGAATTGCAATTTTCCTTTAGTTGATCAGTAGGTTTATTGCCTTCATATAAAAGTGCTATTAAAGCACCAAGTGAATGCCCCATTAAAATATAAGAATCATTAGGTAAATCAAATTCTCCATTTTCATGCGCTTTTAATACAGCATCTAAATCTTTAATTCTGTATAAGAAAAAGTCTGCACTTCCTGGTATTGTTTCCTTACCTTCAAGAACTTCTATGAATGAATCTAAATTACTCCCTCTATGATCTATGAATAATATTGGCCAACCTCTTTTAGCCAATTCGTTACCTATCCATTTGAAATTATTGATTTCGCCTCCAAGTCCTGGCATAAAAATTACCAGTTCTTTATCATCATTTGTTTTATTGTTTTTCCATATTTCAATTTCTAATGGTTTCACTCGGTGAGGGGCATAAATTTTTTTATCAATTTTTATTAGATCTTGAGTTGATTCTTTTTCAGTATTTTTAAAAGAATTATGGTTCGTTTTTTCAAGTTTATTTAATTTGGATAAAAGTTCTTGTTGCAATGATAATTCATTTTTCCAAGATGAAATTATTAAAATTAAATTATCAATATCTAGTGAAATTTCTTCTGATGGTAATGCCTTTATGATTTCTAAAGTTGAAACTTCTTTTTTTTGATCTAATAAATTTTCTATAGTGTTATAAATTTCTATCCCATTACTGTCATTTGGAACTTTAATGCTTTTGCTTAATTCTGTAAGGATTTTACGCCCTATCCAACTTCTTAATATTTCTCTATTTAATCCCTCCTCTTTGAAAACTGGAAATTCTAAAAATTTTGATAATTCAAAAACTCTTATTAATCCAATTTTTTTTAACCAATCTATTAATTCTGTTGAATCATCTTTGTATTTTTCTAATTTTGATAATTGTTCTATAGTAAGAGGGATTTCCATCTCTTCAAATTTAATATTTATTTTTTCAGCAGCCTTTAATCCATTATTAAAAAATAAACCACAAAAACTAAAAAAAATTATAAAAATGTATTTCACTTGTGATTAGTCCAAATAGTTTACAAATTAGCAAAAATTGGTGGATTCAATTCCCATATCATTTGAGGTTAATAACCAAGATAAGATTTTTCGCTGCATTTGGAGCAGGAGGTGTTATTTATTTAACATCACTTATTTTTAATAACATAGGATTATCGGCAACAGATATTGGCTTGGGGTTTACCATTTCAGCGATAATTGGAACAGTAACAAGACTCTTTACAGGTAATTATCTTAATAAAACGGGAAAAATACAATTTCCGATAATTACTTCTTCAATACTAAGTATTGCCGCTAGCTTTTGCCTCATTTTTTCAAGAGATACTTTTTTGTACATAATTGGACAATCACTTGTTGGGGCTGCTGCAGGAATATATTGGCCTGCTGCCGAGTTTGGGGTGCCCTATTTTTGTCATCCTATTGAAACACGTAAAGCTTATGCCCTTGTTAGAAGTTCGGAAGCTTTAGGAATATTTCTAGGGGTATTCTTAGGGGGTTATTTGACGAATTTTTTGTATTCTAAATCAATATTTATAAATGATATATTTTGCATGTTAGTTATCACGTATTTAATATCTAGAAATAGTTCTTCTATAAAAAGAAACTTAGAAAATTTTCAAAAAAAATTAGTAGATCCAATTAATCAGGGACAATTGAAATGGAATAAAAATTCAACAATAATAATTTTATCTATTTTATTGATAACTACCTCTTTAGCCTTGATACAAGTAACTTTGCCTCTTGATCTTGTTAAAGGTGGAGTATATCGCAATGCATTAAGCAAAGAAATTATTAGTCTTATAATTTCTATTCAGTTAATTTTATTGTTGTTTTTACAATGGCCTGTCGGTTCTTGGATATCAAAGAAAGAAAGATTATTTGGCTTGAAATTTAGTTTATTAAATTTCTCTTTCGCTTCATTTTTATTATTTATTTCTAGTTATTTAAATATCCCAGCGTTTTATTTAATTTCTTTGGCATTGATTTTAGTAAGTTTAGGGACTGCTTCATTTCTTCCAACATCAACAGATGTCGTTTTCAGACTAGCTCCTTCAAATAAAAAAGGTTTTGCACTTGCTCTACTATCACAATGTTTCGCTATGGGTTATTTTTTTGGACCATTTATTTCAGGACGCATATTAGATCTATTTGGTTATGCTTCAATAATCTGGCTTTCAATTTCTTGTTGTTGCTTTATTGCATTTACAATTCTATTTAAGAGATTATTTTAATTAATCTTTTCTAATTCAATAATTCTTCTCTCTCTAAGAAATAAGAAAAAAGGTGCAGAGAATGCGAAGGCTATAAGAAAAGTTCCGATGTATACAACCCACATATTCTTCATGTTTAGTTTTTTTGATTCATTTACTATCCATATAAAAATAGCGCTTGCACCTACTAATAAGTCTCTAGAAATTGACTGAGCCGCAGGGTTTGCATTCGCTAAAGAAATGAAGTTATTTATATCAAAGCTGTTTCCATATTCCCTAGCAAATTCGAAATTTGCCATCATTGGCAGGACAGCCCCCAAAATTGATAGAAAAAGGTAAAGATAAGAAAGTATCTGTTTATTATCTTTTAAAATGTTAAATGAATTCACTTGTCAAAATATTTCTTTTAATAATAGTATTTAAAAGCTTATGGTTGTTAAAAAGAATAATAAAGTTGAAGACTATAAATTTAAAAAAGGAAATTTAAATTTTGCTGTTGTTGGTCATGTTGAGTGGATAAATTTCTTAAAGGTCGATCAATTACCAAAACCAGGGGTCATTTCTCATTCTGAAAAATCTCTTGAGTATCCAGCTGGTGGTGGCTCTATTATCGCGAAAATACTTTCTGATTTAACTTTAAACCAAATTCATTTTTTTACGTCATTAGGTAATGATGAATATGGAGATAAGTGTTTCAAGATTCTCTCAAATATGGGAATTAAGATGCATGTTGCTTGGCGTGGTAAACTAACTAGAAGAGGATTTAGTTTAATTGACTCTCAAGGTGAAAGAGCAATAACAGTTATTGGTGAAAGGTTAGCTCCAACTCATAAAGACAAGTTGGAATGGAATATTTTAAAAAACATGGACGGAATTTTTATTACGGCATCTGATTCTGAGATTTTTAAAATGGCTAGATCAGCTTCAATACTGTGTACTACACCAAGGGTAGGATTAAATACAATTAATAATTCAAATGTTCTTTTAGATGGATTAATAGGCAGTAATCTTGATCCCGGAGAAGTTTTTTCTTTTTCTGAATTATCGTTAAAACCCAAATATACTATTAAAACCGAGGGAGAGAAGGGAGGTATAATATTCCCAGGAGGAAGATATGAGGCTCTTAAAAACAAAAAATTAAAGGTTGATTCTTATGGATGTGGCGATTCATTTGCTGCTGGGATTCTTTATGGAATGGCATCTAAATGGGATATAGATAAAAGTCTAAATCTTGCTAAAGTAATGGGAAGAGACGCAAGTGAATTTTTCGGCCCATATGCAAATAATGATGAAAAATAATTGAATTAACACTTACATGAGCAATCTAGATAATAAAAATAAAAATATTCTTGTAGAAAATATTATTGTTTTCTTTTTATTTACTGTTTTTTTGGTTTTTAAATCTTTAAAAACTTTATCTAGAATTTTTACTTATGGAATCTTAAGAAAAGAAATATTAACTACTAAAAGTAACTTAGGCGTAGATATTAAAATAAAAATTAAATAGTTAATGAATATATTTTTATTTTTTCTAATTTTAGGAGTTATTTTTTTTGTCTACAAAAAAATTAAATCTAAAAAACCAAAGAACTTGAAATTAAACAAATTTAAAAATAAACTTCAAAGCACGCAAACAAATATTGAAAGAATTTTTTTAAGAGAGGAAGAAAAAACCTTTTCAAACCCTAATATAAATATCTATATTGGGAGTTATGATAATGAAGAAAATATTAATAGGAAATCTAATATTCACAGAGCAAGGCTTTCAAAATTTAAGAAATCCAAATTAAATGGTGAAATGATATTTCAAGACGATGAACAAAGGATTTATAAATTTAATGACGGTAAGAGAGTTTACTTATAATTTTTAATGCTAACTACACTCAAGACTTTCTCTTGTTGAAACTCCTGTTGTTGGATTGATCCCATCAGCGATTTCACAAAGATTTCTTTGGTCTTCGCTGTCAAGGATGGCATAAGAAAAATCTGCTCCTTCTATTTGAGCTCCTGCAAAACTACTGCCTGATGCGATCATATTTATTAAAACAGCATTTCTAAGATCTGTTTTTTGGAAATTAACTCTATCAGAAAGAGTATCGGTTAGGTCGATTCCATTTAAATTAGAACCTTTTAAATCAGATAGGGTTAATGTTGTTCCATGTAAATCAACATCACTAAAATCTGCGTCTCTAGCAACTGCTCCAGCTATGGAAGATAAATGAAGATCCTCTCCATGGAAATCAAATCCTGTGATATTAGATCTTACATAACTTGGAACTTCATCTCCTTCTCCCTTAACAGCAACATTCGCCCCAGCAAAAACTGGAGAAGATAAAACCAAGAAAGAAAAAGTTATACATAAAAAATATCTTAAAAACATAAAAAATTTCATATTAATAAATTTGAGTAATTTTATTTTATAACAATTAGATAATTTTTAAAATTGATGACTAAATTTGGAACTCCTTTTTAAAATTATTTAACACTATAAATTTTGAATCTAGGCTCTAAATTGGTTATACAATCTAGAAGTTTCTTGTTATCTCTGCTATTCGTAACCTTGAATTCAGATTCAACTGTACCTTCTTTATCTCTTATAGCTTGATTTAAAACTATGGAACCGTTTTCGTCAGATACTGATCTATGAAACGTTCCTCTAGGTATTCTTAAAATGTATCCGCAAGATTCTAATCTAACTTTATAAAAAGGAAAATCCCAGCCAAAATTGACAAGAAAAAATGTTCTTCCCCCGGAGATAGCTAATAGATTATCTTCTTGATTGTGATGTATGTAAAATTGCCAATTCTTAAATTCTTCATCATTTGGAGGACTAACTGCAGGCCCACTGTGAATAACTAGATCTCTATAGTTTGATTCATTAACACTAATATCAAAAAATCTTACATCTTTTGTATCGCGAAATTTTTCATAACTTATCAATTCAAACATTTTCGATTTGTTTGATTTGATAACTGGAATTTCTAAACTTGAGTTCAATTTTCTTTATAGATTAAACAAATGAAAACAGATATATATATCCAAGAACGTATCAATTAACACTAAAAAAGAAACATATTATTATTTATATTTTTTTGTTATTTTAAAAGATTAAAAATTTAGTATTTATTTAATTTCAAGAGGTTTGATTTCCCAGGATAAAGTATTTTCTAAATTATTTTTTCCTATAAAGTTTCCTGTAATTACAGAGGTTAAATTAGATTTTGAAGAGGATACCAATGTTAAATATCTATCATCTATTAATCCTTTTCCGCTTGGATCAAAACCTCTCCAACCAGCACCTGGAATATATAATTCAGCCCAAGCGTGTAAATCCAACTCAGAGGGTAAGGGATCTTCAAAATGATAACCACTTACAAACCTACTTGGGATACCTATAGACCTGCAAGCTTCAACCATTAGCATTGCTAAATCTCTGCATGAACCTATACGTTCTCTAAGTGTTCTGCTAGCCGGCCATGCTGGACCTGTATGTCTTTTGGTATATTTAACCCGATCTTGAATAATCTCTATTAACTGGTAAGTAAATGATAATGCGTTATTAATGCTTCCTGCTAAGGCTTCTTGGGCAAGTTCTACAGCAGAGGGGTCATGTTGTCCATTAGGCATCCATCCCTCTAATGCTCCCTGTAAATCTCTGTTAATAATACTTCTACAAAAAGGTAATGTTAAATCTCTATTTTTAACTCCATCAATAATGTTTGGATGTTTAATAGTTTCAACTTCACTGATTGATTCAATAATTAAATTATCTGTTAATCCATTGAATCTGATTCTATTAATCTCTTCTCCGCTGGCAGCAAGTAATGGATAAATAATTTCTGGTTCTGGGGTTATTTTTAATTCAAAATTCTTTAGCTTTTGGAATCCATTTGACCTTGGCTTTATACATAATCTATGCTCGCCTAATTGAACAGGGTCTTCGTATTTATATTCAAGTTTGTGAATGTATTTAATTCTCATTAATAAACTTATTAATTAATAAAATATTTTTCTTGAATGAGATCATTTAATTTATTTAAATCCATTTGTAATGAATCGATTGCCTCATGTAAACCATCATTGATTATATCTTCAATTCTGATATAACTCCACTTTGCTTTAAGCAAACCTCTCATGCATTCTAATTCTGAAGGATTTTCATTAGATGGAGAGGTGTCTATTGTTTTAAGAGTATTGCTTATCCCATCAAGACAGTATCTTACTGATCTAGGGAAAATTGGATCAAGTAAAAGAAATCTTGCAACTGAATTAGGCTTTATAGAATTTTGCACTGCTTTCCTAAACATTTGATAAGCTCCAGCTGAACGTAAAAGTGCAATCCATTGCAGCTCATCAAGAACTCCTCCAAGTTCATCTAAGCTGGGTAGGAGTAAATAATATTTAACATCTAAAATTCTTGATGTTTTGTCAGCTCTTTCGATTAATCTTCCAAGAATGCTAAATCTCCAGGCTAGATCTTTGCTTAGAGTCGCATCTGTAATTCCATAAAAAAGCTGACATTCCCTCCTTATTTCACTTAATTGTTCTTGTCTTGGTTTATTCCATATTGCCTCTCCTTCTTGCATATTCCAATATAAAATATTAATCTGTTCCCACATTTCTGTGGTCATGACATCTCTGATTTGTCTTGCATTTTCTCTTGCCATTTGAATACAAGAAATTATGCTATTTGGGTTTAAACGATCTCTTATTAAAAAATTAATAACATCATCTGGTTTTTTCTCTGGGAATCTCTTATCAAAAGATTCTCTGTCACTCGAAGCATCTATTAAAGGGAGCCAAGGTTCTGCGCTTCCTGGTGGACAATCTAATGACATTGCTTCGCTTACTTCCACGAAACGAGATATGTTTTCCGCACGTTCTAAATAACGATTAATCCAATAAAGAGATTCTGCTACACGACTTAAAAGCATATTATTTACCTACAACCCATGTATCTTTGCATCCTCCACCTTGAGAAGAATTAACGACTAATGATCCTTTTTTTAATGCTACTCTCGTAAGCCCGCCTGGGCTAACCCATGAATCTTTTCCTCTTAAGATATATGGTCTTAAATCAACATGACATGGATATAGTTCTCCATCACATAACGATGGCACGGTAGATAATTCTAATGTTGGTTGTGCTATGAAATTTCTAGGATTATTTTTAATTTTATTAGCGAATTCCTCTATCTCACTCGTTGTTGAGTGAGGGCCAATTAACATCCCATAACCACCAGCTTCTGCGACAGACTTAACAACAAGTTTTGATAAATTTTCTAGAACATATTCTCGATCCTTTTGATAATGACAAATATACGTTTCTACATTTTTAATAATAATTTCTTCATCAAGATAATATTTAATCATTTTTGGAACAAAAGAATAAATCATTTTGTCATCTGCTATTCCAGTCCCAGGTGCATTT
>CACGER010000003.1 GCA_902572075.1 uncultured Prochlorococcus sp.
CAAAAAGGGTATTAAGGATATGATTAGTTGGACATCAACACTTATTTAATTAAATAACTGCTTATTTTTTCTTTTTTTAACTTCATTTAATAATATAATGCTTGAAGATTAATTTGATATTTCAATTTTGAAAAGATCAATTGCTATATGCATTCCATGCTTCAACGAAAGAAAAAACTTAGATGAGCTTTATTCTCGAATTCATAAAGTCCTAGAAGATCTTAAAGGTTATAATTTCTCGATAATTTTTGCAGATAACTGTTCGAAAGATACCTCCTTGGATTTCATTAAAGAATTAATGAAAAAAGATGAAAGGGTAGGATATATTTTAAATGTATCCAACTTTGGTTTTGTTAGGTCATCTGCAAATGTTCTTTTAGCCCCAGATGCTGATGCAAACATTTTCTTGATGTCTGATCTTCAAGATCCGCCAGAGCTAATTCCGCAGTTAATTAAACAATGGGAGGAAACAGATAATTTGGTAATCTTTGCGGTTAGAAGATCAAGCAAGGAAAATAAAATTCTTTTTTTTACAAAAAAAATATATTACGCGATATTATCAAAATTATCCGACCAAAAAATGGTTAAAGATACAACTGGCTATGGCATTTACGATCGAAAAGTAATCAACAGTTTAAGAGATTCAATAGATTCTTATCCTTTTATAAAAGGTTTAGTTTGCGCGATAGGTTTTAAATGGTCAACAATCAGCTACATTAGCGCGGAGAGGAAATCCGGTAAAAGTTCTGCTTCTTTATCATTTCTAATCGACTTTGGAGTTCTGGGAATTGTTACTTCTTCAAGAAAACCTATGAGAATAATAACTTTTCTTGGATTAACACTTGGCTGCTTAGCAATAATATTTTCTTTAATAGTCATAATAACGAAAGTACTTTTTTGGACCAAATTTGCCTTTGGTGTTGCAATGATCTCTGTTACAAACTTATTATTTGCAGGGACTATATTATTCGCTTTAGGAATCATAGGAGAATATATTGGTTTTATTAATCAAAGATCATTAAAATTACCTTTGGTTATTGAGAGGGAAAGAAGTAATGTGCCCTCTAATCAGATAAAATAAATAATTGATACCCAAGTATAAAAAGTTTTAAATTAAGTTTTTGAAGTTAATTTAATAAATATAATTGCTAGTTAAATTTTTAATTATTTAAAGCTTTGATCCTATTTATATTTTACTCATATCATGCGATCAACTAAAAAAAAAGATAAACCGAATATATCTATCCTGCTTATAAAAAATGAAAAATTCAAGAATTTAAATATCTTATTAAATAAGATAAATAATTTTCAAAAGCTTTTTAATATTGAGATTATTATTTTAAGCATTGATACTGAATTTCCAGTAATAGAAGGAAATTCATCTCTCAAGAATAAAAAAATTAAACTAATTAATAAAATAAAAAAATCAGAACTTTTAAATTCAATAAAAAAATTAATAATTGAATCATCATCAGAATTAATAGCTGTAATGGAAGGCGATGGTCAATATGACCCAAATTCACTGATAAGCGCCTTTGATAAGTTAATCAAAAATAATCTAGATTTAGTATTAGGCAGCCGATTTAACTATAGTTCTGAAATAAAAGGCTTAAACAAGACAAGAAAAAAAATTTCTAAAATCACCAACAAACTTGGAAAGTATTGTCTTTCTAACAAATATTCACACATTACAGACTGCATGACAGGTTTCTTTGTATTAAGGCAGACTGTATGTAAAAGATTAATTAATAAGATTGAAATTGATGGATTTAATTTTATCTTTGAATTTCTTGCAATTAGTAAAGGAAATCTATCAATTGGAGAAATACCTCTTATCTTAGATGCCAATTTAAACGATAAAACTAAAATCGAATTGCCAATTTTATGGAATTTTGTAATTTCAATATTGCATAATTTAAGTTTTAAATTACTTCCGCGCCGAGCTATAAGTTTTGGGCTCATAGGCATCAGTGGAATAATTATTCAATTATCTATTACTTACTTTTTAATGAGTATCAAGAACTTAGACTTTGAACAAGTTATTTTTTTTTCAATATTAGTTTCTGCAACATCAAACTTTTTGATTAATAACTCTTTAACATTTAGATCAAATAAATTAAGGGGGAATTTACTATTAATTGGATTAATAAGATTTCTTTTCATTACATCCATACCATTAATTGCGAATTTTGCGCTAACAACAGCTTTTTATACATATATTTTGGGAAATGCATTTTGGGCACAAATATTTGGAATAGCTATTTGTTTTATATGGAATTACATAGCATCTACTAAATTTGTGTGGAAAAAGACTTGAATAATTACTAATAACTTGAAGTAATTCTTAGTAAGAGATATTTTATAAATAATAAATTAAACGTATATCAAGTTTAAAAAATATAAAAATTGATTTTTAAATTTAATGATAAATTTAACAATAAATATATCTAAAAATGAAAATTAATAGATACCTCTTTTTTTTTATCTTTTCAACGCCAGTAATTATTTTTCAGGCAGCATTAGTTTGCAAACTATACTATATGTTCAATTATAGTATTAATACTTTTATTATTTTTTCTCAGGCCTTAATATCTGCAATTTTCTCTTCATATTTGCTAAAAGCTGCCATTTTAAAAATTTTAAGCAATGAAAAAATTGATGGAATGTTTACTAATATAAAAAATGAATATAAATCAATAAAATTTACTGCTTTTTATTGTTTAGTTTCGATATTACTGATATTTGTAGCTAGTAGGAATGGAGTCATGGACTATAAAGCTTATTTAAATCATTGGTCAATTATTAATCAAGGATTGGATCCTTGGATTGGAACAGATAATGCTTACTTACCAATCCATAATGTTTTTGCCCCATTAGCAGCTATAAACAATTCCTTACCAAAATTTATATTCGTTTGTATATTTGCAATTCCAATGTATTTATCTTCAATATCTCCCTTAAATTTTAAAAGAGAATTAGATACTTTTTCAAAAATAAAAATATTTTCAGTATTTGCTTTTTCACCATTTTGTCTCCTAACCATTGCATATTATGGACTTAATGATACTCCAGTAGCTGGTTTAATAGTTTTATCTTTATATCTATCTTTATCCAAAAATACAAAACAAAATAGCTTACTGTCTGGGATATCTCTCGCTTTAGCAACGATGATTAAAGTCTACCCAGTCTTCATTGCTCCATTATTTATCTTAAGGAAAAAAAGAATTGATATTAATTTTTTGACTTCTTATTTTTTATCAATAATTAGTATATTATTCACTTCAATAATTGTTTGGGGCAATTCAACCCTGAACCCAATATTGTATGCGGCCGAGAGGCATTCTAAGCATCTCTCTTTCTTTAATTTCTTCAGAAGAATTGTAGGAATTAATCTTGATGAATATAGTTTATTCGCGATGGGTTTAGTATTACTTATCGCACTATTTTTCATATATAAATATAAGATCGATCTTTTACCAGCAGTCATATTAACTTTGGCTTTAGCGTTTACTTTTTATAAAGTAGGACATCCGCAATTCTTTCTTTTCTTCTTTGGTGTTTCGCCAATGACGATTAGATATATTTACGATAAAAAATTAATTAAAAATGGAAGATTATTTATTTCTTTTTTAATGTGGATTTGTTTTTTGAATTTTTATCAAACTTTTTATGCACTTGCATGTCATATGTTTCACGGTTTACCCAATTATTTAAGAGGACTGGGATCTTTACCTTATATTTTATTTTCAATATTAATGTTAATAGAGATTGTTAAATTACTTAAAAAAGATCCAAAAGCTTTATCTTCAAAAAGTATTTCTTATTAAAAATTTTTACTAGAAATTTTTTGAATTTATAATTTTCTTCAGAAAACATTCAGAACATTAAAAATAACTGAATTGGAATGAAAAAGTCTGGTTATAAGATTTGCCGATAAAAAATTAGAATACAAAAAGTTTTGAATATGATTTTTAAAGACTTTGAAGGTTTGCCAGAAAAAATTAATGAATGAGAAAAATATAAAAATCAAAATTTTAGTTTTAAACTTCCAATCCCAAGACTAATAAATTCATCTAGAGACAGAAACCCCTTGGCATTTAAATTCAAGAAAAATAATTAATATAAATGTCTTCATTAAATTAACTCTTAAACTATATACCCCTCTTTTATAATTGCCCTTAATCCGGATAATAGTATCCAAAATACAATGGAAATTCTTCCATCGTAGTATTGAACATCTACAAGTTGAGATGCAACTAATAATATCGTCGATGCCCACCATGCCCTATTGAAATTAGTAATGCTATTACAAACTTTTAATTTATTGAATCGGATTACAATAAAACTTTTGATAATCAGAAAAAGTATAAAAAAGATAATAATAGACGCCAAAATTAAGCCATAATTAAACGCTAACTCCAAAAACAAATTGTGAGTGTGACCAACCCAGTTGTTTAATTCTAGAGTTAATTCATTTTTAGAAATATAAACCAATGGGAATAATCCTGCACCTACACCAAATAATGGTTTTAACTTTATAAAATTTATTGCACTCGACCAAATGTCAGATCTTAATTCTCTAGATGGATTTTCCAAAAGTTTCTGCTGAGAAAAATCATTAATTATTTGTTCAGGTATTAGTTGCTGTATTGATGATTGATAATCTGTATTTGCAAAAAATATTATTAATAAATTCGAAAATAAAAAAAATAGTAAAAATAATATAGTTATTAATAAACTCATTTCAAATGTTGCTGGTATGGATAATACTAATAGGCCTAAAGCTGCTCTAGATTTGGAGAGGACTGTCAGAATAACTATCGATATTAAAAAACTTAGTGCAAAAATTTTTTGATATCTTTTTTCGTATTTTTGAATTGATAAAAATATAGAAAATGGTAATAATATTAAAAGCCAACATCCAAGGTAATTTGGATTATTAAAAATACTTGTCACTCCTAATTCTCCAAGTGGTTTGATTGAATATTGATACCAAGTAATTAATCCATTAAATAATCTATAAGGCCCAGAAAGTGAAATAGGCATATTAAATTTGAATAAAAAAAACTGGTAAAAACCACTTATAAAAATTGGGAAAGAACCCGAAATAAGTAAAATTGAAAATTCTTTCCTTAATTTTGTATTTGAGAGATAATTTCCAATTGATGAGAATATATAGAAAAAAGGAATCCAATTCGCAATGTCAAGTAAAAATTGGATTTTATTTTCAAATCTCATATCTGGGATTTGGTTATTTAAGAAAAAATTTGATATTGCAGTTATTAAAATTAATATGCCTGAGAGGAATAATGGGTAATTGTAGTAGTCTTGAAAAAAATTAATCTTTTTGCTCCTAGTATTAATGATTAAAGCAATGATTAGAAATATAGTTGATATACTGAAAGCACTTGGTAATAAGAAGACTCCAATTCTAAAAAAATTTATTCCATTTAAATTTTCATTAGATTGCGTAAAAAGCTTTTTGAATTTTTTTATAGAAATAAAAGGAAAATTCACAAAATTTATTAGAAGATATATAAACGTTAGTCTCATTTAATATACCCAGTTCAGTTGTTATGTCGATTTATCAATTGGGTTAAATTTATAATTTCAAAAGAATTTTTTTATTGAATATAATTTAATGTCAAGTTGCAAAATTAATTTTAATTTACGCTCTCTGCAGGATTCGAACCTGCGGCCCACTGCTTAGAAGGCAGTTGCTCTATCCAGCTGAGCTAAGAGAGCAATAAAAATCCTGAAAAAATATTCAGAATAATCATTATTTTATAGGAATTTCGTTTTTAGTTTTACTAACTCCACTTAAGATTTTACTGATAAATATGAATTCAAACAAGATTATTTTAAATTTGTTATTTCAAAAATTATATTTGTACAAAATAAAGAGTCTGCTAAAGATCTTTTTTCCTTCCATAGATATCTTCGAACCTTACAATATCGTCCTCTCCAAGATATTTACCATTTTGCACTTCTATTATTATTAATTTCTCGTTACCTGGATTAGATAGTCTATGTTTAGCCTGAATAGGAACATATATACTTTCGTTCTGATTTAAGATGCTTTCGTGGTTATTAATTTCAACTTTTGCAGTGCCATCAACAATTATCCAATGCTCAGTTCTATGAAAATGCATCTGTAAAGATAGACTTGCACCTGGATTAACTTCTAATTTTTTTACTTGCCAAGTAGTTCCATTAGAAATCGAAGTATAACTTCCCCAGGGCCTGTATATTTTTTTATTTACTTTTCCTTCTGAAATATTTTTTCTCTCTAGATCCTCCACTATATACTTCACTTTTTGAGCTGATTTTTTATTAATTACCAGTACGGCATCATCAGTTTCAATTACTATAAGATCTTCTAGTCCTAGACCCACAAGTAATCTTTTTTCACTCCTTAAATAGCATCCATGAGATTCCATCAGTAGAACGTCCCCTTTAGTGGAGTTCCTTTCATGGTCTTTTGTAGAATTCTCCCAAACAGATTCCCAATTACCAATATCACTCCATCCAGCATTTAGCCTAACTACAGTGCCTTTATCCGTTTTTTCCATTATTGCAATATCGATTGGTACATTTGGACATTCTTTAAAAACTTCCTTATTTAATCTAAGGAAATCAAGATCACTTTCAGCACTTGCAATCGATTTCTTGCAAATATCAATTACTGCAGGAGCAAATTTATTTAGTTCTGTAATAATAGTTGATGCTTTAAATAGAAAAATTCCACTATTCCAAGTAAATAAGTTGCTTTTTATAAATTGGTTAGCATTTTCTTCTTTAGGTTTCTCTATAAATCTTTTTATAGAGCTTGATTTATTTAAATTTGTTAGTTCTTCTAATGATTCAATATATCCATAGCCAGTTTCTGGACATGTTGGCACTACACCAAAAGAGACAATTCTTCCTTTTTTTGCTTGTTTTAATCCTTCAATAATGCTTGAGGTAAACTCTTTAGTATCTTTAATAATATGATCTGAAGAAAGTATAAGTAGGGCTGGATCATGTTTTTCTCGATTTAACATAATTGCTGCTAGGGCTATTGCAGGAGCTGTATTTTTACCTATTGGCTCCAAAATTATTGATTTTGGCACTACACTTATCTTCAACATTTGTTCTGCAACCAAGAATCTTTGTGATTCATTACAAATTATTATTGGAGGCTCTAAGTTTTCTAAATGATTTAATCTTAGATAGGTATTCTGCAATAGTGAAAACTCGTTCTCTTCATTTAATTCTAAATATTGTTTTGGGTAACATTCTCTTGATAAAGGCCAAAGTCTTGAACCCTTACCTCCAGATAAAATTACAGGCTGCAATTTTATATCCGAATTTAAAATCTCTATCATATTTCTAAAATTTATTGAACTTATTTTATCTTGTTTATCCTAATTCTAAAATTACCATTAATCATATTTTTAAAAATTAAACTATACTTTTCATTATTTAGAAAGTAATAAAAACTATATAATAAAATAAATTAATTAAAATAAAATTTGTGTCTAAGAAGGTTTCTGAACTACAAAAAAAACAAATAAAAGACTTATTTATTCAAGGCATTTCAATTTTAGAAATATCAAAAAACTTTCAATTTTCTACACAAACAATAACAAGACAGTTGAAGGTAATTTTGGGAGAAATTGAATTTAATAAATTTAAAAAAAAATTATCCATTTATAAAAAGACAAAAAAATATGGAGGTGTCATTCATTCAGAAAAAGAAGATTCTTTTAAAGAGGAAGCAAATATCAAAGAAATTGATAAGTATAAAGCTGATGAGAGTTTTTCTGAGCAATCTTTTTTTGAAGTACCTCCATTGCTTGATGAATTGATGCCAGAAAAACAAAAGGACTTATCATCAGTACCAATTTCGGAAATAAAATTGCCTAAATTGGTATACATGATAGTTGATAGAAAAATAGAGTTAGAGATAAAACTGCTAAAAGACTTCCCATTATGGCATTTTCTTTCTGAAAATGATTTAAATAGAAAAACTATAGAAATTTTTGATGATTTGAAAGTGGCAAAGCGGGCTTGCACTAAAGATCAAAAAGTTATAAAAGTTCCTAATACGGATGTATTTAAAATTACAGCACCCATTCTTTTAACTAAAGGTATAACAAGAATAGTAAAGGCAGATCAGTTAATTGCTCTTTAAAGTTACTTTTCTTCTTTTAGTGTATTCATTAATGGCAATGTAAAACCTATTAGAGAGCCGCTTATAAAGCTTGTTCCTACAATAAAACTTATAGGTAGATTTATGGTATTAGTAAATAGTAAATTAATTGCAGTTTTCCTTGAACTATTTTGTATACCAATCATCAGAATTAAGAATAGAGAAAAATTATAAATACTCCCTAAAACTATCTTTTTAATTTTTATCATGATATTTACTCAATTATATATTTACTACTTTAAATTATAGATAAGATTTTTTTTAAGGCCGAATTTTTTTGCTAGATATTTTGAGGCAGAAGTTAAACTTATTCCTGAATAGATTAATTCATTCAGCTCTTTTTTAAGGAAAGCAATGTCAATATCTGAATTTTCCAATTTATTAGTTCCGTTTATTATTAATGTTATTTCACCAAATATCTCTTTATCTTGGAAGAAATTAATAACTTTATCAATATCATTGCCAATATGCTCCTCAAATTTTTTTGTTAACTCTCTAGAAACTTGAATTTCCCTATCTCCACCGCAATGTTTTTTTAATTCCTCTAAAAGTTTTTTTATACGGTGGGGAGACTCATATAATATTGTAGTCTTTTCAGTTTTGCTAATTTCAAAAAGTATTTTTTCTCTGTCTTTTTTCTTCCTAGGCAAAAATCCCTCAAAGATAAAACTAGAGGCATTCATTCCACTTGTTACAAGAGCTGTCAATGCAGCACAAGGGCCTGGGATACATATAATATCTATACTATTTAATTTTGCGATTTTCACAAGATCTTCTCCAGGATCGCAAATGCTTGGCATGCCAGCATCACTAACTAATGCAACAGATTCACCTGATTTAAGATAGTTAATTATTTGCGGAATTCTTTCAAATGAGTTTATCTTATTAAAACTGATTAGTTTGTTACTTATTTTAAACCGGCTCATAATCTTTTTCGTTTGCCTTGTGTCTTCACAAGCAATTAATGATACATTCTTAAGGATATTTAAGGCTCTAAAGGATATATCATCCAAATTACCTATTGGAGTTCCAACAATATATAAAACTTTTTTCTCAGGTTCTAGACCTCTATGAGAGAATGAAGAATTAATGCTCATTTCGTGGAGAAATTACCATCAGGCGTAGATATTAATAATCTTATCTCTGATCTTAGGATTTTAAGTTGGGAAGCAGCAGATATTTTGATTTACTATTCTCAAAAAATGAAAATTCACAGTAATAAAGAAAAAATAATTCAAAATACTAATCTTGATGATCCAGTAACAATTGCAGATTTAAGTGTAAATGATTTAATTATCCATAGAATAAATCAAAATTATAAAAATATTAATTGGGATATTTTGAGTGAAGAAAATGTAAAAATTTCATCAGAAATTTTTGATGGTAAGTCTGATTGGATCTGGGTTCTTGATCCCCTGGACGGAACTAAGGACTTTATACAAGGCACAGGTAACTATGCTATGCATTTAGCACTTAACTATAAACAAAAGCCTCATATTGGTTTTGTTTTGATCCCAGAGAAAAATCAATTATGGATCACTGATGGAGAGAAAACTTGGTGTGAAAAAAGAGATGGATCAATATATAAACCAATTGTCTTAAAGAGTAAAAAACTTCAAGAAATGACTTTAGTAACAAGTAAAAATCATGGAAATGAAATTTTGCAAAATTTAATTAAGAAAATTAATTTCAACAAAGTCGAAATAATGGGAAGCATTGGCTGCAAATTAGCATCTATAGTCAGGGGAGATAGTGATATTTATATCTGCCTAAGTTTGCCAGGGAAAAGCTCTCCAAAAGATTGGGATTTTGCCGCACCAGAATCTATTCTGAAGGCAGCTGGCGGTGCAATTACAAATTTAGATAATGAAGAACTAATCTACGGACAAACTTGTTTTGAGCAGGGGGGAATTATAGTTGCCACAAATAACAAGAAAACTCACGGAAGTATTTGCTTTGAAATAAGGAAAATAATTGAGGATTATGGAATTTATCCTCTTTAGTTTTAATTAAGCGGAGCGACTGGAGTAGGAGTTGGCTCTGGATAAGACATTCCACTATTTTGACCTACTCCTCTCAAAGTAAGATTAATTCTCCCTCTGCTATCAATCTCTCTAACTCTTACAGTTACTTCATCCCCTTGCCTGACTACATCTTCGACTCTCTCAACCCTTGCTTCAGATAATTGAGAAATGTGAACCATCCCCTCTTTGCCAGGCAATATTTCTACGAAAGCACCTATAGGTATTATTCTGGTTACGACACCAGAGAAGATTTCACCTTCATGAACTTTGCGTGTTAATCCCTCAATTATCTTTTGAGCTTCTTCAGCTGCAGCTCCATCATGGGATGCAATAGTTACAATACCTCCATCTTCTATATCTATTTTTGTATTGGTCCTCTCAGTAATTCCCTTGATAGTTCTTCCTCCAGGGCCAATTACTGTTCCTATAAGCTCAGGGTCAATTCTAAAGCTTAAAAGTCGAGGAGCATGAGGGGAAAGAGATTCTTGAGGTTTATCTATTGCCGCTTGCATCTTTTCTAAAATATGTAATCTTGCAGGCCGAGCTTTTTTAATTGCATCAGAAATAATAGAGACTGGTAAACCTGTAATTTTCATATCCATTTGTAAGGCAGTAATTCCTTTATCAGTACCAGCAACCTTAAAATCCATGTCTCCAAGAAAGTCTTCAATTCCTTGAATATCTGTAAGAATTCGAACTTCTTTACCTTCTTTGATTAATCCCATAGCAGTACCACTTACAGGTGCTTTTAGAGGAACTCCTGCATCTAATAATGAAAGCGTGCTTCCACATACTGAACCCATTGAAGTTGATCCGTTAGAACTTAAAACTTCACTTACTACTCTTAATACATAAGGAAATGTTTCTTTCCCAGGCAGCACGGGTATTATTGCTCTTTCAGCTAATGCTCCATGGCCAATTTCTCTTCTGCCTGGAGTTCTCATTGGCCTTGTTTCTCCAACTGAATAAGGAGGGAAATTATAGTGATGTAAATATGTTTTTTCAGTACTTGGATTTAAATCATCCATCTCTTGAGCATCGCTGGGTGTGCCAAGAGTAGTAGTAGATAAGACTTGAGTAAGGCCTCTTTGAAAAAGTGCAGAGCCATGAACTCTTTTTGGAAGAATACCTGCAGAAGCTGATATTTTTCTAACTTCGTCGAGATCTCTTCCATCAACTCTTTTTCCATCATTTATGATTTGCGACCTCATTAATCTTTTTGTTAATTTTTTAAAGTCGGAACTTAATGACCTATCATTCTCTGAAAGAAGAACTTTTAGTTGGTTGTCCTCTTTCAAAGAATCGATTTTATCTTGTATCTCAACTTTTATTTTTTCGAGTTCAAGATCTCTTTCTTCCTTTGAAAGATCAAATTTCTTTAAAACTAACTCAATAGGTTTCGTGCAGTTTTTCTCTAAATAAGTGGGCAAGGTTTTATCTTCTTCAGGAGCAGATGGCTTAATCTGTTTTATTCCTAAATCTTTAAGTAAATCTTCTTGCGATTTAATAAGTTCAGTAACTGCTTCATAACCAAAATCTATAGCTTCGATAGTATCTTGCTCCGATAACTGGTTAGCACCTGCCTCAATCATAACAATGCCTTCAGGTGAACCTGCAACAACAATGTCTAAATCCCCTTTTTCTATCTCTCTGTAACTGGGATTTAGGATGAAATCGTCTCCGATAAGACCAACTCTAACTGCAGCCATTGGCCCGTAAAATGGAATCTCTCCAAGTAAAGTTGCTATTGAAGCCCCCGTAACAGCCAAAACATCTGCTGGAACTCTTTCATCTAGAGAAAGGCATGATGCGACTATTTGAATCTCATCTCTCATCCATGTGGGAAAAAGTGGCCTCATTGGCCTATCGATCAACCTTGAAATTAAAGTCGCTCTTTCTGGTGGGCGACCTTCTCTCCTCATAAAACCACCAGGAATTCTTCCGGCAGCATATAGTTTCTCCTCATAGTCGCATATCAGAGGTAGAAAGTCTGATGGGTCTTTTTTTGCAGTTTTTGTCGCTGTAACTAATAGTGAGGTATCACCACACTCAATCATTACTGATCCACTTGCTTGAGGAGCATATAGTCCTGTAGTTAGTCGTATCTCTCGTCCGTCAAACGTGATCGACTTATTTTGTCCTTCCACTTTTTAAATTATAAATCTATACATGATTTATTCTTACATTTTATAGGGACATATTGAGTAAATTATTTAGATAAGCTATAAAAATTTTTAAAAATGTCCTAAAAATTAGTTTAATTTCTAAAAGAATTATTTTTTTCGAGAAATTATAGTACTTAAGTAAAAGCTTATACTACCAACTTGATTTAACTACTCCAGGAAGTTCACCGTTATGAGCTCTTTGTCTTAACTGATTCCTGCAAAGACCAAAATCTCTGTATACTCCTCTAGGTTTACCAGTTGCCCAACACCTATTTCTTACTCTATTTGGTGCAGAGTTCCTTGGCAGACCTTGAATCTTTCTATGAATTTCTAACCTTTCCATTGGATCTTTCGCAGCATTAAATTCATCTAATAATGCTTTCCTTTTTGCAGCATATTTCTTCACAAGTTTTTTGCGTTTAACTTCTCTCGCAATCATGGACTTTTTCGCCATTTAGTCAGAATATTTAAAACTAATTATTATATTAACAGCTTGGAGAACAGTTTTTAAAATTTATTTATTGGTTTAATAATCTTTGTACTATTAATAGTTGACTAGTATCTCTGATAATAAGCAGAACGCTTAGTCCAACTAAAAGAAAAAAACTGGACTGAGTAACAACCATTTGTACCTTAACTGGAACAGGTTTCCCCCTAAAACCTTCAATTAAAGTGAAAACAAGTTGTCCCCCATCTAATAGTGGCAAGGGTAAAGAATTGAGAACTGCTAAATTAATAGAAATTAAAGCCGCAAATAATAATATGCCTGTTCCTCCTTGTTGAGATAATTGTGCACCTATTTCAACAATTTTTACCGGCCCACTTAATTGTTGGGCTGTTGAGGAGAAATTTGTAATTAATCCTTTATAACCTTGTATTGTTTTTACCAAAAGTGATAAAAACTCATTATTTGTGTATTTAAAAAGTTCAATTATGTTTTTTGTCTTTTTAGTTTCTTTTTTTATATTAGGTTGTAATTGAGCTCCTATTGTACCCTTCCCATCTATATTTTTTGGTACCAAAGTTAAATCTTTTAGTGCCCCATCTCGATTAATTGTTATCGAAATTGGGTTCTCTGATGAATTTTGAATCTCTTTTACTAAAGCAGAAACTGCTTGATCGCCAACTCCTAAAGCATTGCTTTCAATTTTTAAGATTTTATCCCCTGCTTGTAATCCAGCAATAGAAGCGGCTTTCCCCGGCTGAGTAGCCAAAACTAAAATACCAGGCTCGGGATCAAACGGAATTCCAATAGTTGTTACATTAACAATCAAGATAGTATAGGCAAGAATTAAGTTAGCAAATACCCCAGCGGATATAACAATTACTCTTTGTATAACTGGCCTATTTTTTAATAGATTTGGATCTTTAGGATCAATATTATTTATTTCTTCATCAGGAAAAGAGACAAAGCCACCTAAGGGAAAGGCTCTAAGTGAATAGGTTATGTTTTTATATCTTTTTTGAATTATTGATGGTCCAAAACCAATTGAAAATCCATCAACATAGATACCTTGCAAAATTGCCGCAAGAAAATGCCCCATCTCATGAAAAAAAATGAGAAATCCTAGAACTGTTATTGAGGTTAAAACGTTCATTTAAATATATTAAGAAGTTTTTAAAATATTTGATCCAAAATAAGGAACTAGAGCATCTGGAATTTTTACGCTTCCATCACTTTGTTGGCCATTTTCAAGAATAGCAGCCATAGTTCTTCCAATCGCAAGCCCACTACCATTTAAGGTATGCAAATATGTATTTTTCTTTTCAATTTTTGTTCTTATTGATGACCTACGTGCTTGAAAATCTAAACAATTGCTACAACTTGAAATTTCTCTATAACATTTACTACTTGGTAGCCAGACTTCAAGATCAAAAGTTCTACTTGAAGAAAAACCTAAGTCTCCAGTACAAATATCAACTAATCTATAGGGTAGATTGAGCTTTTTTAAAATACTTTCTGCATCTAAGGTGATCTTTTTATGAGCTTCTATAGATTTATTTGGATCACAAAACCAATAGAGCTCAACTTTGTTGAATTGATGGAGTCTTATTAACCCTTTAGTATCCCTTCCATAACTTCCAGCTTCTCTCCTAAAACATGGGCTATATGCAACATACTTAATAGGTAGCTGCTTTGAATCAATAATCTCATTTCTATGAAAAGCTGTTAGTGGAACTTCAGCTGTAGGAGAAAGCCATAGATCGTCATTGGAACACTTAAAACTTTCATTCGAAAATTTAGGTAATTGACCAGATCCGGTAAGACTTTCTGAATTTACTAAAGCTGGGGGCATTAACTCCACATAACCATTTTTAGTATGCATGTCGAGCATAAAATTTATTAATGCTCTCTCTAACCTGGCACCATTACCAATAAGTGTAATAAAGCGACTTTTTGATATTTTGGTAGATTTTAAAGAGTCAAAAAGATTAAGGTTTTCACCTATTTCCCAGTGAGATTTAAGATTCTCATTAATAAGGGGCGCTCCCCAAGTTTTTATTTGTACATTATCACTTTCATCTTTCCCAATAGGTGCATCTTTACTAGGGAAATTCGGTAAATTAGAGAGCTCATCATCGACTTGTTTATCTAATGTTCTTTGCTTCTCTTCAAGTGCAGAAATTTTAATTCTGTATTCGTTTCCCTTTTTCTTTAAGTCATGAAATTCTTTTGAATCATTATTTTTTGATTTACCAATCAATTGACCGATTAATTTGCTTAATTTTTTACTGTCGGATTGAAGACTAGATATTTCTATGTCAATTTCTTTTTTTTTAACTGTTAATTCGTGTATGTGAGATATCTTATAAACTTGCCCTCTTAGGGATAAATTCTCTTCAACAGACGTTGGATTTTCTCTTATTAATTTTTGATCTAACACTATTTTTTTTTAATACATTATTTAAGATAGTTAATATCAATTAATTATTTGGGTTTTTTGATTAAAAATTAACTTAATTAATGATTCCTAACTTATGGAATATTTAAAAGTTAAATTTTATTCATGAAGCAGAGCGAGCCCGTCCGGTTGATGACCACTCTTTTAGTAAATCAATTTGCTCTTTAGCCGTTCTTGATAAGGGAACTAGTTCAGAAACTGCCTTTATTAAATCTTTCTCCATAAGCTCTCTGTTTTCAGAGAATGAAATATGCATCCCCTCTATTACTGCTTGTTCAAGTTCTGCACCTGAGAATCCACTTGTTCGATCTATGATAGTAGACAGAGGAAAACTATAACTTGGTCTTCTTTTTTTTAAGTGCAAATCCAGAATACTTAATCTTTCTTCAGAATTCGGCAAATCAAGAAAAAAGATCTCATCAAACCTACCTTTCCTTAATAATTCAGCAGGAAGCTTATCTATAGCATTTGCGGTAGCAATGACAAATACAGCGGATTCTTTTTCAGCCATCCAAGTTAGCAGACTTGCCAAAACTCTCTGACTTGTTCCTCCATCACTTCTAGCATCGCCACCAAAGCCCTTGTCAATTTCATCGATCCAAAGGATACACGGAGACATGGCCTCAGCTCTTAATATTGTTTCTCTTGTCCTCGCCTCGCTTGAACCAACAAGGCTAGAAAATAGTCTTCCAACATCTAACCTAAGTAGCGGCATTGACCAACTCTTAGAAATTGATTTTGCGGTAAGGGATTTCCCTGTTCCTTGTGCTCCAACGAGTAGAACGCCCTTTGGAATAGGTAAACCATAATCTCTAGCTTCTTTAGAAAAGGCCCTGTATCTTTGATTAAGCCAAACTTTTAAAACATTTAAACCACCAATATCATCTTGACTCGATTTAGAGTCGAAAAATTCTAAAATTTCACTTCTGGCGATCACTTGTTTTTTCTCTTCAAGAATATCTTTTATATCTTCTCTACTTATTTTTCCTCTTTGAGCAAGGGCTTTTGCAGTTACTTGCTTTACTTTTATTTCGGTAAGTCCACTTGAGGCTATAGAAAGTTCGTTTAAGTCTTGTTCCTCGAGATTTGAATTAGTATTAATAGCAATTTTTTTTATTAGATTTTTCAATTCTTTTTGGTCAGGTAAAGGTAGATTTATAATTGTCATTAATTCGTCAAGCTCTTCTGAAGATGGAAATAAATGAGAACTAATAATTAAATTATGACTAGTTTTCTTAAGCGCTGAAGATAATTCTTTAATAGTTCTATTGATAGATGGATCATCATAAAATTTATGAAAATCTTTTACCAATAAAACTGTTGAGACTTCAGAACTTTGTTCTTTAAGCCAATTAAGCACTCCTAACGGATTGTTAGAAAATTTACCTTCTTCATTTAATAATCCCTTTATGCCGCTAACGCAATCCCAACAAATGAATCTTTTTATATTTAATCTTTCACAAGAGAAATTGACTAATTTTTCTAATCTTTCCTCTTCTTTAGTTCTGATCCAAATTAATGAGGTTCTTGATTTTATGAGTAATTCTAAATTTCTACACCAAGAATTCATTATTTAAGATTAAGACTATTTTTTACTATTAGGTTCAAAAGGTAATCTTTTATCTGAGATAGTTGAAGCAGAAGTTGTAATTACTTCATTTTTAGCCAATAATTGTTGATCTAAAATTTTCTGTAGATTCTCTGGAAGAGCTTCTTTATTAAGCAGAAAAGTCTGAAATGCCTGGAATATATTAGCAACAACCATATATAGTAAAACTCCTGCTGGTAGCGGGAAAAACAGGAACATTCCAGTAATCATGATTGGTGTAATTTTATTTGCTGTCGATTGCTGTGGATTCGCAGGCATCCCTTGACTAGATAGAACTTGCGAAAGAAGTAGGGTCAATCCAAAGGCACCAACAAGTGCTGCAATATCCCAATTAATTGCCCCATCTACATAAAACCCAACTTGACCTAGAGCTTTAATAAAAAGAAAACCACTTTTAGCAGCTAAACCTGGGATTTTTGCCTCGATAGTTGCATCCCCTGGTTTAATTGCTGTTACTGTACCGTCTTGAGAAACTTTAAGATTTTCGGATCCTTTAGAAACGGTCCAAGTGGGGAGGAATTTTGATCCATTGTCATATTTAGATAAAACTTCCGAATAGCTATTGCCGTTTGTTGTTTGTAAATTTATTTTTACGGATTCTTCTGTTCCTAATTTTGTTCCACTGGGTATTGAAGCTACTACAGGAAAATGGGATTTTTCTGTAATGAATATAGAGTGTCTTGGAGATTTGTAGGGTTTTGGATCAATAGCTGCTACTTGATCCTGTGGAACTACCTTGAGATTTATGTTGTAAGGGACATCAGCGAATGGTGATCCTCTTAGAGTTGCAAATAATGCGAACAAAACGGGCATTTGTACAATTAAAGGAAGGCAACCTGCTAAGGGACTACCAAACTCATTCATTAATTTTCCAAGTTCTTCTTGCTGTTTCTTTGGATCACCTGAAAACTTAGATTTTATTTCTGCTTGTCTTTTTTGCATTACTGGTTGGGCAATCTTCATCCTCCTTGCGCTTCTAATGGATCCAGCGCTTAAAGGGAAAAGTGCAATTCTAATTACGACTGTTAATGCAACAATTGCTAAACCATAACTAGGAACTAAACCGTAGAAAAAATCTAGAATCGGGATAAGTAATTTTTCAGAAATGAACCCTATCACGATATTAAAAAGAGTGTAATTTTATTAGACATTTTATTTTACAGGAAAATAAGGTTTTTGTAATTAATTTATTTAGGACTTAGTAGCAAATCCCTCAACCTCATTGAGATTTGGAATTTGTGATCTTTTATTCATATTTTCTTCAATAAATTTTTGCTTTTCTCTGAATAAAGGTAATGATTTCATCTCAACTTTTGATCCGTCATTAAGGATAAGAACCATATCACCGTATGATCCGAATCCCCTTGGAATTGATCTAATTTCTTCGATGTTACTTAATGAAACTTGTGTTTTGTTTTTGCCAAACCATCCTCCTTCAATAGTAATTCTTTTGTTTGTAATTTTATATCTCAACCACAATGCTCTAACTATTGCAGCAAAGGTAAATGGTAATCCAAGAATAGTTATACCTGCAAGTAGATTTATTATTAAATCACTTTTTGCGGGACCGCCTTCATAAAAGGTTTCTTCATTCATGTTAATCATTTGATTAGACGAGATTTGAACATTAAGTTTTGAAATTCTTCCAAAAGTCTGCTTTCATCGTTGCAGAAATCTCCAAATTTAAGGTTAACAAGTAACCAATATGGTTTGTGGTTATTAATTTCCTGAATGTTTTTTATTAACCACTCTTGAAGGATTCTTCTTAATTTATTTCTTTCTACAGCTTTTTTTGAGACTTTTTTACTAATAGCTATCGCTACCCTAAATTTGTTTGAGGTATTTGTGAGATTATGGGTCAAGAGAATTTCTGGATTTGATCTCGCAACTTTAAATGTCATTAAATTTCCATAATATGTTTTGGAATTTTTATGAATATAATTAAAAGTCCTATGACCTCTTAAACGCATATCCTTAGGTAAGGCCATTTAAATAAGAAGTTATACTGCTATTCTTTCTCTACCTTTTTGTCTTCTGCTTTTAATAACTCTTCTACCAGTATGGGAACGCATTCTTACTCTAAAACCAGATACACGTTTTCTTTTTCTTGAAGTTCCGCCAAAAGTTCTTTTAGTCATTTGTTTAATTATCCTTATTTAATTTATCATTTAATCGATCACTATAGTCCAGCTTCCTAAATAAGTTGAAAATGATTCCCCTTTAGGTTGCCCAAATGAATGAAATTGATATAAACCTGATTTTTTTGGATTAAAAATTTTAAAGACAATTGCATAACTGTCTTTGTTAGAAGAAATTGGGCTGTATGGGTAAATATCTAGTGAACGTAAACCTGATTCATCAGTCTTAATTTCGAAATCAGCTTGAATGTCTTCTAAACATTTAGTTCTACTCTCAAAACCACCTATTTTTACTTTGCAAAAACTAATTTTTTCATCATTTAGTGTGGATTTAAAGGTCTTAGGAATTGCTAGATTAATTTTTAAAAGATCATTTCTTCTATCAGATGGCCTCAAGAAAAAATAAATTGTATTTCTAAATTTCTTTTTATCTTCTTTTTGAAACCACTTTAATCGTCTAAAACCAGAGTCTTGATCCCACTGAAATTCTAACCTCGCTTTAGCATCTTGTGTCTCGTAAAAAAAAGGAGTTGAAACTAAAATTGTGGGAATAATAAAAAATCTTAAAATTTTAAGATTCAAAATAAGTTTGTTTGTGATTTTGAACATTGAAGGGTTGAATTTTAAAAGTTGATTCGTGCTACTAAATTTAAAGCGGATATTATTTTCACTAAGGTTAACATCTATCTGTTCTTAATTTTGCCGCGCCTCTCAAATAAGGGTGCTTTATTTCATAATTTGGTGGCAATAAAACTTGAGCCATTATTCTTATACAAAAATCAACATCATTAGATACGTACATTTGTTGGCAGTCTATAAAGGCTACTGAATCCAGTCCATTAAATTTCCTTGCAATTGAAGCGGGGAAACATGCATTTAAATCTTTTGTCGCTGTGAATGTAATTGATAGTATGTTTTTTTTGATTAAATTGTTTCGTGAAATTAATTCATCAATCAATTCCACTACGGCAACTTCTATTTCCGCAATAGAATTCCCAGATGCAGTTGTAGCTCCACGAATAAATGTAATTTTATAATCATCTTTCATTTTTTCAGAAACATTGATTTAAGGCTTATACAACCAAAGTACTTTATTAGATGAATCAAACTCGAAAAAGATAGTATCGATAATTTTTTCAATCATTTTACTACCAGGGATTAGTCCAAGTATTTTCTTCTTTTTCTTCCCAAATGTTAAAGGCTGAATTTTTGGATCAATATTAACCATTTCAGCAGCTAGTTCCCTTGCAACAAATTCATCTCCAATTTTATCAACGAGACCAAGTTCGAGTGCTTGTGTCCCAGTAAAAATTCTTCCATCAGCAAATTTTCTTACTTCTTCAACAGGTAAATTTCTTCCTTCAGCAACAGCTTCAGTAAATTGTTTGTAACTTTCATCTATCAGTCCTTGAAGTAGAACTCTACCTTCCTCACTTAGAGGTTTATCTGGAGAAAGAATATCTTTAAATACCCCGCTTTTAACGGTCTCAAATTTAATGCCTACTTTATCTAATAATTCAGATAAATTATTTCCTCTTATAATCACACCAATAGATCCTGTAATTGTGCCTGGATTCGCAACTATTTTGTCAGATGCAACACCAATGTAAACACCTCCTGATGCTGAGATGTTACCAAAACTAGCAATGACTTTACATCCTTTATCTTTTATTCTTTTAATAGCAGAGTATATTTCTTGGCTATCCCCAACAGTACCCCCTGGAGAATCAATTCTCACGATTAAAGCAGGAAATTCTCTATCCTCAATTTGTTTAAGAGCTTTAAGGACTGAGACTCTTGTTGAACTTGTAATAGGCTCATCAATTACTATACGAGCCATTCTTTTTTTTGACTTTCGTCTAAAAGGCCAAATCATTCTTTTAAGGTAAATTCATAAAACTACTTTAAAAAGACTATCAGCAGACCTAATGAATTCAATCCTAAATTGGTTTTTAATGATACTCCCTTTTGCACTTTGGGGTACTTCAATGGCGGCCATGACTCCTTTAGTATCTAGTGCTGGGCCTGAGTTTGTGGCTTCTTTAAGATTACTTCCTGCAGGGATTCTTGTTCTAATTACAACATATTTGTTTAAAAGAGATTTAAAAATTTATATGTGCGATTTGAAGTGGTTTTTTGTTTTTACGATTGTCGATGCCACTTTTTTTCAGTTATTTTTGACTTATGGTATTGAAAAAACTGGAGCAGGTTTAGGTTCAGTCTTAATTGATTCTCAACCTCTTTTGGTAGCTATTTTAGCGAGGGCAATTTTTGGGAATTTAATTAACCCAATAGGATGGTTAGGACTACTATTTGGCTTGGGAGGAATAGTATTTTTAGGAGTTCCACAAGAATTTCTAGGAAATTGGTGGTTGATGGCTGATAAGTCTATAAATGATGTTGCTTTTAACTTTGGAGAACTTTGGATGCTTGCAGCTTCTCTCGCTATGGCATTAGGGACAATTTTAATTAGATTCACTTGTACTAAAAGTGATCCTGTCGCAGTTACTGGGTGGCATATGGTTTTAGGAAGTTTGCCCTTAATTCTCAAGCACTGCTTTCAATCAAACTTTTCAATAATTCCAGATTGGTCAATATTTAATTGGGGTCTGATGTCATTTGCAAGTATTTTTGGAGGAGCAATAGCGTATGGATTGTTTTTCTATTTTGCTAATAATAAAGAAATAACTGGATTTAGCACTCTTGCATTTTTAACACCTGTATTTGCTCTTCTTAGTGGAGGTGTTTGGTTAGATGAAAGACTTACCATCGTGCAGTGGATAGGAGTGGTGTTTGTTCTTATCTCTGTATTTTTTGTTAGTCAGAGAAAGAGTTTATGGGAAAATAAAATTTCTGATACTACCATCTAATAAGTATCGTTATTATAAAAAAGTCAAATAATGCGAATAGTTTTGATTAGTACTCCAATAGGGTTCTTAGGAAGTGGCAAAGGTGGTGGAGTTGAATTAACTTTAAATTCTTTAGTGTCAGGTTTGATTTCTTTAGGTCACTCAGTTGATGTTATAGCTCCAAAGAACTCTAAGTTACATGAAAGTAATGTAAAGGCAAAATTACATTTTGTGGAAGGTGAAGATCAAATTAGTTGGCAGCATCAAGATTTTAATTCTCCCGTGAGTATTCCAGATAATTCTCTTTTAGCAGGAATGCTTGAAAAGGGATTAGATATTGCTAAACATGCAGATGTATTGTTGAATTTGTCCTATGATTGGTTGCCTATTTGGATGACTCTGAATTTTGAGATACCCATTGCTCATATTATTAGTATGGGTTCTGAAAGTTTAGTAATTAATAATATAGTCTCCAAGGTATACGCTAAATATCCAAATAATTTTGCCTTTCATTCGAAAATGCAAGCCAATGATTATCCATTTATAAAAGAACCAACAATTATTGGGAACGGATTTAATTTAGATAATTATATTTTCCAGGATTCAGTGAAGGGACCCTTGGCATGGGTTGGAAGAGTTGCTCCGGAGAAAGGTTTGGAAGATGCAGTTTATGTGGCAAATGAACTTGGCGAAAAATTAAAAGTATGGGGATTTATAGAAGATGAGGTGTATGCGTCAAAGATAGAAAAATCATTCCCTCTGGGAGCTATAGATTGGATGGGGTATTTGTCAACCGATGAATTACAAAAAGAACTTGGCAAATGCAGAGGTTTGCTAAATACTCCGAAATGGAATGAGGCATATGGGAACGTTATTGTTGAAGCTTTAGCCTGTGGTGTGCCTGTCATAGCATATAAAAGAGGAGGACCTAGTGAAATTATTCAGCATGGCCAAACAGGTTATCTTGCTGAGCCTGATGATAAAAAAAATATGCTTTTTTATGTAGAGATTATTGAAAAAATAAAGCGTCAGAAATGTAGAGAATGGGTAGAAAAGAATGCCTCCGCAGATATATTTGCTAACAAGGTTGTGAACTGGCTTAATAAGGTAATTCAAGAATATAAATATAAAAACTAATATTAAATGATTCTTCTCAACTCAAAAAAAAGGCTGATAACATCATTGATAATTTTAGTTTCTGGGATCATTATATTTTTCTTGGGTTTAGGAAATACAGGATTGGTGGATGAAACTCCCCCTTTATTTGCGGCTGCAGCACGGGCAATGAGTGAATCTGGTGATTGGTTAACTCCAAAAGTCAATGGGATATTTCGTTTTGATAAGCCTCCACTCATATATTGGCTAATGGGTTTTTTTTACTCATTACCGAAAAATGAGATTTGGGATAGTTACGGTACACTTTCAGCAAGACTACCTTCAGCGTTGGCATCATTATTTTTAATGTTGATGATTGGAGATACGTTGTTTTGTTGGCCACAAAAGGGCAATAGACAATTCCTCACTCCAATAGTTGGATCATTAAGCTTTGCTCTTTCTCCTTTAATAATTATCTGGAGTAGAACTGCAGTTAGTGATGCTCTTTTAACAGGAACATTAGGGATTAGCTTGCTTTTGTTTTGGAGAAGAATGGCAAGTGATAAAAATGATCAATGTATCTCGGCGTGGATATTTTTAGGGTTCGCAATTTTAACCAAAGGACCTGTTGCGTTTCTTTTGGCAACTTTAACTCTTACATCTTTTTTATTAAGTCAAGATGATTGGAAAAGTCTGCTCCATAAAATAAATCCTAAGAAAGGTTTTCTAATCACAAGCTTCATAAGTATCCCATGGTATATCTTAGAATTAATAAAAGAAGGAAAACCTTTTTGGGACAACTTTTTTGGTTATCATAATTTTCAAAGATATACATCAGTTGTCAATAATCATGCAGAACCATTCTGGTTTTTTATTTACATAATGTTATTAGCTTCATTACCATTTTCCCCTTTTTTGTGTCATGGGATATTTAAAGCTTTTAAGGATTTCTTGAAAAGTTCAAAAGAAAGTTGCAATGTCCCTGACACACTTTATATATTTTCTCTGTGTTGGTTGATATCAGTTTTATTCTTCTTTAGTATTTCTGCTACAAAACTGCCAAGCTATTGGCTGCCAGCAGTTCCAGCAGCTGCAATCTTAATTAGTAATAGCTTCATAAACTTAAAAAATTCAAGTAAAAGTTATTTATATTTGTGGATTTTTAATATTTTAATTTTGTTTGGCGTATCAACGGCATTCTTTTTCTCAAATAATTGGTTAAGTTCCATAAATGATCCTGAGATGCCTAATCTTGCATCTGAACTTATAAGTTCAGGGATAATTTTTAAAGCCAAATTATTCTTTTCTTCATTTACACTTCTCGCAATAATTTTATTTTCTTTAAAATCCAAAATTATCCTTTTTTATCTTCAAATTTTACTTTTATTTGGACAATTTTTATTGATGTCGCCAATTAGAAAATTAGCAGATACTTCTAGGCAATTACCTTTAAGGAATATCTCAAAATTAGTTATAGATATTCGAAAGGGGAAGGAAACTTTAGCAATGATAGGAATAAGAAAACCGTCATTACATTATTATTCAAGACAAATAGTTTTTTATGAGCCAAGCACTGAAGAGGGATTAATTAATCTGTCAGAAAGGCTTAATACTGATAGGAGAAATAATTATGAGGATGAACCAGATTATGAATACAAATCTATCTTGGTTGTGATTGATGATTACTCTACCCGCCGAAATCAATGGTCAAAAATTAATCATCAAAAATTGGGCAAATATGGAATTTATAATTTATGGCGAATTCAAAAAAGTGATTTGAATAGGTATTCGGAATTTTTAGTGAATGCTGGTTATAAATCTGACTGGAAAAATAGAAAAGTTGAAAAATTTTAACAAAGTCTTTTTTTAAGGAGAGCTTTTTTTAGATCATCAACGCTGCACTTGCTGGGAATATCAACTTTATTTAAATCTTCCAGTAATTCAAGATCAATGACAGAATCCTCGGCCAAAAAACTAAAAACTTCATTAATGCTTATTCCCATATCTTGAGCCATCTCCGAGATAAGCCTAAGAGTATCCCTCCTCACAGAAATCCGAAGATCTAAAGGGATATATTCATTTTCAGGGTTCGCTGACTTCATAATCTAAATCTTAAGACATTATGTAGTTATCAGAATATAATCTTTACAATATTCATTAATCGTGCATCTTTTTTAAACATATACTAAGCTCCCCTCATAAATAAATCCATAAACATTTTTAATAGAGGAATAGTAATTATTGATATTAAAGTTGTCGTAAAAAGAATTTTTGAGGTTATTTTTTGTTTCACACCATAAGCCTCTGCCATTAATATTGTAGAAATCGCCGTTGGGGTTCCTGCCTGAAGAATTATTGCAGATGATTGATAGAAGTTGAAATTTAAGAATCTACATACTAAAAAAATAATAAAAGGAACAATAAATAACTTTAATAAAATTGAACATTTAATTTCTTCATTTAGATCTAAAATTCTCTCATTTTGATTGATGATAATTCCAAGTCTTGTTCCAACTACTATAATCGCCAGAGCAATTACGATTCTTGCAGGAATCCATAGGTAAGTGCCTAGTATCTCATCTACTTGGAAAAGGTAAGCAATAAGTACGCCTATAATCCCTTTGGATGCAGGACTTTTTATCAATGCATTTAATAATCCTTTAATGTTTGGGATATTCTTATTTTTGGATTTTTCTTGAAGAAGAAAAGGTCCAAATATCCAAGCGAAAAGTGTTGTTCCTAAATCAAATCCTATAGTAAAATTTATAGTTGTTGAGGGTAGAAGAGCTATCGCAATGGGTATTCCAAGAAATGATGTATTACCTATTAGGCCTGCTAGCTGCAATGTGTAATTTGGAAGCCTTTTTTTAAATATTGGGATTATATTTATTAAAATTATTAAAAATCCAATTACAGAGAATGCTAAAAATGCACTTTTAATTAGGTTTATATCTATACCCTCCTTTAATAAGAGACCCATTACACTTAATGGAATACCAAATCTTATTAGAGGTCTTGCAATATATTTTGAAATCTTTGGATTCTTTTTTCCGAGAAAAAAACCAAGGATTAGGAAGGGGATAATATTTATGAAAAGAGAGTAGATGGTATTAATTAAATATTTATTAAAGCAATATTAACTTGCCGTAGTACAGTCAAAAGGTTTTTTAAGAACATTTAGAGTTTAAATTATTTTCCAGATTGCTTTGTCAGGAATTAGAGGAGATTTATATAAATTTTCTGGTTCTTTAGTTAAAACTCTCCAAGTTGGAACTCGACAAGTTACATAAGCAGGACTTTCTATTAAAACTCCTGGTTTCTCATCAAAAGTACAAGTAAATCCCTCTTTCCAATAACCACCATTATTAAGGCTACCTTTAAACCAAACCCAGCATTTTGAAGTTTTCAAAATCAATAATTTTTTGTTCTATTTTAATCAAGATTTAATTAAATCTAAAATTTATTACTTAAAAAAAATATTTTACTCATTTTAGTTTTTTGGAAAAATATATTTTAGAAATTAATATCAATAGATTTAAGATCAAGGTAATTAAATTTGCTATCAATATTGGCGTAGATGAGATTTTATAACCGTAAATAATCCAAGACAAAACGCCGATAATAAACATTATTAATGTTGTCAAAGAAACATCATCCGCTTTTTTTGTTTTTAAAGTTTTTATTAATTGAGGTAGAAATGCTGCTGTTGTTAAAATCGCTGCAAAATATCCATATATATCTACATTCATAGAAATATTTTTTAAGAACTATTCTTTAATTAAATCAGATAAAAATCCTAAAGGATCTCTCATGTTTATTGAATATCCAAGAACATCACTTGAAAAAAATTTATAAACAACTTTATTTTGATCATTTAACAAGAAGGAAGCTCCTCTTTGAGGAAGGTATTCTTCATCAAGAATATAATCACTCCAATTTTGGATTATTTCATGCATATTGTTTAATCTAAAAGTTGCCAATTCAAATGGTCTTAAATAACCATCTCCGAAAACCTGTTTAAAAGATTTACCTGAAAAGTTTAGAAATTTTAAAACATTAATTTTGTCAAATTCTGAATAGATTTGCTTTGCTTTTTGATCGCCGGTATAACCTCTAATAACTTCTTTAATTGTTTTAAAAGAATTTATTCCTGATAGCATCAAAAGCATATTGATCCAACCTCCTAAACCTATATTTAATCCTCTTGAAACTTTAAGATTGTTATGAATTTGGTTATTAGAAACAACCATTAAATTTTCTTTACGAAAGCCAGTAAATTTGCAAAACTTTTCTTTCCCATTTTGATTGCCAATTGCAATTGCAAAAATATCTAAATTTTTATCTTGATTATTATCGATAAAACTTTTCAAATTTATTGCATATTCAAAGCTATCAAAATCTCCCAATAAACCAAATAAAACAATTAATTTGAATTTTTTATGCCCATTAAAGTTGAATTCTTCAATAAGATTTTTAATATCATTTTGAAATTTGTCAGTCACAATGGTTTAAATATTTTATAAATTATTCTCAAAAAAATTTTTCTTACTTTGATTAGTATAAAATTTTACATGAAAAAGTTTTTAAAGAAATTAATTTAACGTTTTTAGATTTTATTATTTTAATGTAAACATTTTGAAGTTATGACCGTAGGAATTTATTACGCCACTACAACTGGAAAAACTGAAGACGTAGCTGATCGTCTTCACAACTTTATCTCTTCAGCAGAAGCACCTAAAGATGTATCTGATGTGGATGATCTTTCAGAATTTGAAGGTCTTGATGGAATTATCTGCGGGATACCTACTTGGAATACAGGTGCCGATGAAGAAAGATCGGGAACTGCATGGGATTCAATATTAGAAGATATAGGCAAACTAAATTTATCAGGAAAAAAAGTTGCAATTTTTGGCTTAGGAGATTCTTCTACATACACAGAAAACTATTGTGATGCAATGGAAGAAATTCATAGCTACTTCACAAAAGCAGGCGCTGAAATGGTCGGTTACGTAGATAAATCTACTTATACTTTTGATGAGTCTAAAAGTGTTATAGGGGAAAGCTTTTGTGGATTACCTCTTGATGAGGATAGTGAATCTGATTTGACCGATTCGCGTCTTGAGGCATGGGCTTCTCAGCTTAAAGGTGAAATCCCCTCTTTGGCTTAAATTTTTGACAAAAAACCTAAAAAAATAGTCAATTTAATAAATTAAAACTTTCTATCCCAATTAGAGATGCCTTTTTGTATGATTGCTTGTAAATCTTAAAAATAATGAAAAATTTAAAAGAACAGAGTTGCAAAGATATTTTTAAAAATGCTTATGAAAAAAGATATACATGGAATACTGATTTCAAAGGCTATAAAGGCAAGTGTACTTATTTATTTGAAGATAATTCTTATGAGGGTGAGTTCTTATTAGGTGAAGACTTTAAACCTGAGATTAAAAAAATAGATGAAGAAAACATAAAGAAAAGTATTGCTTCTCAATTGTTTGAAGTGTGTATTCACAGGGTAAAAAGAGAATTTAATTCAGTTCATTCAGAAAATAATTTTAATTTACTTAAAAGTTCTGAAAATGGGATTGAAATGAATGTTTCTGGGAGAAATGAAGGAGATAAGTATAGGGTTAAAGATGATTGTATTAATATGGTTTATAGAAAAATTCATGGAACAATTATTGAGATTTTTGTTGAGGAATTTTTTGATACTGGAGTTGGTTTTCTTAGTAAGAAATATACTAGTCAACAAATTAATCCAAAAACCCTAGAATCAAATTCTCAAAAAATTGAATACAAAGATGAATTTATAAATATAGGTAAAAAAGATTATTGGATTTTAAATTCGAGATCAATAAAATATTTAAACCAAAATCAAGAAGAAGAAATACAAAAGTTTGTTTTCGAGGATTTAAGTTTATTGAAATAAGTTTTTTATTCAACCAATCTAAATCCTTTATCAAGTAGTTTTTGATAAAGAAGTCTTGCTCTGAAGGCTAAAATTTGTTCTTCATTTTCATTACTAATTACATGAAAATAATTATTGTCTAATTTGTTTTTGCTAAAACACACGTTTGCTTCACCTAATCTTAAAGTCCAGTTTTCTTCTTTAGCTAAGTGTTGATTAGGTCCTAGATCCCAAGGGCATTTTTCAGGATATTTTTCTCTTTTAGAGCCCATATTTTTAATATTATCTATCCAATATTAGTAAAAATTTAAAAGTATGGCTATAGATCTTTGTTCAAAGCTTTATCTGAAATGCAGTAAAGGTATTATTTACTTTTTACTTGCAATCAAGCAATAAAATGGGTCTTTACTAAAAAAATTGAAGATATTTTGGACTGGTTCATTAAACTTTTTAATTATTCTTGGCTCATTAAATCCGTTTGATATTAGGACTTTTCTTACATATTTAATTCTCTCTTCTTCAGTGGATGAAGTCCAAATGTTGGGAGCCTTATGCCAAAATGCTCTATTTGAAAAAGATATTATAAACTTGCCATCATTACTCAAAATTCTTACGATTTCTCTAGATAAATTTTCTGGGTATTGTAAATATTGCCAAGCTGCGACCATTAAACAGAAATCAACACTTTCATTACCTAAAGGAATTTCTTGATTTAAATTGAAATTTTGTATCCAATAAGTATCAAAAATTTTATTTTTCTCAAGTTCTTGTTTGTTTAATCCATGCCCAATAACTTTTTTATATTTTTTCTCTTGAGGTAAGTAACTATCCCAGCTGGACATTAAATCTAGGACAGTTGAATTGTCTGAAATTTCTTTTTTATAAACATTTGATAGATATTGCCTGAAGTTCGCATCTAAATGATAAACAAATTTTGGGTCAGAATAAAATTCTTCATCATTGCTCTCATCAAGTTTTTTTCTTTGATAATTATTTAGAACTTCCAAAAAGATTATTAAGTGATCTAATTCAAATTTAATAAATAGTTATTCATATTGTGATTCAGAAATATATTTTGCATTTAATTAATTAAAGATTTTTAAAAAAGCTAGACATCTATTAAAAAAAAGTTAAATTAATAATTAATAATTTTATAAAAATGATTGAATTCAAAAGGAGCAAAAAAAGTAGATCTAAAAATGCCCTTTTCAATCCCTATAAAAACGGAATAAGTCAATACGATATGGCATATCTTTCATCAAAAAAAGTTTTAAAAAATAAAACTTTTAATCTACAAAATGATTTTCAAAAAGATAATTTAGCTGCATAAATATGCCTTATATTAATGTTTCTACTTCAGCAAAAATAGAGGATAAGAAGAAATTACTTGAAGAAATTTCAATATTAGTCGCGTCTTTAACAAATAAATCAAAAAGATTTGTTATGGCTAAGTTAGATGATAATTTAGAAATGTATTTTGATGATGAAAGACCTTGTTGTTTTTTAGAAATTAAGTCGATAGGCTCTTTAAATCCTTCAGAGATGGCAAAGCAAATATCTAATTTTGTTTATGAAAAAATTGGAATTCCAATAGATAAAATTTATATTTCTTTCGAGGATGTGCCCGCTTCATTATGGGCTTGGAATGGAAGAACCTTTGGTTAATAATTTATTATTTTAGGTACTAATTTAATGGAAATAAATAAATTAGCTGATTTAAACAGTCTTAGAACTGCTCCTCATTTAAGCAGTAGTCAAGAAAAAAAACTATTAATAGAATTAGAAACTAATATTTATAATGCCGATTGGATAACAATAGGAATAATGGCAGCTTCTGATACCAAAGCTATTGAAGCACTGAAATCAATTTCTAATAAATATTCCTCAATAAAATTTGGTAATTTAGATTCGCTTCATGCTGATGGATATGTTTTTTTAAAAGGCAACCAAAAAACTGGTAATGTTTTTGTTAGATCTGAGAATGGTCTGGGAGAAGGAATTTTAATAACTTGCCAATATGATGAAGATGCAGAAGAATCTAATACTTTTGGACCTTTGCCATTAGATTTTTTTTCATGATTAATTTCTAATTTATGTTTATATTGGATTAAGTTTTATACTATCCAAATACCAGATAATGCTTCTCAGAAATTAGAGTTAAAAATATTTTTTGTTTTAAGTTTTGTTATTATGTTTAATGGCATTGATCTAAATTCTAAACTTCTTAAAATTTGATGTTTTTTCAGGATATAATTCAAAATTTAAATAATTTTTGGTCCAAAGAGGGTTGTTTAATTATGCAGCCATATGATACTGAAAAGGGTGCTGGTACAATGAGTCCTCATACTTTTTTGAGGGCAATTGGACCCGAACCTTGGTCTGTTGCATATGCTGAGCCATGTAGAAGACCCACAGACGGAAGATTTGGTGATAACCCTAATCGTGCACAACATTATTTTCAATATCAAGTAATAATTAAGCCTTCCCCAGATGGGATCCAAGAAAAATATTTGAAATCTCTGGAATCTCTTGGAATAGAGGCTAAAAATCATGACATAAGATTTGTTGAAGATAATTGGGAGTCGCCAACTCTTGGAGCTTGGGGCGTAGGTTGGGAAGTATGGCTAGACGGAATGGAAGTTACTCAATTCACTTATTTTCAACAATGCGGGGGAGTTGATTGTCAACCAATACCAATTGAAATTACATACGGTTTAGAGAGAATTGCAATGTTTTTGCAGGATAAAGAAAGTATCTGGGACTTAAATTGGAATAAAGATCTGAAATACAGCGATATTTGGCTTCAATTTGAAAAAGGTCAATGTTCATATAATTTCTCTGAATCAAATCCTGAAAATCTCAGAAAATTATTTGAGATATATCAAGATGAAGCAAATTCATTAATTGAAAAGAAGCTAACTTACCCCGCGCTTGATTATGTTTTAAAGTGTAGTCATAGCTTTAATTTGCTTGATGCTAGAGGCGTAATATCAGTAACTGATCGTGCCCAGTATATAGAAAAAATCAGAAAGTTAGCTAGAGAAGTCGCGTCTTCATGGATACTAGAGAGGGAACGCATGGGCTTTCCCTTAGTAAAGTAAGATTTATATCTCGAAAGTATCAGAATGTTATTTCCTAAGGTAAAGAAATATACATGACAAAGTGATTTTTTATTTTTGGATTATTTCTACCAAATTTTTGTTGTAAGGTAACAAAAATAACAATTTTAATATATGAAATTAAAGAATTATTTAAAAAGGCTATTTTTTACTTCAGTGACATTATCGCTACTTCTAAATAATCAACCTGTAAATTCTGCAGAGAAAGAGGTTAGGTTATTTTCTGGTAGACATTACAATACAGATAAAGAGGTTTATCAAAAATTTCAAGAACAAACTGGCATCAAAGTTAGATATATAGAAACAGATGGAAAAGCTATAATTGAGCGCTTAAAAAGAGAGGGTAAAAATTCTCAGGCTGATTTAGTAATTCTTGTTGATGCAGCAAGAATTGAAAATGCATCAAAGGCAAATTTATTTCAAAAAATTAATTCAAATATTCTAGAAAATAGTGTTCCAAATAATTTAAGAGATCCTAGAAATAAATGGTTTGGCCTTACTAGGCGATTAAGGGTAATCATCACAAATCCGGATATTGTGGATATTACAAAAATCAAAAATTTTGAGGATCTAACCAATCCTTCTTTTAAAGGAAAAGTATGTCTAAGAAATAGAAAAAGTCCTTATAATCAATCTTTGGTTTCTAATCAAATAGCAAAGAAAGGCGTTGGCCAAACAAAAATTTGGCTTAAGGGTTTGATATCAAATGTCTCCACTCCCTATTTTTCTGGAGATTCTTCATTAATAAGAGCTGTAGGGCAGGGAACGTGCGGTATTGGAATCGTTAATCAATATTATGTCGCAAGGATGCTTGATGGAGTTAAAGGCCCAAGAGATGCTTCTTTAGCAGAAAAAATAAAATTAATAATACCCAATCCTGCGCATGTAAATATAACTGCTGGGGGCATATATAAATATGCAGAAAACAAGACTGAGGCTATTAAACTTCTTGAATATTTAGCTTCTAGTGAAGGTAGTCAAGGTTTAGCTAATAAAACTTATGAGCACCCTTTAAAGGAATCAAGTCAAAATAGAATTGTTAGTAAATTTGGAGATTTCACTCCAGATAATGTGACTATAAAAGAAATTGGCAAATTCAATAGTAAGGCAATAGAAATAATGAAAGAAACTGGTTGGAATTAACAAAAATCTAAATATATTTTTAGTATAAATTTTTTAATTTATATTTTAAATATGGGAGAGGTGGCTGAGTGGTCGAAAGCGAACGACTCGAAATCGTTTAATAGGTAACTATTCGTGGGTTCGAATCCCACCCTCTCCGTAATACACCAATTTTGCATGCAGACTTATGGTGTTATAAGATCTCCAATTAGACTGCAATTACAGGATAGTTGAGAAAAATACTTATGGTCAGATAACTTTTTGATTTTGAAATATAAGGTATTTCTAGGGAAAATATGGGTAATAAATAAGTGGTACATGTTTTATTTCCATGGGGTATGAAAAGCACCCATGGGGTACATAAAAATACCAGTGCGATTTCAGCAATTTAGGAGATAGTTCAAGTGACACCTTCTTATGATGGGGGACAAGAAATTTTGATGTGGTACAGAATATTTTGATGGGGTTTATTGGTTGACAGTTGATCTAAAATTTAGAATATACATCTATTTTATATGGTTTATTTAGGTGATATTTAGAGAACGCGAGAATGATATAGACTTTCAGTTACATCAAATTTCAAAATTTTTTTCGGACATGAAAAAACTTGTATACCTTTTTCTCATATTGATGTGTTTTACCAGTGGTAATTCATACTCATGGGAAAAGGTACCTGTTCCAGACTCTGTAGATAAAAAAACAAAATCCCCTTGGAATTTCTTTGAGGACTTTGAAAATGAAAATGTAGGAAGATTGACAACCAATAAATTTACGACTAACGATAAGGGTACAGGTCTCAAACCATTTGAAATTAAAGAAGACCCTGATGGTAATACCTATCTTGCAGTGACAGTAAAAGATGGATGGAATGTTGATCAGAAAGGGTGGACAAAGGAAACAACTGAAAGAGCAGAATTTGAGGTCAAACCCAAAAGAGTATTAGGTAAAGAAATATGGATCAGTTTCAAAAAGAGACTTCCAGAGGATTTTACTCATATCGACGACAGAGTATTATTTTTTCAATTCAAAAATATGATATCAACAGGAAAAGTCAGTCCTCTGATAGGATTACGTTATAAAAAAAATGGAAATAGATTAAAAATAGGAGGACAGACCGGAGGAAATGCACGTCGATCTATGAGTCAAAAGGAAAAGGACCTTTATCGTATTGATACAAAGTATAAAAACTATGAAGGAAATTGGGTTCAAAGATGGGAAAAGTTCAGAAGTCAATATAAAGACAGAGATGTTGATGGTACAGCAAAAGTGACTCCATTAGGGGAATGGAGTACATATAAGATTGGAATCTATAATACAAGAGATAACGATGGTTTTGTCAGAGTCTATAAGGATGGGGAATTGATATTTGATTATAATGGTGTCACTTATGATTGGCGTGGAAAGTATTATCAAAGTCATATCAGACTTGGTGTCTATCGAGATCGAGTAGTTGGAGTGAGTTACCCCGACCAAACGATTCACTTTGATGATTTCATTGTTGTTTCAGATGAAAAGACTTTAGATCAGATACTCGCCAAATAGTCTGCGATCTTTTGATGAGCAGGTTCAAGTGGGTGTTTCTCGGTCGTGTTGATAAAGTGTTTTATTGCAGTTCTAATCATGATTTCTCAGATAGAAATGTTTATATTTTTTGATTGATTTCTTATCTTTACTGTCGGAAAGTAATAGATTATTCTTTTTATAAAGAACTTGAAAATAGTCAGACTTAGATTCCAATATAGTAGCATACAAACTCAGTTATATCAAAGAACTGAGGGAATTTAGAGTATTATTTTAGCGTTCCCTAACACCTAAAAAAGTGTTATTTTTGGGGGAATACAAAATAACATTTTCCGATTTGGTGTTGTAGAAAATGGAGTCTTTTTCAGCAGTTTGATCTTTTATTTCTAAGATTACTGATGAATACTGGGGTCAATTCTGAGTTCAGATTACACCCTTTCCGTTTTAATAGGATAATTAGGAATCTTAATTTTTTGATTTTTTATTCAAATTGCAGTGATAAATAAGAGTTCTAAGAAATATCAATTTATGTATAGTTGGTTTTAATTTTATGTGTGTTGGTGGATGTGTTGGTGGATATTTTTAATGTGTTGGTGGGTATGTTTTTGACAAGGTTTGGTGTTGGTAGATTCCTCAAGATCACTTGTTATTAAATGAGTTTTTCAGATTCTTCTGGAGGAAAGAAGGTATCACCTTCAGTTAATTTTCTTCTCAAACTCTTTATATGAAGATTGCATTTGACCTGAATTTTCTACTAGATCATCTTTATCTAAACCTCTTATTTTTCTCCATCTTGAATACATATATCCAAGATAGATTCCTTGCATAAAGTTTTTTGCTCCATGTTCTAGAAGATTTTTTGAAAATTTATCATTAAATTTTCCACTTTCTAATAATTCTTTCTGCCAGTTTATGTTTTCTGTCATTGCTGTTGCTGTTCCTCCTGTATTTTCTTCAGTCTTTCGTATTCATCATTTAGAACTCCTAAGCGCCATGAATCTTTTAATCCTTTTATACCATCCATTAAGTGTTTTGCATCTGAAGGAGAACGTGACTTCATGTGTAAGAAATTTTCTGCCAAAATTTGTCATCCCATTTAGTGCTCATACTTTCTCTGTATACTTTTTGAATTCATCAAAAGTGATTTTAATCATTATCGTTTGAATAAGAAATAGTATGTTTTACCTTATAAGTATAGTTTTTCTAACAAAAAGTATTAATAAAAGTGAAATAAACAAAGAGGGAATTTTTTTGCCCTCTTCGAGTCTTATGCACTTCGCTGTCCACAAAGTCGATGAAGTGCTTTTGACTCCTCAATTATTTCTACTCCTGCTGAATCGGAAAAGATAGTGGCGACAACCGCATAGCACTAACACTCGGGTATTAATACTCTATTAATTTTAATTGAATAGGAGGATAATTAAGAAATATAGATAAAGGAGGCTTTATGAGACTCACCACTCCATTAACTGCCCTAAGAAATGCAACTTCAGATATTTGGAGAATGCATGATTTTAACTATCAACTTCCTCAAGATCATAGACAAGGTTATTGGGAAAAAGAATGCATAGACCACCCAACAAGTTCTCATTGCAAAGTTTACTAAAGGCAATATAAATAAGATATTAATAAAGACCCTTTTCAGGGTCTTTTCTTCTATTTAAGAAGATATTTTTTATTTTAAAACTTAAAAAATGCCTTTTAATAATTCAATATCAAAATATGATTGGCAGTATCTTGTAACTGGATTTTCTTTAATATCTTTTTTTATTTTTACAGATTTAATTGGAGTTATTGACAAAGAATATTTCTACTTTGTACCAAGATTAATCAGTGATCAACCCCATAGGATTTTCACATCAATCCTAACTCATGCAGATTTAAATCATTTATTAAGTAATTTAGGTGGAATAATCATCACTAGATATTTTTTGATGAAACTCGAGATTAAAAGCAAATTTTTTTATTTGAAATTTATTATAGTTTGTTCTTTTTTTAATTTTTTTATTATCTGGATTTACGAAAAGATATTATCGTATTTTAATATTTTTCCTAATTATGCCGCCTTAGGATTTAGTGGAGTAATTTATGCTTTATTTGGATTCTTACTATTGACTTCTTTTTATGGAAAGAAATATTTTTTAGGTAAAGAAATTGGTTTTAAGTCCAATTATGAAGTTCAAAAAATGTCAAGGGCAATATGTATGATAGGTTTGATTTTCTCTTTTTTGCCAGGGGTAAGTTTATTAGGTCATTTAAGTGGATTTATTGCGGGGTGTTTTTTATTCTTAATCTAATTGAGATTGATTAATTTTGTTTCAATTGCTTATAATTAAAAAATTATTTTGGAAACAGTAAGAAGTTTTTATATGAGGTTGGTTTTTTACTTATTTTTGATTAGTCAATTATTCAACTTCATTGGAGTATTTGCAGAAAAATTAAGAGAAGATACATCGGGATTAAATACTATTAATTGGAAAAAGATAGAGGAAAATAAATCTAAACCAATAAAAAAGATTATCTGGAGATCCTATAAGAATGATGAAGCTTATTTTGGGAATAAAAATAAAGAAGATTCAATTTCAGGCACCACTGACTTATCAAACGAAGAAAGAATATATAAACCCACAAAAATATCACGTTCTTCTATTACCGAAATTGAACCTTTTTTGCCACTTAATAATTTCCTTGACCATGAAGATTTACAAAGCTCTATTAGATGGAAATCATCTTTTGACGGAGGTATAGGAGGTGGGACCGGTCAGCAAAATACTTCATTTGTTTTTGATTACGGAATTTCAGATTCTTCCCTTATTTCTCTCTATGTAACTGGAGCCGATGATGACTTATACAACTTAGTAGAAGGACAGAAAATTAACTATTATTGGCAAAGTTATGCACTTTCTTTTAAGAAAAAATTAATAGATGAGGAAGTGTTCGATTTTGGATTGTCATTAGTATCTACTCTTGAATATTGGAGGCATGCTAGTGGATCTGAAACCTCAAAAAGTATATATAATCAAAGAGATAGTTCCCATGGTAAAGACAAATTTGAAAATTTAGTTGGTGCTTTATCTTTTCCTATCTCAAAAAATTTAAATGAAAACTTTACCGCTTTAATTGTCCCAGGTATTACATTTTTGCCTGAGAATTTAGGTTCTAAAGGAATTGGTAAAAACTCTTATGGTAATAATTTCTATATTGGAAGTGGTATTGTCTTTGATATGGCAGAAGATCTTAATCTTCTTCTCTCATATACGATTCCTCTTGGTCCAGGTAATAATTATTTTGATAGTAATTTAAATTACTCTAGAAAGCCTATATATAGTTTTGGTTTGGGATGGGATGTTAATCCTAAGATTGGAATTGAAGGTAAAATAACTAATTCATATGGGGCTTCTCCTTCTACTGGAATACTTACTATCCCATCAGATAACCTTCCACTGTATTCTGCTAATTTAACTTATAGGCCCAATGGAGAGGACACATACCTTAATACTCTCAATGAGAGAGATAGATTGATTAGTAATGGCGGAATTACTGTTAATAATGCCTTAATGCCCAGAGCTGGAAATTCACAAATTAATATAAGCTCTGATAGTAAAGGAAATTTGTTTGGTTCTTATTATTATTCTTTATCAAATTTATTCCAATTAGAACTTCTAAATATTGGCAGTTTTAATGATTTAAACTTTAGAGGAAGTAAAAATTCAGATTTATATTCAACTTACTTAGATGAAAATAATCTTAATTTTAGGTTAGGCGGCAAGCTTCTAATATTTAGTCCTCAAAAAAACGACCTTTGTTGGCTTGCATCAAGAGTATCCGTTGGTAGAAATGGTGATACTAATCAAGGGTATTTATTCACAGAATTTATGAATACTTTTAGATTAAGAAATTGGTTGTCATTTAATATTAGTCCCAAATACTTTTTTAGTGGTGTCGAAAGTTTTGGAGGGATCGGCTTCTCAAGTTATATAAATTTATCAGATAATTTGATGCTTATTCCAGAAATAAATACTTCAATTAAAAACGATTCAGATTTAAACTCTACTCTTGCTATAAGATATTCTTTCTCACCTGAAAAGTCATTAGATTTGTATTATTCTAATGCTGCGGGAGTTCAAGATATTGGACATCTTCTGAAAGATAATGAATATAGATTTGGAATTAAGTTGAATTTTTTATATTAATAAAAAACTTTTAGTTTTCCCAAAAAGGGTCTGTAGTTAAAGAAACCCTTAATGTACATTCTTTATTATTTTTGATTCCACTGATACAAGGCCTTATTGTTTCACCATTTACGTCTATTTCACAAGCACCGCAACTACCTGTAAGACATCCAGTAGGAATTTCTAAACCGGCTTTTTTTGCACATAAGAACCAATCATCCCCCTCCGAAACATAGGTTTCATTATTGTTTGGCCATCTAATTTTAATTTTTGTTTCTTTCAATTTAGTACTGATGTGATATTTAAATGTTTATCAAATTCGTTGGCAAGATTATCAATAATTGATTCTCTTTTCTTTTTATAAGGTATTGATTTTTTATTTAATGTAGGTAAATTTTTGCTCTTCCTTATTAAATTTATATATTGATCTCTCCAATTATCGTTTTCAAATATCCCATGAATGTAAGTACCTGCAATTGTTCCACCTTCTTTATTTTCTCTATACCATCCTAGATTTAAGTCTTTAAATAAAGGTTTAATATTTACCAAGGTTTGGGTATATTCTAATTCAGTCTGGCCATTATGAATTTCAAATCCATTTATTTTTGAATGGCACGGCCATAATGATTCAGAATTGATTTGTCTCGTTAATTTATTTTCAAAGAAAGTTGTTCTTATTGGCAGTAATCCTATGCCTTTAATTTTTTGTTCTGAATAACTTACAGATCCCTCTTTTAAAAAAGGGTCTTCAAGCGATGTTCCTAACATTTGAAACCCTCCACAAATGCCAATAATATTTCCTTTATTATTTGAATAATTTTTTATATCCTGAGATAAACCACATTCTTCAAGAAAAATTTGATCTTTAATAGTTTGTTTACTACCAGGAAGGACAATAAAGTCAAACTTATTTAAGTTTTGGGATTCTCTTATCCATTCAATTAATATTGTTTCTTCATTTTCCAATGGATCGAAATCCGAAAAATTACTTATAGATGGTAATTTTATAATCCCAACTTTGATTTCAGGATTTGAGAAACGTGATTTTTTTTCTATTAAATCTAAAGAATCTTCTGGGGGAAATGAATCATTTAACCATGGAATAATTCCAATGACAGGGATTTGAGTTTTACTTTCTATCCATTTTTTCCCTTCTTCAAATAATGAAAGGTCACCTCTAAATTTATTTACAATAATCCCCTTAATAAGTTTTTTTTCATCTGGTTTCATTAATTCAAGGGTTCCGATTATTTGAGCAAATACTCCTCCCCTTTCAATATCAGTAACCAAAATGCAATTTGCATTTAAGTACTTTGCAATTCTTAAATTAGTGAGATCTCTATGAATCAAATTCATCTCTACGGGACTTCCAGCCCCTTCGATAATTAAACGGCAATTCGGATTTCGTTCGTAAATAGACTTTAAACTTTTTTTAATTACTTTCCAGCCTGGAATAAACCAATCTTGGTAGTAATTTTTGGCGGTTGTTATTCCTATACTTTTGCCTAAGTGGATAACCTCGCTTAATGAATTGCCCTGCGGTTTTAATAAAATGGGATTCATCTCAGCACAGGGATTAATACCACAAGCAAAAGCTTGAAGAGCTTGTGAATATGCCATCTCTCCACCATCCCAATCTACCCAAGCGTTGTTACTCATATTTTGTCCTTTAAAAGGTATTGGCTCTTCTCCTAAATTTTTAAGAATCCTGCAAATAGCAGTAACGGTTAATGATTTCCCTGCGCCGCTGCAAGTTCCCAAAACCATAATTGGTTTTTTAATATCATGTAATTTTGCTTCTAACTCCATTGGTAATTTTTATTAATTTTGAAATTTATTAATTAGTAAATTGAATTATAATTTTATAAAAAATTTGTGTTAATTCTAGCCTCTGCTTCCCAATCTAGAAAGAAATTACTTGAAAATTGTCAAATAGATTTTATTCAAATATCAAGTGGCTTTGATGAAACTACTATCAAAGAAAAAAATATATTTAATTTAGCTTTAGAGTTATCTTTTCAAAAGGCTAATACTTTATCTAAAAATATTCAAAAAATATCATTGCCAGAAAAATTTAATTATGGTCCTTTAGAAATCCTTGGATGTGATTCAATTTTTGAATTTAAAGGTGAAGCTTATGGAAAACCATCTAATAAAGAAGAGGCACTTGCTAGATGGAAAAAAATGTCTGGAGAATTTGGATATTTACATACGGGTCATACTCTAATAATTGGAAATTTAGATGCAACCTCAAATATTTTTAAAATTACTGAAATAATAAAAAAAACAGTAAGTTCAAGAGTTTATTTTTCTAATTTGGAAGATTGGGAGATCAAGAGTTATGTAGATACAAATGAACCTTTATATTGCGCCGGAGGATTTGCATTGGAAGGTATAGGCGGTAAATATATAGAAAAAATAGAAGGTTGTTTTAGTAATGTAATGGGTTTAAGTTTGCCATGGCTCAGAGACAATTTAAATAGATAATAAATTGAGCAAAAAAAAACCCTATCTATAGATAGGGCTTTTTATCGATGATATAGAAATTAATCTAAATCAGGCATTTCTAGAGCTGGTTCACTCTTTCTGTCGATTCCTTTTTCGAAACCAGCAGCGGCTGCTCTAGCACGTCCAGCATGCCAAAGGTGACCGATGAATGTAAACCATCCTAGGAAGAATTGAGCTGCAGCTAACCACTGTCTTAAGTTAACGAAGTTAACAGCATTAGGCTCTGTAATGATTCCACCAACAGAGTTGATAGAAGCGTTAGGAGCATGAGTCATATATTCAGCAGCTCTTCTTACCTGCCAAGGCTGAATATCATTCTGGATTTTCTCAAGGCTCAAACCGTTAGGTCCTCTTAAAGGCTCTAACCATGGACCTCTGAAATCCCAAAATCTCATTGTTTCGCCACCAAATATAATTTCACCAGTAGGAGATCTCATGAGATACTTACCTAGACCTGTTGGTCCCATTGTTGAACCTACGTTAGCTCCAATTCTTTGATCTCTCACTAGGAAAGTAAAGCTTTGAGCCTGTGAAGCTTCAGCATTTGTTGGACCATAAAATTCTGAAGGGTAAGCAGTGTTGTTAAACCAAATGAATGTTGAAGCAATAAAACTTGCTACACAAATTCCACCAAGAGCGTAACTTAATAGTCCTTCACCATTCCAGATAAAAGCTCTTCTTGCCCATCCAAAAGGTTTGGTAAAGATATGGAATATTCCTCCAATGATTGCAGTAATACCCACGTAAACATGTCCACCAACAATATCTTCGATGGAGTTAACACCGATTATTGAACCAGCTCCTCCCCATGGAGATCTGAATAAATAACCAAGAATAACTCTCGGATCCAAGGTTGGGTTTACAAGTCTGACTTCACCACCACCTGGTGCCCATGTGTCATATGCACCGCCAATAAAACACCAGTTTACTGACCATGCTAGTGCACCTACACCTAAAACAATCAAATGATATCCGAGGATATTTGTCATTTGATTTTTATCTCTCCAATCGGTTGAGAAAAATGGAAAATCTTCTTCAAGTTTTTCTGGACCTGCTAATGAATGGTAAATACCACCAAAACCAAGTACAGCGGAAGCTATCAAATGAACCACGCCTGCTTGGAAGAAAGGCATGATATCAGTAACTTCACCACCTGGGCCTATCCCATAGCCAAACATTGCAACGTGTGGCATACAGATTAAACCTTGCTCCCACATTGGTTTATCAAAAGTAAAATGATTAACCTCAAAGAGCATCATTGCTCCCGCCCAAAAGACTATTAGTCCAGAGTGAGCAATGTGAGCTCCTAATAAACGTCCAGATAAATTGATTAATCTAGCGTTACCTACATACCAGGCATAACCAGTTTCCTCAATACTTTGGTTTGGAGCTCTTAATAAATTATTAAAGGGCGTTTCCACGTGGAAGAACCTCCTCAGGGAATACAAAGTTTTCGTGTGGTTGATCCACAGAAGACATCCATGCTCGCATACCTTCGTTCAAAAGTATATTTTTTGTATAGAAAGTTTCAAATTCTGGATCTTCTGCTGCACGGATTTCTTGGCTTACGAAATCATAAGCTCTTAAGTTTAGTGCTAGGCCGACAATACCAATTGAAGATGTCCACATACCCATAACAGGTACAAATAGCATCAAGAAATGTAAGAAACGCTTGTTTGAGAAAGCAATACCGAAGATTTGACTCCAAAATCTATTCGCTGTAATCATTGAATAAGTTTCTTCTTCTTGAGTTGGGTCAAAAGCTCTAAATGTTGAACTTTGAACCTTACCATCTGTATAAATACTTGTATCTTCGTACAAAGTATTTTGTACTGTAGCTCCATGAATAGCGCAAAGTAGAGCACCACCAAGAATTCCAGCAACACCCATCATGTGAAATGGATTTAAAGTAATATTATGAAAACCTTGAATGAACAGAATGTAACGGAAGATTGCTGCAACACCGAATGAAGGTGCGAAGAACCAACTATGCTGTCCTAAAGGATAAATAAGGAAAATACTTGTAAATACTGCAATTACTGCTGAGAATGCTAAAGCGTTGTATGGTCTAATTCCAACAAGGCCAGCAATTTCAAACTGACGAAGCATAAAACCAATTAGGCCAAATACTCCATGTAATGCAACGAAGTTCCAAAGTCCACCAAGCTGTAGCCATCTTACGAAACTACCTTGGGCTTCAGGACCCCATAAAAATAGAAGACTGTGTCCCATGGCATCACCAGGGGTACTTACAGCTGCTGTTAAAAAGTTACAACCTTCAAGGTATGAGCTTGCAACTCCATGTGTGTACCATGAGGTAACAAATGTTGTTCCGACGAACCAACCACCTATAGCAAGATATGCACAAGGAAGTAAAAGTAGTCCGGACCAACCAATAAATACAAAGCGGTCGCGCTTCAACCAATCATCAAGGACATCAAACCATCCTCTTTGTGGGGCGCTACCAACTGCGATCGTCATGAGAAATCGTTTTTTAGCTTCGGGATACGCAGTGACTGTAACAAAGATTGAGAGTAATGTGGGGAAATATTTGAATATCTGAAATGCCTTGTAAAGCTTTCCTGACTTTTTTATTAAAAATTAGGTAAGAATACTGCCTTAGTTTGTTAAATTATCTGATATCAGGCCTAAAAATATAAAAAATGAATTCAGACCTCACGTCTTTCGATAAAATCGAACAAAAAATTGGCGGATCAAGAAAAATTTCAAATTACATTATTGGAGGAATGTTAACGATAGGAGGAATTGGGTTCCTTTTGGCCTCTATATCTAGCTACACAGGAAGGGATTTATTACCTTTAGGAAATCCTTCAACTTTATTGTTTATCCCTCAAGGAATAATAATGGGAGCATACGGAGTAATAGCCAATTTATTAAATTTTTACTTGTGGTATTTGGTTTACATAAACTTTGGATCAGGGAGTAACTATTTTGATAAATCATCAAAATCTGTTGAAATAAAAAGAAAAGGATTATTCAAAAATATTGAAGTTAAATTGAATTTCGATGAAATTAAATCGGTAAAGTTGGATATTAGTGAAGGATTTAATCCTAGAAGAAGAATTGCTTTAGTACTAAAAGGTAGAAAAAAACCTCTCCCTTTAAGCGGTGCAGGTGAACTGAAACCACTGCTTCAAGTTGAAGAAGAGGGAGCTCGTCTGGCTAAATTTTTGGATGTTAATTTGGAGGGCTTAAAATAAAAAAAAAATATCTTATAAGAACATTATCTTTTATACAGTTTTTGTTTTTGTTGCAAGCTTGTAGTTATAAAAATAAGGTTGATTCAAATTATTACTGCAAAAAACTTAAATTTAGTTGTATACAGAGTAATAAAATAGTTAATTTTAAAACTTCAAAAGGTGATTTTGAGGTTGAATTATTTGGTAAAGATAACCCAGTCACAGTATCAAACTTTCTTGAAAACATAGATAATGATATTTACCTAAATCAAAAATTTTATAAAATAATAATTTATCCCCAAATAAGATTTATACATGGTGGTGTTAATGCAGAAAATAAACTTTATATTGAACGAAAACAAAACCTGAATAAGACAAGTTCATTAATACCTTTAGAAATAAAATTCAAAGAAGAAATTAATCCAAGATATAATTATCAAATAAAAAATCCAAATGAAACTAAGAATTTAGTTAATACTTTTGAGAGTGGTTCAATAGCCATGGTTAAAAGCGGTAAGGATAAGTCTTCATCTACTGAATTCTTTCTTGTAACTAATAAGATCCCAGAACTGGATGGAAGGTATTCGAATTTCGGAAAAATTATTAAAGGATTGGATGTCCTTAAAAAAATAAATAAAGAAGACTATATCAAGTCAGTCCAGATATATAATTAAATTTCAAGAGAATATTTGTTTATTTTCAACATTTCTGTATTAACTCCTGAAGAGCGTTTAAGAGCCACTTTCCCAGTCCTCGCTATTTCAAGGATACCGTATGGCTCGAGTAATTTCTCCAAGGCAACTAACTTCCCAGGATCTCCAACGACTTCGAGAGTTAAGGCCATATCTGATACATCAACAACTTTTGCACGGAAAATCTGAACTATATCAAGGATATTACTTCTGGTATCTTCTTTAGATGAAACTTTTAGTAACATCAATTCCCTTTCAACAGCTGCGAGATTAGTAAAATCTACAACTCCCAGAACATTAAATAACTTATTAAGCTGCTTTGTCATTTGTTGAAGAGTTTCATCATCACCTTCCACTACCATTGTTAACCTTGAAATTCCTTTAGATTCTGCAGGTCCTACTGCAAGGCTATCTATATTGAATCCCCTTCTAGCAAATAGACCCGAGATTCTACTCAAGGCTCCCGATTCGTCTTCTACAAGAACTGATAATGTATGTTTCATATTTTAAAAGATTTTTAAATCTCTAATCCATTCATAAGAGATTCTATTGAATACTGATGGATCTTCATCATGTATACAATGCCCTGAATTAGATACTATTTTTAATTTTACCCATCTATGGAAATTTGCAATCTTTTTACCAACAAACAAAGGTATGAAATTATCTTTTTCTCCCCAAATTAATAAAAAAGGAACTTTTTTTGAGGCGCTAAGTTTTCTCAAAAGGTAAGAAGCTTGAAATTTTTCACCTCTTGAAGACATTCCAATACACATCGCTCTTAATGATCTAGCTGAAGTTTTCCTTAAAACTGGTTTTGTCACCAAATCTACTAGTTCGCCATCAATATTGTCTTTTTTGAAATAGGCAGAATTCAATCCCAGCTTTATAACCCCTAATTTTGTTATTAAAAATAAAATAATCTCTAAAGGGAAAAATATAAAAAATATTGTTACTAGTCCATCTTGAAGTTTCTTTAATGGTGACTTTTTTGTTGTTGACTTTTTGTTTTCTTGGATTTGATCTGGCAGAGGCGATGCAATAACTGTTGCAATCTGATCATCAAATGAAACAGCACATGTTAATGCCACCAATGATCCGAGGGAATTGCCAATAAGAATTACCTTCCCAGAATTCTTTGGTCTTATTACTTGTGAAATAAAGTCTTTAACTTGATTACACCAAATCTTATTATTTAATTTTCCAATTTGTCTTATCCCAGGTTGATCTGAATCTCCAAATCCTATTAAATCCAAAGAATATGAGGCACAATTCCTTTTCGCAAAATATTCTATATTGTTCCTCCAATGTTTTCGACTGGCGCCAAAGCCGTGAAGAAAGATTATTGGAATTTCATTATCTTCGCCTGAAACACTCCAACAAACTTTAAAACCATTCCAATTCCAGAAATTAGGAATATTAATATTTTCTTCTTCAAAATTATTATTCATAAAATTTTCAAGATATTTGCATTATCTCCTTTTTTAACAAATAAATGTATATTGAATGTAAATTATAGTAATCATTCGATTTTACTATGGCAAAAGAAATTTTTAGTATCGCGGCAGTTTTTTGGATACTGATACCAATAGGATTGGTTGGTGGAGCATTATTATTAAAGTTTCAGGGAGATTGATTCTCACGAACACATCACAAATTGAGTTATTGTCTACAGGTTAAGTAAATCTTAAAATATGAAGATTCTTTTAGTAGGAGCAACAGGTACACTTGGGAGGCAAATAGCTAAGCAAGCTATTGAAGATGGACATGAAGTTAGATGCTTTGTAAGAAACCCAAGAAAAGCTTCCTTTCTTCAAGAGTGGGGTTGTGAACTGACAAAAGGAAACTTATTGAATTCTTCTGATATTGAATATGCATTGCAAGATATTGAAGTTGTTATTGATGCTGCTACCAGTAAACCAGATGATCCTAGAAGCATTTATGAAATAGATTGGGATGGAAAGGTCAATTTGTTCAATGCTTGTGAATCTTTAAATGTAAAAAGAGTAATATTCCTTTCAATTCTTCTAACAGAAAAATTTAGAAATGTTCCATTAATGGACATTAAATATTGTACTGAAAAACTTCTTGAGAAATCTGATCTAGAATATACAATTTTTAAATGCGCAGCTTTTATGCAAGGAGTTATAAGTCAATTTGCTATCCCAATTTTAGATAGTCAAGCAGTATGGATGAGTGGAACTCCAACTAAAATCGCATACATGAATACTCAAGACATGGCAAAAGTTATTGTCGCAGCAGTTAATAATCCAAAAACTCATAGATTAACATTGCCATTGGTTGGTCCCAAAGCATGGGACTCAAACGAAGTAATATCCTTATGTGAAAAATTTAGCGAAAAGAAGGCTAAAATTTTTAGAGTTTCACCTTTTATAATTAGTGCCACTCAGAAAGTAGTTTCTTTTTTCCAAGACTCTTTAAATGTTGCTGAAAGATTGGCTTTCGCTGAAGTAACTAGTAGTGGTGAATCATTAGATGCTGACATGAGCAAAACTTACGAAATATTGGAACTTAAAAAAGATGATATGACCTCTCTTGAGAGTTATATAAAGGAGTACTACCAACAAATACTAAAAAGATTAAGGGAAATGGAAGCAGATCTAAATATTGAGGAAAAAAAGAGACTTCCCTTTTAGTATTGCAATTTTTGACTAATGTAGTATATTTGTACTATAAAAAATTAATTGATTATGTCCGTTTCTAAAACTAAAAATCTTGAAAGAAAACTAGATAATTTTGCAAAAGAAGCAAGAAATGAATTGAATAATGTTTGCGGATCTTCATTGTGGGAAAGCCTTGGGTTTCTTTTTTTTGATCAATTAGAAGATTCTGAAAAAATTGCGAAAGCAAATTTTTACTATGGTCAACTTCAAATAATTAATGAAATTAAATTTTCAATTTGAATTGAATTTCATTTTTTTACGTATGTAATTTTTCTTAAATTAATTTTGGCCAATCTTTTTCTGATAATATGAACATAGTAAAAGATTAATTAATGATTGAAACTTCAGGTGTAATAGAAAAAGAGCAGGGAAATGGATTTTATTTGGTTACCTTAGAAAAACCTGAAGGACATCAATGTTTATGTAGAGCTGCCGGTAAATTGACTAAATTTAGAATTAAATTATTAGCTGGAGACAAAGTGTTAGTTGAGATAAGTCCCTATGATCTTTCTAGAGGGAGGATAACTTACAGAGAGAGAAATGCAGGTAACGCTAAACCTACTACTAACAAAAATAATCCAAAGAGGAATAATAAGTAAACAGTTACTTTAGATAATATTCTTTATTGCTTCTTTAAACTCACTTCTTTGTTTAACACCTTGCCATTGTTTTTTTAAGAGTTTTTCTTTAAATAGTTGAACTGTTGGTGTGCCGTTAATTCCAGCCTGTTTTGCAATATCTTGATCTTTATCAATATCTATTTCAACGCCAAGGACTGCACCATTAAGTTCTTTAATTATTCTTTTTAACTGAGGTTTCAAAACATGACATGGTCCGCAGCTTGGTGAACTAAAAATTACTAAGATTGGTTTTTTACTCTCATGATAAAGTTTCCTTAATGCATAACTTCCTTTTTGCCATTCAGAGTTTGAATCGAAGGTAACTTCATTAACTTCTTCTTCATTAAAATCTGATGAATTAAGTTTTTTTTCTGGTTCGGGTGTTTCTCTGACTATAGTTTTTGCTAAGTTTTTCTCTGCTAACCACCTTTCGGTAGCTAATGCTGCCATGCATCCAGTCCCTGCAGCGGTAACTCCTTGCCTCCACTCAGAATCAACAACATCACCTGCTGCGAAGATGCCTTCAATAGATGTTTCTGGCCTTCCTGATTTGCAAGCAATGTATCCTTTATTATCTAAATCAATTTTATTGCCTAAGAAGTTCGTATTTGGTGTGTGACCTATGGCGTAAAACAGACCTTTAATATTGATTTCCCCTTTACCTTCGTGAGAGTGAATAGTTTCTATTCTTTCAAGCCATTCAGAACCATCAGCTTTATCAACTTTTGTATTCCAATGAATTTCTATCTTTGGGTTAGCTTTTACTCTATCTACCATTGCTGCGCTAGCCCTTAATTTTTCTGATCGAACAATCAAATGCACTTTGCTTCCATACTTTGTGAGATATGCTGCTTCTTCACATGCAGAGTCGCCCCCGCCAACAACAGCTAATTCTTCATCTCTAAATTGAGGGGTCGCTCCATCACAAATTGCACAAGCGCTTATTCCTTTACTCCAGAATTTATCTTCATTTATCACGCCTAATCTATTTGCACTTGCTCCAGTTGCAATAATAATTGAGTTAGATTTTATAGTTCCTTCTAAAGTTTTTAATTCAAAGGGATGTGAGTCGGTATTAATCGAGACTACATCACTTTCGTATAAATTAGTGCCCCATCTTTCTGCTTGAGCCTTCATTAGGTCCATCAATTCAGGACCCATTACTCCATCTGGAAAACCTGGATAATTTTCAACAAATGTTGTAGTCATTAATTGCCCACCTGGAATTCCACCAGAATTAAATCCTGTTACAAGTAATGGTTGAAGATTTGCTCGTGCGGCATATATTGCAGCAGTGTAACCAGCAGGACCAGACCCTATAATTACAACATTTTCTACATTTGTAATCTTCTCTTTATTTTCCATTTATTTGCTAATTTCACTTCTTATAATAATAAACAAACCCAAATAATGTAGGACGGGTTTCACTCGATCGTTTGTTATTTAATCGTTGATTTTTTGGTCTAATAACTTTTTTAACTCCTTTGGGAAGTTTAAAACAGAATCTTTTAAATTTTCGTTCTTTTCTCCAATATGTAATATCCACTCTCTAAATTCTTCTGCGATGGCATAACTGTCTTCATACCTTTCTAAAGTGTCCATTGCAGAAATCCTGTTGGTAGCCCAACAAGTTGCTATGTCGATCCTTTTTCTAAGGAAATTGTCCATTTAATTTTTTAAGTTGTATATAGATAAACACATCAGATAACCTCCATATTGTCTAATAAGTTACAACTTAGTACTTCCAAACAATAATTTAATCTTTAATTTATATTTGAGCCAATTTTTGGATGAATTATAAAAAAATATAAAGAAATAGAGTTAGACTGCCTCGCTGTGATTTGCAAGTAGCCTCTCAACTTCCTCAAAACCCTCTTTAGCTGAATTTATTGCAAGTTCCTCGCTAACTTTTTCTTCTGATATTAATTTTGTGGATATTTTCTTTAAAAGAGTTTCTTTCTTTTCTCTTAGGGAACTAACAATTTCTTCTTCAATGATAGATTTTATTGCTTTAGAAATTATTTTTTTATCATTTGCTTCCTCGAATGTGCCTTGAACTAATTCCTGAATAAATAATCGATGAACCTCACTACTCCTTAGAAAGCTTTCTGTGGCATTAATAATTCCTTCAACAAGAGCTTCATCAGGTTCAGAATCATTTTCTGCCAGCTTAAATTCCCAATCTAAATGTCTTCTTTGCCAACCTGCCGAGTGGAGACTGGGCATGACTGTCTGTGAATAAGTATCAACTGACATTTCATAAATTCTCTCTGCTAATTTCTCGCACCAGTCTTTACCATGCTTTTCTAGATTTCTCTGCATAGCTTGCCTTGGAACTGCATGACCACCATGATGACTGTGGCAGACTCCATCAGGACATTCGATTGCTTTTATACTCATTGGATTATTTAATGCTTATATATTCTAGATAGCTATTTTTTGTAGAAAAGAAAATATATTTTTAACAAAAATCCAAGACTTTTGACTTTCTTCAATTTATATTTAGTATGTTAAAAAAATAAATAAATTGACAAAGATACTTATTCCTTCCGAAACAAGCTCTGGTGAAAGGAGAGTTTCAGCTACACCAGAAGCGGTAAAGAAATTAAAAAGCCTTGGATGTGATGTTTATATTGAAAGTTCAGCAGGAAAATTATCAGGATTTAGTGACTTATCATATGAAAAATCAGGCGGAACAATAATAAACAATTTAGATCAGAAAATTTGGGGTGAAGCGGACTTAATATTTTGTGTGCAAACTCCATCAGAGGATAATTTAATTAAGTTAAAGAAAGGCGCTGTTCTTCTTGGTCTTCTAAACCCATATGGTAATAAAGAGCTTCTTAGGATTATAAATAGTAATAAGATTTCAGCTTTATCACTAGAGTTGCTTCCGAGGATTAGTAGAGCTCAATCTTCTGATGTTCTCTCTTCACAGGCCAATATCGCTGGATATAAAGCAGTTCTCTTAGCTGCAAGTGAGTTAGATAGATATTTCCCAATGCTTATGACTGCAGCAGGCACAGTCCAACCTGCCAAAGTAGTGGTTCTTGGTGGAGGCGTTGCAGGATTGCAGGCAGTTGCGACAGCAAAAAGACTTGGTGCAATAGTATTTGTATCTGATATTAGACCTGCTGTGAAAGAACAAGTAGAGTCCCTTGGAGCAAGATTTATAGAACTTCCTGAAGTAGACGAAAAACCTGGCGAAGCTGGAGGTTATGCAAAAGCTGTAACACCTGAATTCCTTTCAAAACAGAAGGCAACTTTAACTAAATATTTATCTGAAGCTGATGTTGCTATATGTACTGCACAAGTTCTTGGTAAAAAGGCCCCTGTTTTAATTGACTCTCCCATGATTGAAAAAATGAGACCTGGTGCTGTAGTCATTGACTTAGCAGTTTCTCAGGGAGGGAACTGCGAAGGATCAAAATCAAATGAAACTATTATCAAAGATGGGGTAAAACTTATTGGAGCTGGCGAATTGCCCTCATCAGTTCCTTATGATGCAAGTTCACTTTATGCTAAGAACTTAACATCTTTGATTACACCATTTATAAAAGATGGTGTAATTAAATTAAATAAAGAGGATGAACTCATTTCTGGATGTTTATTAAGCGACGAAGGAGTTGTTCTTCAAAATAAAGTTTTTGAAAATTGAGGTTTTAAAATTATGTCTTTTATAAGTCTTCTTTGGGTTCTTTTACTTGGTAGTTTATTAGGCCTCGAGTTAATTGGAAAAGTTCCTCCTACTCTTCACACACCTTTAATGAGTGGAGCAAATGCAATTTCAGGAATAACAATGCTTGCAGCCTTGACTTTAATTGTAAAAGCAGAAGGTAACGTACCACTTTTAATCATTGGTTCAGTTTCTCTTGGATTTGCTCTTTTCAACGTTGTAGGCGGTTTCTTTGTAACTGATCGAATGCTCGCGATGTTTAGTCGTAAACCATCAAATAAGAAGTAATTTTCAACATGAATCTACCTGTAATCATTAAATTCGTTATTGACCTTCTAGCAGTACTTTTACTGGCTTTGGGAATAAAAGGATTGTCAAAAGTAAAATCAGCAAGGGATGCCAATAGATTAGCTGCATTTGCAATGTCGCTATCAGTAGTAGGATTACTTTCTTACTATTTGGGCACTTCCGGCATAGCTATTCAGTCTTGGATTTGGATAATAATAGGATCAATCATAGGTAGTTTATTCGGAGCAATACTTGCAAAAAAAGTACCTATGACCTCTATGCCTGAAACAGTGGCTTTGTTCAATGGTTGTGGAGGTATGTCATCACTTTTAGTGGCCTTAGGGGTAGCTATTTTTCCTATATCTGGTGGCCAAGAAAATTTAGATTTTTTTAAGTCATTGATTAACGAAGTTTCAATATCTGTTTCTATATTTGTTGGTGCGATAACTTTCACAGGTTCCATTGTGGCGATGGCAAAGTTACAGGGTTGGTTGTCAACTCCAGGATGGACTCAGAGCAAAGTTAGACATTTTGTAAATATTGTTTTTGCAGTTGCTTCCTTGATAGCCTTTTTTGATTTGATAAACGGCAATACAAGTTCTATTTGGCTTTTAGTTATAGTTTCTTCTTTATTAGGTATTGGAGTTACTTTACCAATTGGTGGAGCTGATATGCCAGTTGTTATATCTTTATTAAATAGCTATTCAGGGATTGCAGCAGCAGCAGCAGGTTTCGTTGTAGATAGTCAGCTTTTGATAGTAGCAGGCGCAATGGTTGGAGCAGCAGGCCTAATACTTACTCAAGTAATGTGCAAGGGTATGAATAGATCATTGGTCTCAGTTCTTTTTGGAGGATCTTTATCTGCACAAAGTACAGCCTCTACTGGTTCAGGAGAATATACAAATATAACTTCTTGCAGTGTTGAAGAATGTGCATTGACTTTAGAGGCTGCCAACAAGGTAATTATTGTTCCTGGTTATGGTTTAGCGGTAGCTCAAGCTCAACATACTTTAAGGGAAGTGACAAAAAAACTAGAGCAAAATGGTATTGAAGTTGTTTACGCAATTCATCCTGTAGCAGGGAGGATGCCTGGACATATGAATGTACTTTTAGCAGAAGCAGATGTTCCTTACGAACAACTTAAAGAGATGGACGTTGTTAATCCTGATTTTCCAGCAACGGATGTTGTTTTAGTTTTAGGAGCAAATGATGTCGTTAACCCTCAAGCTAAAAATGATAGCTCATCTCCTTTATATGGCATGCCAGTTCTTGATGTGCAGGAAGCAAGAACGGTATTTGTAATTAAACGTGGTATGAGTGCAGGTTACTCCGGAATAAAAAATGATTTATTTGATCTGCCAAATACCTCAATGGTTTTTGGTGATGCAAAAAAGGTACTGAATGATTTGATTGGAGAATTAAAGGATCTTGGAGTTGGGGAGAAATAATAGTATATCTTTTAGTTTTTCAGATTACGTAAAAAATAAACCATTTCGAGAAGTCTTACCTTGGATAGGTGGCGACTTACAAACTTTGAGAGATACTTTTGTTATTGATTTTGTTAAATCAAAAAAAAATAAGAAAATATTCTTTCCGATTAATAAAATTCTTTCTAAAAAATTTGAATGTGATTATCTTTTAGGTATTTTAGAATTACCTGAAAACTTAAACTCACTTAGGGGTTTTGTAATTGTTACACATGGTTTAGGGGGCTCAACTAAACGGTTTGGTTTAAGAAGAATATCTAGGAAATTAGCAAATAATGGTTTTGGAGTTCTTAAATTAAATCTAAGAGGATCTGGATCAGCGAGATATTTGGCTAAAGGAAATTATTGTGCTAGATGCTCCAGTGATGTTATTTCAGCAATTAATTATTTTAAAAAATTAATTAATTTAGAGTTTGAAGATCTCATTAAGATGAATAATCTTCCAATTTACGGAGTTGGATTATCTTTAGGCGGAACAATTCTTTTAAATGCCTGCCTAGATTACGATGAAAACAAAGGAGAAAAACTTTTAGATGGTCTTGCCTGCGTGAGTACCCCTTTAGATTTATCTTCATGCAGTCTCTGTATTGAAAAACCAAGAAATTCTATCTACCAAAAATGGTTACTTCACCGCTTAAAAAATCAGTTATGGGAGGGATTTAATGATGAAGGAAAACTACTTGATAACGAGAAATTAAGAATAAAAATTAGAAATTTAAAAAGTATAAGAGAATTTGATCAGAAATTTACAGCTCCTAGTTGGGGATTTAATTCTTTAGAGGATTATTATATTAAAGCTTCTCCAATATTTAGAATCCAAAACTCAATAAAAAAATTACCTCCAATGCTTTTTATTCATGCGAAGGATGATCCCTGGGTTCCATATAAGGATACTTTGAATTTAAGAAAAGAATCTATTAATAAATTCACTATTTTTATAACTGAAAAAGGTGGTCATAATGGTTTTCATTCGATTAATGGCTGCTGGTCAGACGAAGTCGTAAAGAACTGGTTTATAAGTATCTAGGAATATTTAAAAATGGTGTTTTTTTGAAAATCCATTTTTCTATTGGCTTACCGTTAATAACATGTGAAGTAAAAATTTCAGAAATTTTTTCTGGAGAAACTTTCTCATACCAAATACCATCAGGCCAAATAAGAAGAATTGGGCCGTTCTTACATACCCTTAAACAGTCAGCTTTTGATCTTAATATATGAATGTTTTTTGTAGAGGGATCATTCTCAAATTTTTTTAAAGTCTTTTTCAGACATTCCCATGTTTTTTGTCCTTCGTTGCCTTTAAAGCATTTCTGTTTTGTGGGTGTTGCGCATAGTAGAAGATGTTTTTTTATATTCACTTTTATCCAATACTTACGTATTTTTTCCCTTTTTTAATTTCTTGCTCAACAAAAAGTCTGGCCCAATTGTCTACTTCAAGAATATCCTCCAATGCGGGACTCAAATTCAAATTCTCCATATGTGATTCACAGGCTTTACTTATAAATGTTGGAATTTCTTGAAAAGAAATTTTTTCTTTAAGGAATTGTTCAACAGCCATTTCATTAGCAGCATTTAAGACTGCAGGCATAGTCCCAGAAGATTTTCCTGCGGCATAGGCAAGTCCCATGCATGGATATTTAAACTCGTCTGGCTCTTTAAAAGTTAATTTTCCAATTTCACTTAGGTTTAATCTTTTCCAATTTGTTTTAAATCTTTCAGGCCAACTCATCGCATATAAAATGGGTAGTTTCATATCTGGCCAACCTAATTGAGCTAATACTGAAGAATCTTCCATCTCAATCATTGAATGAATAATACTTTGAGGGTGGATAACTATTTCGATATTTTCGTAAGAGGTCCCAAATAAATAATGAGCTTCTATAACTTCTAATCCTTTATTCATGAGAGTTGCAGAATCTACAGTTATTTTTTTTCCCATATCCCAATTAGGATGTGAAGTTGCATCTTCCACTGTGACATGTTTTAAATCCTCAACGGGCCAATCTCTGAAAGCACCACCAGAAGCTGTTAAATGTATGGCTTTTAAACCTTTAGGTATCTCTCCTGTTGAAAAATCTGCATTTTCATAATTGGGTAATCCTTGTAAACATTGAAAGATAGCAGAATGTTCTGAATCAGCAGGTAAAAGTCTACTATTATTTTTCTTTAATGCAGGAATAACAATTGGTCCTGCCGCAATTAAAGTTTCTTTGTTAGCAAGTGCAATATTTTTCCCTGCATTAATTGCTGACATTGTTGGAATTAAGCCCGCACATCCTACTATCCCTGTAACCACAGTATCTGCCTTATCCCATGCTGAAACTGCGTTAATTCCCTCCTTTCCACTCAAAACCAAGGGAGCAGTATCCAAATCTAAGTTATTAATATTATCTTTTAAATCATCTATAAGATTTTCATCCTCAATCGCAACTACTTCTGGTTTATGTGTTTTAACTTGTTCTGTTAATAAATTAATATTTCTTCCTGCCGAAAGAGCTACGGCTTTAAACTTATCAGGCTGCTCACTAGCTATTTCGAGAGTTTGAGTCCCTATTGAACCAGTAGAACCGAGCACAGTAATGTATTTCAATTTTCTCTGATATTTCTAATATCTTCCCATTTAAAGGCGTATTTAAAAAACAAAAATTTCAAATTGGTTTTTTTCTTAAAATTTAGATCCTTATCCATGTTGTTATTTCCTTTGCTTGATCAATAAGTTCAATGCCTTTTTCTTTTAATAAATTCCTGATTTCATCAGCCTTTGCATAATTCTTTTCCTCTTTTGCTTTCAATCTTTCATTAATAAGCGATGATATTTCTTCTTTTGTTATTCTACTCTCTTTTATTAAAACCTCTTTTTTAAGACCAAGTACCTCAGTCAACTTTTCAAGGGTTTTAAAATTCTCAAGTAGAAAGAATTTTTCATTTAGGTCTATTTTAAAACCTTCAACCCTTTGAAATTGGTTTATAAAGTTTTTTAATGGTTTCGCTAAATCGTAAATAATAGCAATTGCACCTGCTGTATTAAGGTCATTTCCCAGAGCCTCAGAAAATTTAAGCTTTTTTTGAGATAATTCAAAACTTATTTTCTCTTTATATTCTTCTTCGATAGATTCATTTTTATTAATAGATTTAAAAGCATCTTTTGTAAGGTCAAGAAAAGAAAGGGCTATATTAATATTTTTCCAAGCTTCTGAAGCACTCCTTAAAGCTTCTTCAGTAAAATCAAGTGGTTTTCTATAATTCACAGTCATAACAAAATATCGCAAAGTCATAGGGCTTATACCTGACTTGATTAGCTCTCTGATAGTTTTAAAATTTTTAAGGGATTTACTCATCTTTTGTCCATTTACATTGACCATTCCATTGTGTAACCAATAGTTCGCTAGTTTTTTGCCATTGGCTGCTTCTGATTGGGCGATTTCATTCTCATGATGTGGAAAAATCAAATCAGAACCACCTAAATGGATATCGATAGTATCTCCTAATTCATCTTTAACCATCGCCGAACATTCAATATGCCATCCTGGCCTACCTTTACCCCATGGTGAATCAAAAAATGGTTCATCATCTTTGGCTTTTTTCCATAGTGCAAAATCTTGCGGATTAAGTTTTTTACTATTTTCATCATTAGCCATTCTTCCTTGCTGATTGATATTTTGTTCTTGTATATTTTGGTTACTTAGCTTTCCATAACTTTTATTTTTAAAAACAGAATAATAAACATCTCCATCCCTAGAGTATGCATAACCTTTGTCCTCAAGAATTGTTATGAAGGAGCAGATATTGCATATATGTTTCGTTGCTCTTGGCATGCTATCTGGACGCATTATTCCTAAAGAATCCATATCTTTATGAAATTCAATAATATTTTTTTCAGATACTTCCTTCATTGAACTGCTTTCTTCTCTAGCTCTTTTTAAGATCTTGTCATCAATATCTGTGAAATTTTGAACATACTTCACTTTGTAATCACTGTAAATTAAAAATCTTCTCAATACATCCCAAGCTATATAACTTCTCGCATGACCAAGATGACATAAATCATAAACAGTTACTCCACAACAATAAATTTTTACTACATCATCAATAGGCTTAAAAACCTCAACTCTTCTGCTTAAAGTATTAAAAAGTTTGATCATCTTAAATTAAGTATTTCATAAGGTTTATTTTGTCTCCATCCAATTGTCTCCAATACCAATATCAACTAAAAGAGGCACATTTAATATTACACAATCTTCCATAGTCTTCTTTACTAATTTCGTCGTAATTTCCAGAGAATCCGGTTCAACTTCAAATAATAATTCATCATGTACTTGCAAAAGCATTTTTGCGGGAACATTCATTTCTATGAATTTCTTATTAAGTTGAACCATTGCAATTTTAATAATATCTGCACTTGAACCCTGAATTGGGGCATTGGCTGCGGCTCTTAGTGACTGTGCTTCCATGCCAGCTCTTCTTGCGGCTTGCAAGTCAATTTCGTAAGGATCTTTTCCTAGTAATCTTCCAAGTCCATTTTTATCAAACTTAAATTCTCTCTTTCTACCAAAAATTGTTTTTACATAACCTTTTGATAAGGCAAGCCTTTCTTGAAGTTCAAGAAATTTGAAAATTTTTGAATATCTTTCTTTGTATTTTATTAGGAATTCTTTTGCTTCTGGAGTACTTACTCCTGTAGAACGTGCAAACTTTTTAATTCCCATACCATAGATAACTCCGAAATTTATTGTTTTCCCAACTCTCCTCTCATCAGAGGAAATTTCTTCTTTCTCAAAAATTAATCTTGCAGTCAAAGAATGAATGTCATCATTTTTATGAAATGCATTTATTAGTATTTCTTCATCCGCTAAGTGAGCGAGTATTCTTAATTCGATCTGAGAATAATCAGCTGATAAAAGTTTCCAATTTTTTTCAGGCAAGAATGCTTTTCTTATTCTCCTACTAAATTCAGTCCTAACAGGGATATTTTGAAGATTAGGATTGCTACTACTTAGTCTCCCAGTCGCTGTAGCAGCTTGATTAAAGTTTGTATGAACTCTTCCTGTCTTTTCGTTAATAAGATTTGGAAGAGCATCAATATAGGTGCTAAGTAATTTGCTAAGAGTTCTATGTTTTATTAAATGTTGGATTATTTCATGTTCGTCGACTAATCTTTCCAGAACTACTGCATCTGTGCTCCATCCTGTTTTTGTTTTCCGTGATTTTTTCTTATCCAAATTTAATTTTTCAAACAAGATCTCACCAAGTTGTTTTGGTGAAGATAAATTGAAACTTTCCTCTGCTAACTCATAAACTTTACTTTCAATATCTTCTAAGGTACTTTTTAATTCTTTTGAGAGTTTATCCAAATAAGGGATGTCGATGGTTATGCCATTCATTTCCATTTGGGACAATACCGGCTCTAAAGGTAGCTCGATCTCTTCGAACAATTTGATTAATTCATCTTTTTCCTTTGAAAAACTTTCTTTAAAAATTTTGACAATCTTAAAAGTTAGAAAAACATCATAACCGCAGTAAACACTTGCTTCATCAATATCAACAAATGAAAAGTCTTTATTTTTTCCAACTGTCTCCTTAAATGAAGGAGGCTTAAATCCAAATAATCTAAAACTAATTTCACTTAACCCATGTTTCTCTTGATTATTAAGAAGGTAGTCTGCTAACAAGGTGTCAAAGGTTACGCCTTTAAGATCAAGTCCATGATTAAAAAATATTTGCCTATCAAATTTAGAATTTTGGAGTGCCTTTTCTTTTTTTGGATCTTCTATCCAATTTCTTAGCTTTGAGAAAACATCTTCAATTGATAATTGATTGGGGGGCTCCTTTTTTGTTTGATGACCAAGAGGTATATAAAATAAATCATCATTTTCTTCTCCAAGACATAACCCTATCCCAACAAGTTCCGCATCGATTGGATTCAAACTATTGGTCTCTGTATCTAAAGAAACTATTTGATTAGTCTTGTCTAATCTTTGAATTAATTTATCAAGTAATTCGAAATCATTTATAACAGTTACGTTGATTTTAGGGATTTTATTTTCACTATTTTCTAATTCATTATTGCCTGCGACTTTTGGTGCCTTCTCCTCCTCTTCAGCTACATTATTTTTGTCAAAACCACCTTTGCTGAAAGTTGAATTGAAAATATCAATTTGTCTAAGTAGTGTTGATAGTTCTAATTTTTTCAGTGACTCTGAAAGTAGTTCTTGATTTATATTTTTTAATTCATAACCGTTACTTAAAATTAAAGGCACCTCAGTATTTATTTTTGCTAAATCCCTGGAAAGAAAAGCATTATGTTTATCGTTTCTGAGCTTTTCTATAACTGAACCTTTGATGAATCCTTTATATTTCTTATCGTTGTTCTGCTGAATCTTGTCCAAAGCATGATAGATTCCATCAAGCGTATCGTTCTCTTTTAGTAGATTAATTGCAGTTTTTGGCCCTACTCCTTTAATGCCTGGAATATTATCAGAACTATCGCCAGTTAGGGCTTTGAGATCAACTACTCTTTCTGGCGCAACACCTAATTTTTCTTTTACTCCATTTTCATTCATAAGAGTTGGATTTCCACTTTTCGCATATGGACCACCACCCATATAAAGTACATAAATATCTTTTTGATCATCGACTAATTGAAATAAGTCCCTATCTCCAGAAAGAATATTCACGCACCATCCTTTAGAAGAAGCATCATTTGCAATTGTGCCTAGGAGGTCATCTGCTTCGTATCCTGGAGATTTAAAAATTGGTAAATTAAGGCTTTCTTCTAAAATGATTTCTAGTTGCTCAATATCCTGAAAAAAAACATCTGGTGCTACATCTCTATTGGCCTTATAATTTGGATCTAATTCATGTCTGAAAGTAGGTTTTTCGGTATCAAAAGTAATACAAACACCCTCAGGACTAATATTTTTACAATTATCCAGAAGGCTTTTTAGAAATCCATAAGTGACACTTGTTGGAAATCCCTCTTTGGTAGTTAAACCTCCATCAATCCCTTTGCTAAATGCATAGAAGCTTCTAAAAGCAAGTGAGTGACCATCGACTAAAAGTAAAATTGGTTTTTTAGAGTTTTCAGATTTTAAACTCATTTTCTCTTCTTAGCCCAAGGTGGAATATCAATAAAGATTTGCTCTCCAGGTTCTAATCCATCAATTACTGAAGTTTTATTTCCACTACTAATACCAATTTCGATTTTTTCAAATTTGGGAGAATTGTTTTTATCAACTTTCAAAATTCCTTTTTCACCTTTTTCAGTGACAATAGAAACTGTTGGTACTAAGATTTTTTCTTCATTACCTTCGACTCTAAATTCAAGATCTGCAGTCATTCCAATTTTAATTTCTTCAGAAAAATCTTTAAAATTTAAAGTTACTTCGAATGAGGTTACATTATTATCTTTTACAGCTCTTGTAGCTATTTTTTTAACTATGGCAATATATTTTTTTGAGGGATAAGCCTCAATTCTTACTGAGGCTTCTTGACCTGTTTTTATTCTGCCAATGTCACTCTCAGGAACTTTAGCAACAATTTCTAGGCCCTCTGATAGTTCAAAAATAAAGTTTTTGGTTTTAGGGTCTGAACTTAAGTTTGTACTTGGTGTGACATAAGATCCTATCTCAGCATATTTTGCAGTTATCTTTCCTCCATAAGGAGCTTTAATTAGATAGAAACTTTTTTCAGCTTTTGCATCATTAAGTTTTGCGCTACTAATGTTGTAGTTATTTTTATAACTTTCATAGTCTTCTTTACTTACTGCGCCTTCTTGATATAAATATTCCCTTCTTAAAAATTCAGATTTTTGTTTTTCTACATTTAATTCAAGTTCTTCAATTTTATAGATAAAATCTTCATCATCAAGAGAAGCTAAAACCTGATCTTTTTTTACAAGATCACCCTCATCTACTTTGATTTCTTTTATTATGCCTTGCTTCCGAGGCCCAATATTGCTTGTCCTTATTGCTTTTACTTCACCACTAGTATTAATTGAATCTGAGAGGATTCCTTTTTCAACTTGAACTACAAAATCAGAAATATCTTTTGACTTATTTTTCTTGAAGGAATTGGTTATAAAAACGAAAAATATAGCTAGAGAAAGCAATATAATTCCACCTCTTAGATTTATATTTTTTTTTATTAAATCAAACATTTCTTTTTAAAAGCAGAAGTAGAGAATATTTAGGAACTAAATAAATAATCAAGACGATTATAATTAACTTATCCAAGATTGGTTAAGTAAATACTATATTACTAGAAGATGTTTTCTTGATAATTTTTCCATAAGTTTTTTCAAATGTTAAAAGCAGGTATTATTGGATTACCAAATGTTGGAAAATCAACTCTATTTAATGCACTTGTAGAAAATGCTAAGGCCCAAGCGGCTAATTTTCCCTTTTGTACTATAGAACCTAATAAAGGCATAGTTTCAGTCCCAGATCAAAGGTTGCAAGAGTTAGGTAATTTAAGTTCTAGCCAAAATATTATCCCAACAAAAATTGAATTTGTAGATATCGCAGGATTAGTAAAAGGAGCTAGTAAAGGCGAAGGTTTGGGAAATAAATTTTTATCAAATATTAGGGAGGTTGATGCAATAGTTCATGTTGTAAGGTGCTTTGAAGATAGTGATGTAATTCATGTTTCTGGAAAGGTAGATCCCCTGGATGACATTGAGATAATTAATCTGGAATTAAATTTAGCTGATTTATCTCAACTCCAAAAAAGAAGAGAAAGAATTAAAAAACAGGTTAGAACAAGTAAAGAGGCCGCTAAAGAAGATACCTTACTAGAACAAATTGAACAAGAGCTAGAGAAAGGCCTTTCAGTTAGATCAATATCTTTGAATGAAGAAGAAAATTTAATAATTAAGCAATTAGGCTTCCTTACTGCTAAACCAATTATTTACGCAACTAATTTGAATGAAAATGATTTAGCTGAAGGTAATGATTTTTCATCAACAGTTCAGAGTTTTGCAAGCAATGAAAATACAGAATGTATAAAAATATCAGCGCAAGTCGAATCTGAACTAATAGAGTTAGAACCAGAAGATAAAAAAGACTACCTCAATGGCTTAGGAGTAGAAGAAGGGGGATTAAGTGCATTAATTAGATCAACATACAAATTATTGGGATTAAAAACTTATTTCACTACCGGAGAAAAAGAGACAAAAGCTTGGACGATAAAAGATGGGATGACTGCGCCACAGGCAGCAGGAGTCATTCATACTGATTTTGAAAAAGGATTTATAAGAGCTCAGACTATTTCGTATCAAAATTTAATTGATTCAGGTTCAATTGCCAATGCAAAAACTAAAGGTCTTTTAAGAAGTGAAGGAAAGGAATATATTGTTAACGAAGGTGATGTAATGGAGTTCTTATTTAACGTTTAGTAAGTCTCTTAATGCTTACTATTTTGCTTTTTGAATTTAAATTCAAAAAATGAAATTAATAAAATTAAGATACATCCTAAGCAACTTCCTATTAACCCAAAAAAAATGGTTGTAAAGCCATCATCGTAGCCATATTGTAGTTGTGGTAAGTGAGGAGGTATTGGCATTATTTTTCAACAGAATTTTCAATATCTTCCAGTAAATGTTTAGTTGATCTACTAAAACCATTAGTTTTTAAATAGTTTTGAGCTTCTCTAAATTTTTCAGCTACTCTTTTTGCATAAGGGGTATTCATGGAATTTTGAGTCATGTTGAAAATGCGACTCATTTTATAATCTGATTTAGGTAACCCCTTGATAAGTATTCAAAAATACAAGAATATAAAAATAGGATTTTTTACTTACTAAGAAATTTATTTGAAAAGTTCTAGATTCTCCAAATAAAGTTTTTTCAAATTAGAAAAATTGACAATGACAAATATATTATTAATTCTTTTTTTTGTACTTTTATTTTTAATACTTTTTTATTCAAAACGAAATAGAGGGTTAGCGCAAAAAACAACAATTAGTCCAACTTATGTACCTTTCTTAAAAGAACAAGAATTTAATCCTGACATAAGTACTGATAATTGGGATTTACACAAACTTAGATTAGATAAATTTAAAAGATCACAATATAAAGGATTAACTTTCTTCGTAAGTTCAGAAAATAAAATTTACTATCTTTCTGAAGAAGGGGATAAGGTTTATTGCTAACAGGTGAAATTAATTTTATAAAGTAGTGGAGACTATTAAAAATGACTAATAGAAAAGCAAACAAGATTAGGCTTAAGGTCACTGCTGGGTGGGAAGATATACAATCTTTTTACTCCACTCTAGAAAGCTATGCCCAGTTCAAAAGTTTTGCTATTACCCATAATAAGACTAAACAAAGATTGGACACCCCATTATTTGATGGGTGGTATGAGCTAATAAAAATTGAGGATAAGAAAAACCGATAGATATTAATAATATTAATGAAGTATTTATTTTTATTATCAGAAAAGTTCTACAGGCTTATTCAATGGGAGTGGAATACCTTAAAAAATCTAAGAAGAACAAAAAGAAAGAATTATTTTTTAAGAGGATCATTTGCTTTATTTAGTTTATTCTCTATTCTTTTTTTAATATTTTCGCCTCCTATTACTTTCGGAATATTATTTGGAGAGGGATTAAAATTTAGTATTTTTTTTATTTGGATATGGATTTTAAATTTAAAGTTTTTTTGAAAATGTATAATTTACTTCCCAAGGTTATTTAAAATTAAGAATATAAAAAAATAAACTTATGCCAAAAATATTCAAAAAAAATAAGTTCGCTTTGTTGGGAGCAAATATATTAATAATTTTACTTTGGGTAACTATATCTTCCTTTTTGATGAATTTATTTCAAAGTGAAAATGCCCCATTTTATATGTATAAAATTTCTTTGTTAATAAGATTCCTCCCCCCTATTTGGGTTACATGGTTCCTTTGGATAAAAAGAGGTGGTTTAAAAAGATAAATTACAAAAGCATTTTTACGGATTTACTATAAAAACAAATCAGTTAAGATCTGAGAGCTTACTTGAAATTTTCACGTAAGAATTAGGTAATTGAGAGATTGTTTTTAGCTAAGAAACAATCTCTTTTTTTTACAAATATTTTTTCTCATAAAAAATGTTTGTCAGTATCCCTATTGACAAACACTCATGACGATCATTTTTAAAAATTAAACAGGCAATCTATTATCAATTTCTATTACTCCAGAATCCATAAGACGGCCGATCTTGATAACTAAAGCCATATCTAACCTTGAAAATTCAGATTGATGGTTAGTTATCCAATCAAGTTCAGAAAGAGTTATAACTCCCAAAGTATTTACTTTAAGAAAAAGTAAGCCTAAATTCATTTTAAAAAATTCCTGGGATTATCCATCCGAATAAGCCATAATTTACAACTAATGCAAATAAGCCCATCATTGCCATTCTTCCATTAGTTCTCTCGGCGTTTTGCCAATAAGTTGTTTTTGGATTTTCCATTTTTCTGATTTGTAGAAATGTTAAATAGTAGGTTTTTAAACGAAACCAGGAATTATTTGACCTGTTGTTAGATATGCTCCAACAGCAGCAATTAATCCAAGCATCGCGAATCTGCCGTTAAGAGTTTCAGCAACAACTTTTTCTTTTTCAATTGTTTTGACTTTTGTATTTGTGTTTTTCATTTGATTAGAAGATGAATAGTTTAAATTTTCGTTTTGAAATTGCTTGGTTAAATAAGCAACGAGGATGGCTGTAAAGAATACAATTGCGGCTAAGAAACCTGAAAGTGGACTCATTAAAAAATGCCAGGAATAATTTGTCCGGTTGAAACGTAAGCACCTACTAGTGCAACAAGGCCAATCATTGCCCAACGACCGTTAACTTTTTCTGCATTTTGTGGGTAGCTGTCGTAAGAAACAGACTCATCTATGTAAGGACGTGTCTCAGTAGGAAACATATTCTGTCTGCCACCTGATTCGGTAGTAACGTTTGAATTAGCCATTAAAGTTGTGTAATTGTTAACTAATGTAACACTACTATTAACAAATGTAAAGTATTAAGCCGTAATTAAGTTATTTTCAAGATATTTACTACATAAATGCAACATAATCGTGACATATATATTTAAATAGTTGTTTTTTAGGCTTGCTACGCTTTACAGATTGGCTCGAAAACTATTGAGAGTTCAATTTGTTGGTTAAGTATTTATTTTTAAATCTTTAGAAAGATATCAATTTGGTAGAAAAAACTACATCATTCTGAAATTTGAATAATTAGTTTTTAGATATAATTTATTTCACTTTATTATGGAATTCGCAAAAAAAATCATGACCGAAAAAGCTGAAAAGCTTAATGGTAAAGCAGCAATGCTTGGAATGCTTGCTCTTGTAGGAGCCTACTATTTTACTGGTCAAATTCTTCCAGGTATTTTCTAATAAAAATCCTTTTTAAATTTTTTCAGGGCTTTATCAAGCCCTTTTTTAATCTGTAATTATATTCTTCCCTTTTTAATTATCTAATAATTCAAATAATTTACTTATTAGAAGCTTTCTTTTTGAAAAAGTTTTATCAATATATTTTTTATTCTCTTCTTTTAAAAATTCCTGACCATTTAAGCCTAATCCCTTAATGACAAACTCTTTATCTTCTTTAATCCAGTTATTTATCATTCCCCCCGTCGCCTCTATATGGAATTGTAATCCGTAAGCAAAATTACCAATCCTAAAAAACTGTTCCTTACAACGTGCACTACTAGCAATGAGTACTGCTTTATTAGGTAATAAAATCCTATCTCCATGCCAATGCAGTACATGAAAAGGGTCTTCAAACAGTGCTTTAAAGTCTTTATTCGATTTGTCTATAAAAATTTGAGACCATCCAATTTCTGGTAATGCTTTTGGAGGTGATCCATATTTAAGAATTTCTACATCTCCCCCAGCAGCACTCGCAAGCAATTGAGCACCTAAGCAAATACCGACTATAGGTCTCTCATTTTCTAATTCTTTTTTTATAAAATCTCTTTCTAACTTAAGCCATGGATATTTTCCGCTTCCAATATCTTTAACACCCATTGGTCCACCCATAATTAAAATTAAGTCACCTTTTTTTGTTTGCGGCAGAGCATTTTCATTATCTAAACGAATAATTTCTATTTTTAAATCTCTTTCTTTAGCAAATTGTTCAAAAAGACCAGGCCCCTCTATTTCTAAATGCTGCAAAACTAATAGGCGTTTTATTTCCTTCATTCACTTTCCATTATTTCAGCTGATTCAGAACAGACATTAACGCTAAACCACTTCAGTGCCGACCAAGTATCTTCTTGGTATATACCTGCTGCAATACTTACAAAACAATCATTTTCATACCAACTTCGATAACTGGGAGTAACTCCCGTTCCTTTTAATCTATTTTCTAAGCCTTTCCCATATTTTTTAATAACAAGATTTATAGCTTCATTCTCAATTTCTCTTTGCTTTTCATCAGCAAAACCTCCTAGTGGAGTAAAAAAAAGAATTGATGCAATAAGTAAACGTATCATTGAGTCTTTAGTTTATATGTAGCTAATTTGATATCGATTAATTAATTTTTTAAAATCATCTACTCTATTTTGTCCATTTTTTAATGGTCTTGAGGCGTCAAGAACGGCTGCACAACATAATTGCCAGCAAGATTTTTCATCTAGTCCCAATTTTTTGCATATATTTTTTGGAGCTTTGATAACTGTATTTATTTCTGCAATATGTTGAGTGGTTTCCCATAATTCTCCTTCAAGAAAATCAATTTCAATACTTGATAATAATTCTGTAGCAACGTAATCCTTAATTAGCTCAGTTAATTCCACGATATTTTATTAAAGCAGAGAAGTTAAATAATCTCTTAGTATTTTTATAGCAGGATAAAAAAAAAGGAACTAGTTTCTACCTCATCTTGAATATCTTGTAGATTTTAAGAGACTACATCATTTCGTATTGATCTAGTTTGGTTTTTAATTTTGTTGCTTGTTTGATCAATGACAAAGCTTCTTTTCTGCCAGTTGAATTATTAGCCTGGACTATAAGATCGGCGTATTTCTTTGCGATTTTTTTTTCCATAATTTAAGATATAAATACCGTTTTTGAATCTTGAAACTAGCGAATCACAACTAGAACCAGATAAGGAGTCAACGGTTAAAACCTCAGAGTCAACAAATTGGAACAGGTTAACTCGTATTTTTAATTTATAATCAATTAATTAAAAAGCTGTTGGTATCTACGATTACATTGTTTTCAAACCCTGATTTAATTTATAGTTATCCATGAATTGGATTGAAAATTTTCAATCATCTTTTTAATGCAATTAATAAAAAAAAGGGGGTTAAAAACCCCCTTCGGTTTATTAAAAGACCTAGTTTACTAATTACCTAAACCTAGAGGAGCCCAAAGAGTTGCTTCAGAACCTATAACAGGTACAACGCCTGTAGTTTTTGCATTAGAAACTTTATTTTTAACAATAGGAGTATCTTGTTCTCCTAAAGCTGCCCATAAAGTTGATTGATGAGCGATAACTGGTTGAACTTTTAATGGTTGAGATTGAAAAGAAGGCTTTTGGGTTCTTACAAGTTGGACTCCAAGAGAACCAACAATAAATGCTCCAAGAAAACCTGCAAATACAGCAGTAATATTGTTACTACTTACTGAGGTAGATACGTTATTAGACATAATAGTTATGTGACTAAATTTCATTTTTGACTGAAGTCCCCGTTCCTTGGCTTCAATCTTAATGCGGCTCGAAAAACGAGATGAACGTTTATGTAGTCTACGCTACATTTTAACTATAAGTATAATTTAATTTACAAGATGTTAATGGCAATACAAAAACTTATTAAAAAATAAGAAATTAAATTTTAAAGTGAAGAAAATATATTTGAATTTTTTTGAGTAAAAAATAATTGATTATTTTCATAATTGTTTGCAGAATAACTTTCGGAAACAACAGTTCCGTGAGTTATCCCAAAAATAAAACCAAGTAAGATCGCTAAACGCATCCAATAATATAAATTTGAAGTTAATTTCCCTCGAATTAAGAATATATGATGTTGTTATTTATACTAAAAAATTTTTTATCCCCCAAGATATGACATTGATGGATGAATTTTTTGATTTTTGTCAGTTGTTTTCTCTAATACTTTAAATCGATCTTCACTATAGTTATCTTCTCTAGATTCCCAAATGCTCTTGATTTTATTTTCCAATTCATGGAGATTAATTGGTAGAGACAACCATGGGTTTAGATTTATACCTTGATTAGAAAAAAGACATGTATAAGCATAACCATCGCTAGTTATCCTCAATCTATTACAGTCTGAACAAAAAGGATTACTTATGGAAGAGATTGTACTTACAAAACTATTTGAATCACTCATGTACCATCTATTAGCAGTTTGTCCCTCCTTTCTTCCGTAGTCTTTTAATCGATGTTTCTTCTTTAATAGCCTAATAATTCTTTCAGAGAAAAAAACATCTGATGGCTGCCAATTATTAGATATCCCTACATCCATATACTCAATGAAACGAATTTCTATAGACCTTTTTTTTGCAAAATCAACTAATTCAAAAATTTGATGATCATTAATCTCTTTTTTTATAACTGCATTTATTTTTAATTTCCCCGCCTTTGGATTAAATCCAGCATTAATTGCATGATCTATTCCTTCAAGGACAGTAAATAATTTTTCTTTGCCAATAATTTTATTTTCCTCTCCAATCATGTTTGAAAAAATATCAGGATCAATCGCATCTAAACTTACTGTTATGCGGTCTAAACCATTTTTAAAAAGCTCATTAGCTTTTTTCTTAGAGAGCAAATATCCATTTGTGGTTAGAGAAATATCCTGTAAATTAGCTAATGGATTTGATTCTTCTAATCTTTGCGATTTAATTTCATAAAGAAGTTCATCTAATTGAGAACTCAATAAAGGTTCTCCTCCAGTGATTCTTAAAGAATTTACCCCTAATCGACAACTGACTAAAATTAACTTTTTAAATTGTTCAATATTTAAAACATCTAAACTATAATTCTCAGGCTTACAGTAAATACACGAAAAATTGCAATTTTGTTTAAGAGATAACCTTAAAACTTTTAACTTTCTTTTTCTATTATCCTCCAAATGCTTAAATCCCATTATTCATATTTAAGAATTCACTCTTGGAATTTATATTAATTAAATCTCCATTTTTTGCATAGAAATATTTATGGGGAATTTGATCAACCCATCCGAGAAAATTTTTCTTCCCAGATGATAACTTTTTTTTTAATTTAAAATGATTTTCTTCATTGATGGGATAAATTCCGAATAATGGTTGTGCAAAAATTCCATCATGGGATATTAACGCAAAATTTTGATTTTCTTCCCATGATTTAAAAAGTGAATAAATTAATTTTGTATTCAAATTAGGCATATCGACTGGGATTATAAGAACATTTTTAGTATTTAAATTGTAAGTTGCAAAAATCTGTTCCATGCAATGTAAAGGGCCTTCAAACGGGTTGGTATCAAAAATAACTTCCACATGACTATCTGAATCAACCTCTTCAAAATGATTATGATGGTTAGTTAAAAGATAAGTATCCAATTTAAGATTATTTAAAATTTTAATTTTATGATTAAGCCAATTTCCACCATGAGGATGATTTATTAATGCCTTATCAAAACCCATTCTTGAACTCTTCCCTCCTGCAAAAATAAAAGCTTTGAAATCTTTATATTTCTTTTTCATGATCTTAAAAAAATTGTTTGGCAGTTTTTCTGTGTTTAAATATCAACAACAACAAAATTGTATTATTACTGTTAATTTCTGTTTTTAACTGGAGCAACTAGGAATATTTAATATTTTCTCAAAAATGAAATCTTTATATTTTTTAAATGGTATATGTTGTTACAATTTATAGTTCTCTCGAAAAATATGTTTGTTAAAAATTGAGTTCACAAATTTATGTTAAGTGATGTTTGGTCGTTAAATGGGAGATATAGAACCCTTCACCTCACCTGGTTTGCTTTTTTTCTTACATTTGTAGTCTGGTTTAATCTAGCTCCTCTTGCTACTACGGTTAAGGCAGATTTAGGACTTTCTGTTGCTCAGATTAGGACAGTTGCAATCTGTAATGTGGCCCTAACAATTCCAGCTAGAGTATTGATTGGAATGTTGTTAGATAAATTTGGTCCAAGAAAGACATATTCCACAATTTTGATATTTTCTGTAGTCCCATGCTTGTTATTTGCAAGTGCTCAAGATTTTAATCAACTTGTAATTTCTAGACTACTTTTATCCATTGTTGGAGCGGGATTCGTAATTGGCATAAGAATGGTTTCTGAATGGTTTCCTCCTAAGGAAATAGGTTTAGCTGAAGGAATATATGGAGGTTGGGGAAATTTTGGATCAGCTTTTTCTGCTCTTTCACTGGTTGCAGTAGCTGGATTTCTATCCTTTTCAGGAGGATTTGAATTACCTACTGGAGCAGTTCTTAACTGGAGAGGGGCTATTGCACTGACTGGAATTATTTCTTTCGTATACGGAATAATTTATTTCTTTAATGTAACTGATACCCCTCCTGGAAAACCTTATCAGAGGCCAGCTAAAACAGCAGGTTTAGAAGTTACATCCATTAGAGATTTCTGGGGTTTAATTGGAATGAATGTTCCATTCGTAGCAATTCTTTCTGTTTTATGCTGGAGACTTCAGAAGGTAGGTTTCCTTACATCCTCTACTTATCCAATAGCTTTGCTTGCAGTCTTGGCATGGTTTATTTTTCAGACATGGGGGATTGTGAGGACAAATATTGAATTATTAAAGGGTACTAAAATTTATCCTAAAGAGGATAGATATGAATTTAAGCAAGTTGCCATTTTAGAGCTGACTTATATTGTCAATTTTGGCTCCGAACTAGCCGTAGTTTCTATGCTTCCTAGTTTCTTTGAATTTACATTTGACTTGCCTAAAGCCATAGCTGGAATACTTGCATCATGTTATGCATTTGTAAATTTAATAGCTAGACCAGCTGGCGGATTAATTTCTGATAGAACAGGTAATAGAAAAAATACTATGGGCTTCCTAACAATGGGTTTAGGTTTTGGTTATTTATTGATGAGCTTGATAAAACCTGGAACTTTCACAGGATCAGCAGGTATTCTAGTAGCTGTTCTTTTAACTATGCTATGTTCATTCTTTGTTCAATCAGGAGAAGGTTCAACTTTTGCTTTAGTTCCCTTAGTTAAAAAAAGAGTTACAGGACAAATAGCTGGTTTAGTTGGAGCCTATGGAAATGTCGGGGCAGTTACTTACCTTAATGTATACAGTCTTTTACCTCTTTGGATGGGAGGAGGGAAAGACCCCTCTCCAGAAATAATTGCGTCTTCTAATAGTGCTTTCTTCCAAGTTTTAGGGATAGCTGGCTTAGTAGTTGGATTCTTCTGTTACTTCTTCTTAAAAGAACCTCAAGGATCATTCGCGGATGCTTATGAAGGCGAAAAAGCTGAAAATTATGTTTAATCAATAACTAGTTAGATATTTATAAAAGAAATTTTATGAATTTTACTAAAAGTCAATGCCCATATTGCGGTGTTGGCTGTGGTTTAAAAATGAAGCCTAAAAGTTCGGTTTCTGATGATAAATGGTTAGTAAGTGGAGATAGGGATAGTCCTTCAACTCAAGGTAAATTGTGCGTAAAAGGAGCAACAGTATGTGAGACTTTAAAAGACGGGAGATTAAAAAAACCACTTTACAGGGAAAATTTAAATGAAGAATTTAAAGAAATTTCCTGGGACAAATCATATGAAATTCTGAAAAAGAATATTTTGAGTTCTATAAAAAATTATGGACCTGATTCAATAGCTATGTATGGCTCAGGTCAATTTCATACTGAAGATTATTACGTAGCCCAAAAGCTTCTCAAGGGAGCAATAGGTACAAATAATTTTGATGCTAATTCAAGACTATGTATGAGCTCAGCAGTAGCTGGATATAACAGAAGTTTTGGCTCTGATGGCCCACCTTGTTGTTACGAAGATATTGATCATTGCTCTTTAATTTTGTTAATAGGGACAAATACAGCAGAATGTCATCCCGTTCTTTTTGATCGAATTAAAAAACGTAAAAGAAACGTAAATGATAATTTAAAAGTAATAGTAATTGATCCAAGAGAAACTGAAACCTCATCCATAGCAGATTTTTACTTACAAATTTCTTCTGGAACAGATCTATTTTTATTTATTGGGATTGCGAATTATCTTTATAAGAATCAATTAACTGATCAAAATTTCATTGATAAGTCGACCGAAAACTATTTTGATTTTGTAAAACATATACAAAAATGGGATTTAAAAAAAATAAGTGAAATTTGCAATATATCCGAGAAAACAATTATTGATATTGCAAAATTATGGGGAGAAAGCAAAAATGTTCTAAGTCTTTGGTCGATGGGTTTGAATCAAAGGCAAGAGGGTACAGCAGCAGTAAATGGGCTAATAAATCTTCATCTAATGACCGGCCAAATAGGCAAAGAAGGTTCTGGTCCTTTTTCCTTAACTGGTCAACCAAACGCTATGGGTGGGAGAGAAGCAGGAGGACTATCTCACCTTCTTCCAGGATATAGGTTTGTAAAAAATAAAATAGATAGGAATGAAATTGAAAAAATATGGGGGTTCCCTGAGGGAAAGATATCTGCAAAACAGGGTCTATCTGCATTTGAACAAATAGAAGCTATAAAAAAAGGATCTGTGAAAATTTGGTGGATTGCAGCTACGAACCCTTTGGTTAGCATGCCTAATTTAAACTTTGTAAAAAAAGCACTTTTAAAATGTCCTTTAATTATCCTCAACGAATCTTATGAACAAAGTGAATCAATTAAATATGCTCATCTAGTATTGCCAGCAGCTCAATGGAGCGAAAAAGATGGTGTTATGACAAATTCAGAAAGAAGAGTAACTCTTTGCCCATCTTTTAGAGAATCTAATAAAAATTTAAAACCAGATTGGCAAATATTTGCTGAATTAGGACAGAAGATAGGCTATTTCAAACAATTTGAATATGAATCTTCATCGGAAGTTTATGATGAATTTTTAAAAACTACAACAAAAAGATTATGCGATATGAGCGGATTATCATATCAATTATTAAAAAATCATGGTCCTCAACAATGGCCTTATCCTAAAGGCAGCGTACCTAGTACATCTTCAAAAAGATTATATGAAGATGGTTATTTCCCAACTGAGACTGGCAAAGCAAATTTTTGTATTGATGATCCTATTGGGTTGGCTGAACCTCCTTCAGATGAGTTCCCACTAATTTTGACAATTGGAAGATATCTAAGTCAATGGCATACAATGACAAGAACTTCTAAAGTTCAAAGACTTACAAAAAAGAATCCAGAACCGTTATTGGAAATTAATTCTAAAGATGCTTTATCTTTAAAAATCAAAAATGATGAAATAGTAAAAATTAAATCTAAAAGAGGGGAAGTTCAAGCAAAAGTTCAGATTACTGACAAAATTAAAGCAGGTACAGTTTTTTTACCAATGCATTGGGGTTTTAGTCAAAAAAATATGTGTGAAGTAAACTCTTTGATGCATGAAAAGTCATGCCCGATATCAAAACAACCGGAATTAAAAGCATGCTCAGTAATAATTGTTCCAAACTAGGCAACAATCTTATTTCAGAATCTCATCAAATGCTCTATCCAAATTGTTGTGTTCATGACTTGGTCTAACTAATTTACAAAAAGCAAATCTATCTAATTCGTTTAAATTTCTCCATTTTTCAACTGAAATATTAATTCCCCTTGCTAGTGCCGATTTTAAAACTTTGTCAGGAACTTTATTTTTATTTTGCCAAGGTTGATTAATTGAAATTTCTATTTCTTTTGCTTCTCCATATTTCGAATTAGATGTAATGTCTTTTAAAAAAGTTTTTAAATCAATGAGATCGTTTTTTGAATCTGGCCAATCAACTATCTTATTTTTTTCAATTAAATTAAAATCTTGCCAATGAGTAAGTTTTAATTTTATTCCAATTAAATCAAGTTTCCTTCTTACACATAAAGGAATGCATCTTAAGTCTTTAATAAAATCATCCTCGAAATTAAAGTAATGATTTGATTGACTGTTAACCAAAATTAAATTGATATTTTATTAATAAATTAATGCTAAGTATAAAAAATTGATATTGGCTTTATTAAAAATTTTATTTTTTGTATTATTGAATAAATTGCTAAATGGAAATGGATAAATCTTTAACTCATATTAATGAAAGGGGAGAAATGAACATAGTTGATATTTCAGATAAGGTAGAAACTAAAAGAGAGGCTTTAGCAGAAGGATATATTAATTTAAACAAAGAAATATTAGAAAAAATAAAAAATGAAAAAATTAAAAAAGGTGATATTTTTGCAGCGGCTAGATTTTCTGCAATAAATGGTGCAAAAAAAACCTCAGAACTTATTCCTCTCTGTCATAATTTATCATTGAATAAAATCACAATTGATTTTGAAATTTGTGAATCAATGAAAGCAATTAAAATTATTGCTTTTTGCAAATCTCATTCTAAAACAGGTGTTGAGATGGAGGCTCTTACATCAGTTTCAATTGGTCTTCTCACTTTATATGACATGCTCAAAGCTTTAGATCCTTTTATGACTATTGATAATATTCGCCTTTTAGAAAAAAAAGGTGGTAAAAATGGAATATTAAAAAGAAGTTAAGTACTCACAATAATGGGAATTGATATCAATAGTCAGGGTCTTTATTTAAACGATGCTATTAAAAAAATCTTGGAAGAGATGGATACTTTAATAGTGAATAATGAAATTTTACATAAGGAAGAGATCAATTTAGAAGAAGCACTTGGAAAAGTTTCTATGGAGGAAATCTTATCTGAGGAAGATATGCCAGGTTATAGATCATCAGTTATGGATGGATATGCGTTAGGAGAATCAACTAAAGGGAACAAATGGAAAATTGTCGGAGAGTCTTTTCCCGGAAAGCCATTTAATGATCTTCTTAAAAAAGGTGAAGCTGTAACTATTAGCACAGGTTCATTTGTGCCAGATAATTGTTTTTCTGTGATACCTCAAGAACAAGTTTCTTTAGAATTTTTAAACGGAAATGAGTATATTGTTAAAAAAGAAACATCATCTAATAACTCTTGGATTAGAGAAAAAAATGATCAAGTATTTGAAGGTGAAATATTAATCAAGAAGGGGGTAAAGATTACACCTGGGATTTTAAGTAAATTAGCAAGTTGTGGGATAAAAACTATAAAAGTTAGTAAAATTTCTAAATTAGGTTTACTAATTACTGGAGATGAACTTATCAAATCAGGAACTGCAAGAAAGAAAGGAGAAATATGGGAAAGTAATAGTATTTTGATAAAATCAATTGCAAAAAATCTTGGATTTGAAATTAATGAAATTCATATAGAAAAAGATAATTATCAAAATATTAAAAATTCTCTTAGAAATATTTCTGAATTTAATGATGTGGTTATTTCAGTTGGTGGGATATCAGTGGGTAAAAAAGATTTTTTAAAAGATATTATTAACGAGATAGGAGAGATTAAATTTTGGAAACTATTTTTAAAGCCAGGAAAACCCTTTGCTTTTGGATTGATAAACAAAAAAATTCCTTATTTTGGATTACCTGGAAATCCCGTTTCAGCAGCTATTACTTTTATCCAACTTGTTTGGCCCGCACTTCAGAAACTTGAAGGAATTACTAATATTGAATTCCCTCTTAGGATTAAGGTTAAGCTGAATTCTGATTTGAAAAGAAGAAAAGGGAGACCTGAATTGCTTAGAGGAAAACTTATCGTTAATGAAGAAGGTGAATTAATTGCAGATATTTCTGAAGAACAATCCTCATCAAAGATTAGTTCAATATCTAATTCAGATTTATTAATAGAGATTCCCTCTGAAATTGATTTTTGTCAAAAAGGAAATTTATTATGGGCACAACTTTTAAAAAATAATTTTTTATAATTCAAAGCCTAAGTCAGTATTCTTTTTTACCCATGAGCATCCTTTGAAAGTCCATTCTTTTTTCCAAAAAGGAACATTGTATTTTGTAAATTCAAGTATTTCTTGGAGATATTTATTTGCAATGCCTCTATGATTAGCACTTACTGCTATTAAAATAATAGGCTCGTTAGGGTAAATGAAACCTATCCTGTGCAAGAGAAAAATACATAAATCATCCTGTTTTTCAGAAATTTTCATTAAATATTTTTTAATATAATTTTCGGTCATTCCTTTATAATGAACAATTTCTAGTTTCTTTAAATCATTTCCAAATTGATCAAAGGGCCTTACTCTCCCAATAAAAAATGAGTTTGCTGAATTTTTATTTACCTTTTCCCAAAGTTCGAATTCTTTATAAGGATTAAAAGTCTCTTCTAGGATTTTAAATTTTATTCTTAAATTATCCACCGGTAAACATTGGCATAAATGCCACCTCATCATTCGGATTAATAATCGCATCCATATCTGTAATTTCTTTATTAATAGAAACGATAATATTATCTTGCGGTAAATTAGAATTAATTAAATTCCATACAGAAAAAACCTTCATTTGAGACCCTTCAATTGTAAGAAATTTTTCATTCCATCCTAGATCTTCAGCGATACTAGATAATAAAACCACCTTAATTTTGTTAGATTTTTCACTTTCCATCTATAGTGATCTAGTAACTAATGTTTTAATTTTAAGTGGTTTCTATAGCTTTGCTTACTGTTTCTGATACTCGTAACACAAAAAATGATGAGAGTGGAAATTATCTCCTTAATGAGACTGAGAGATCAGGACACAATGTCGTTGATAAGATAATTTGCAAAGATGATATTTATTTAATTAGAAAATATATAAGCGATTGGATCTCAGATCCAAATATTAATGTGATTATTACTACAGGTGGTACAGGAATTACAGCTAGGGACGTTACTCCTGAAGCTATTAGACCTTTATTAGATAAAGAGATTGATGGTTTTGGGGAGACTTTTAGATTTTTATCATTTAAAAAGATAGGAACTAGTACTTTACAAAGTAGGTGTATTGCGGGGTCTGCAAATGGTAAGTTTTTATTCGTTTTGCCTGGATCTAAGAATGCTGTTATGACAGGTTGGCAAGATATAATTTCTTATCAACTTAATCAAAATACAAAACCTTGTAATTTAATAAATCTCATTGATAAGTTAAAAAAATAATTCTCTAGTTTATTTATTTATTAGAAATTGATTTGAGATCAATTTTTGATTTTTTATGCATTTAAGTAGAGAAGGATCTTTTATCTCATTTTCTAATTTTGATAATTGTTCAAAACTATTATCATTCCAAATGCTCCCTAAAGAAAAAATTGCATATTTAGCGATTTCTAATTCTTTATTTAAAGAATATTTATATAGTAATTTACAAACTATTTCGCTTTCTCTTCTTTTTAAAATAGAGATTATCTTGTAGTTGATTTTGAAATCATCGTAAATTTTTATTTGATCAATAAAAGATAATAATATTTGATCAGTTAATTGATGAGCTTTGAAATGAAGAATATTAAGACCTGCAATCCAAAAATCTATTTCGCAAATATTGAATATTTCTCTAATTAATTTATGTTCGATTTCTCCTCCCCAGGGCTCTAAAGCATTAACAATATGAATATTTAACTTATTATTTTGATAAATATTTTTTAGTAAAAGATCTTTTGCATCTTTTTCATTTGTTAATTTAAGGGCCTCAATAAATTCAACTTTAAGGCCAAATTTTTTTATCATCTTTTCAAGTAAAAAATATCCTTTCCTTTCTTGCATACCTATCTTTTCAGCAATAACTTTACGAATCTCAAAAGATAATTCCAATGAATAGTAGGAAAAAAGAATATCAAGATCTAATTTTTTTGAACCTAATCCATTTAAAACTTCTAATATTTCAGATTCACTTTTGCTCATTAATATATTTTTAAGTTTTTAACTTTGCATTAAACTTGTTGATTAAAATTTCTTTGATTAAATTATAAATTTCGTGTTTACTAACTTTTTTAAATTCGGTTTCACCTAAAGTTTGCAGGTGATCTTGTCTTCCTCCAATACTGACATTATATCCATCCTCAGTTCCACCTCCCTCTTTTTTTACCTTTGTACCGGTCATGCCAATACCACCCATATGAGCTTGTCCACAATTATTTGGACATCCTGTCCAATGGATTTTAACTTCTTCTGATAATACAAGTTCTCGATCTAATTTTTCAGAAATATTTCTTGCTATATCTTTGGTATTAGCAAGAGCAAAGCTACAATAACTACTCCCTGTACATGAAACGGTACTCGCTGAAAAATGGGATGGATTTAATTTGAATTTATTAATAATTTCTTCATCACCAAATTCTTCTAAAATGTTACCTTTCAGGCCAACAATAATTAGATTTTGATCTTCGGTTAATCTTACTTCACTTTGTCCATATTTTTCACTTAGTCTTGCAATTTCTTGTATGTCTTCTACACATAATCTTCCTACCGGAATATGTAATCCAGCAAAGTAAAGATTGTTTTGTTTTTGTTTATTAATCCCAAATAAACTTCTTTGTTTTTCATTGAAAATTGAGCCCGGATCGTTCGACAAAGTTCCAAATTTTTCTTCTACAAGTTCTCTAAATTTTTCTATACCTATAGAGTTCAAATAATATCTAAATCTTCCTTTATTTCTTAGAAATCTATCTCCATTATCTCGCCAAAGGGAACAAATAATTCCGGTTATTTTACATATATCTTTTTCTTCTACCCAGACATCTAGAGGTAGAGCATAAGCATTCAAAGTTGCTGACAATATTCCTCCTACCCAGACACCAAAGCCTAATATTCCATTTTTAAAAACAGGATGAAAGATAAGATCATTATGTAGAAGAAAATTATCTTTTGCTCCTGCAACTGCAGTATTCCACTTCCTCGGCAAATTCGAGAATTCGGGGTTTCCATTACCAGAATTTGTTAAGTAATTTTCTAATTCAGAAGTATATTTTCTTGTATCTATAATTTCTTCAGGATCAATTCCCGCTAGTGGATTGCCAGTAACATTTCTTGGATTATCCATTCCAGACTGAACTGATGTAATATCAACCTCTCTAAGTCTTTTAATAATATCTGGTAGATCATTTATCAAAACCCCCCTTAATTGTATATTTTGCCTAGTTGTTATATCTGCAGAACCGTCTTCTCCGTATCTAGCAACTATCGAAGCGATTACTCTCAACTGATTAGAGTTTAAAATTCCATTGGGAACTCTAAGCCTCATCATAAATCTTCCAGGAGTTTTTGGTCTCCAAAAAAGGCCGTACCACTTTAAGCGCATTTGCAAATCTACTTCATCCATCTCTTCCCACCCTTTAAGAGCATAATCATCTAACTCTTCAAAAATTTTCAGTCCATCTTTCTCCGCCTTTTGCTTTTCAATCTTATTTAATTTTTTATCATTTAAATAATATTGCATATTAATTTTTATTCTTTAATTCTTATGAGATTTTAGACAATTTAATGTTT
>CACGER010000004.1 GCA_902572075.1 uncultured Prochlorococcus sp.
TTAAACCGCACTTAATATTACTATCTTGTTCAATACTTTGTATCCACTTTGGAATTAGATTTTGACTTTCTTGGCCAAATTTTAGTAATTCATCTTCGAGCCCTTCGGCATGAGTAGCTAACATTCCTGCAGCAACAAATCCAGCTGATTCATTTCTGTTTTTGCTTAAAACTAAAACTTTGAAGTTATTTCTAGAAAATTCATAAGCAATAGATAAACCTAAAAGTCCACCTCCAATGATTAATATTGAATTTTTGGTTTCTTGTGCCATTTAAAAATTAATATTTTTATTTGTGTTTGGTCCTCTTTTCCTTTATATCCAATAATATTAATAAAGAGACTTTTAATAATGAAAAATTTGGAATCTTGGGAAGCTGTGATTGGTTTGGAAACTCATGTACAGCTTAATACGAAAAGTAAAATATTCACATCTGCGTCAACAGCTTTTGGTGATGCACCTAATACCCATATAGATCCTGTAGTTTGTGGGTTACCAGGAACTCTTCCAGTTCTGAATGAGACTGTTCTTGAGTATGCTGTAAAAACTTCGTTAGCATTAAATTTAAACGTTTCAGAACATTGTAAATTTGATAGAAAACAATATTTTTATCCTGATCTTCCTAAAAATTATCAAATTTCACAATTTGATGAGCCACTAGCTGAAAATGGTTGGTTAGAGGTTGAAATAATTGAAAAGGATAAAGAACCTTATAACAAAAAAATTGGTATAGAAAGGCTACATATGGAAGAAGACGCCGGAAAACTAGTCCATTCAGGAAGTGATAGATTAGCTGGCTCTAAATATTCTTTAGTTGATTATAATCGTGCCGGAATAGCACTTTGTGAGATTGTGAGTAAACCAGATATTAGATCAGGTAAAGAGGCATCTGAATATGCTTCAGAGATTAGAAGAACAGTTAGATATCTAGGGGTATCAGACGGAAATATGCAAGAGGGTTCATTACGCTGCGATGTCAATATTTCAGTTAGAAAAGGACCTAATGCTCCTTTTGGTACCAAAGTGGAAATAAAAAATATGAATTCATTTTCTGCAATTCAAAAGGCTTGTGATTATGAAATAGCCAGACAAATAGAAGTTTATGAAAATGGAGGAAAAATTTTCCAAGAAACAAGGTTATGGGATGAAGCTAAGCAATTAACGAAAAGTATGAGATTAAAAGAAGGTAGCAGTGACTATAGATATTTTCCTGATCCTGACTTAGGTCCAATTGAAATAACAAAAGCCCAACAAGAAATATGGTTTAAAGAACTACCAGAATTACCTTCAAAGAAAAGATATAAATACGTAAGTCAATTTGGGTTGTCTGCATATGATGCGAGGGTAATTTCTGATGAAATAAGCATGGCAAACTTTTTTGAACAAACAGTAGCAAATGGTGCTGAGGCTAAACTAGCTTCAAATTGGATAACAAGTGATATTGTAGGCTATTTAAAATCAAACAAACTAAGTTTTAGTGAATTAAAGCTTAGTCCTGAAAATCTTGCTGAAATGATCAACATGATTTCAAACAATATAATTAGTGGAAAAATTGCAAAAGAAATTTTACCTGAACTTATTCAAAAAAATATTTCCCCGAAAAAATTAGTTGAAGAAAAAGGGTTGGCAATGATATCTGATTCTTCAAGTATTTCACCAATAATTGATGAACTTATAAATGAACATCCAAATGAAGTTCAAGCATTTAAAAATGGTAAAACCAAGTTACTTGGTTTTTTTGTTGGTCAACTTATGAAAAGAACAAAAGGCAAAGCTGACCCTAAACTTGCAAATAAACTTCTTATGGAAAAATTAAATAGCTAAAGCTTAAAGAAGCTCTTTTATCGTATTGATCCATTTATTTTGATCATCTGAATTCTCTAAAATAATATCTGAGAATTTTCTTTTTTCTTCAAAACTTAATTGAAAATTTATCAATTCATATGCTTCTTTTTCGCTAATTTTATCTCTTGTGATAAGTCTGTTTTTTTGTATTTCTTTAGGACATTTAACCAACCATATTTCAGTGCAAATATCTTCAAATTTTGCTTCAAACAATAATGGAATAACCAATACTATAGTTTGATTATTTCTGTATTGACTGCATTCTTCTATCATTCTTTCTTTAATTAAGGGGTGAAGTAGTTTTTCAATCCATTCCTTGCTTGCTGAATGTTTAAAAATAATTTTCCTTAAAAGTTTTCTGTTTATTTCCCTTTCTGAATTGCTTTTATTATCAATAATTTTATTTCCAAAATAATCTAAAATTTTCTTATATCCATATGTGTTTGGTTTGATTAATTCTTTTGAAAAATGATCTGCATCTAATATTGGTATGTTTTTATGTTTTCTTATGTAATTAGTTATGGTTGTCTTCCCACTTGCAATACCTCCTGTTAAACCAATCCTTCGTTGGTTGTTTTTTAATTTTTGAAGAATATCCATATAATTAATAATAATCTAATTACTTAGTTTCTTTAGTATTAAAGAGTAGTTAGTATGAATTAAAATACCAAAAAGTTTGAGCCAGTTAGATTCCAATTGGTCGTTTGTTGATGACAGTAAGGTAACACCCAAGGGGTTTCTTTTTGCTGGAATATCTGCTGGTTTAAAAGCTTCTAATAAAAAAGATTTAGCACTAATACTCGCTCCAGAAGGCAGTATTTTTAGTGGGATGTTTACCCAATCAATAGTTCGAGCTTCTTGTGTGGATATTTGTGAGGAAAGGATTAAAACAACTTCAGGTTTTGCAAGAGCAATACTAATTAATTCTGGTCAAGCAAATGCCTGTACAGGAAATCTTGGCATTCAACATTTTCAGATTGCTACAGGAAAGATTGCGGAACTTTTAGGAATAAAGGAAGAAGAAGTTTTAATGTGCTCAACTGGTGTAATTGGCGTTCCAATAAAAATAAATGATTTAGTAAAAAATTTGCCGAATTTAGTTAGTGATTTAAAGGATAATAATTTTGAAAATGCAGCAGAAGCAATTTTAACTACTGATTTGACTTTGAAAAAAGTGTCTATAGAGACGATTATTCAAGGTAGAAAAATAAAAATAGCAGGATTTGCAAAAGGTTCAGGAATGATTTACCCCAACATGGCTACAATGCTTGCTTTTCTAACCTGTGATGTTGGTATTCAAAAAGAAGAATGGGACAAAATGATTGCTATTGCGGTTCAAAAATCTTTTAATGCAATATCAGTCGATGGAGAGACAAGTACAAATGATTCTTTTGTTGGAATAAATGCAGGAGAGAAAATTGAAAAAAGCTTTTTTCCAATTATCCAACAAGGGATTGATATTGTATGTCAGAACTTGGCAAAAAATATTGCAAGGGATGGAGAGGGAGCAAATTGTTTATTAGAAGTTTTGGTTCAAGGAGCAAAAAATACAGATGATGCAATTATGCTCGCGAAATCTATTTGTAATTCTGCCTTGGTAAAAACTGCGATACATGGTTGTGATCCGAATTGGGGACGAATCATTTCTGCTGCAGGTAATTCTGGAGTTAAATTTAATTTAAATGACTTTGATTTGTGTATAGGAAACGCTCAGATTTTGGAAAATGGCAAATTAAATAAATATGATCCACAAAAAGTTACAGATTATATTAAGTCCAGAATGAAAGGTAGATATCTAGTAGATGATATTGTAAAAATTACGATTAATCTAAATTCTGGCGAATCGAAAGGCACAGCTTGGGGGTGCGATCTTTCTAAAAAATATGTTGAAATAAATAGCGAATATACTACTTAAGTTTTAGTAAATCTAATGGTAGATATTCATTCATATATAGAAACAGTATTGTTAAAGTTCCAATTACAGAGCCTATAAAACCTCCAAAAAAATTAACTAATAAACCAGATTGTCTAATTATTGCTTCTTCGTTTTTTTCTTCTTCAAAATTAGGAGAATCAACTACTTTTAAGCGCTGATTGGTTGTTGGTTGTTTAAGTTGTTGGTGTCGGATGAGGGCTTCGAAATCAGGCATGGAATTTGTGAGGCAATTGAACAATAAGCAGACCAGCCCGTCATTCGACGAGGATCTGATCTACCTAAATCGTCTACAGCTTCAAATACAGCATTACCCGTGGCTTCTGCTTTATCAAATGCTGAAAGTAAGGGTATAAATGTATCAAAAACATATAAACCAAAATTTTCTAGAGCTGCTTTGGCTTGTTGCGCTGCTTTTTGCTGTCTAAAATCAACTTTTACTATTACTACAGCATGGTTAACTTTTAAGTTGCTTAATAAATTAGCGAGTTCAACAGTTAATTCTACTGATCTTGCTTTTGCAGTTGTAGGTAAGATAACTAAATCTGAACCATACGCTAAGTGTTTAAGTTCTTCTTGATCACTACTGGCCTGGCCATCAGTTATTACAATTTCTGATGATCTTGATGCTTTAGCAGCTGAACTAACGGGGAAAACTGGAAATGGAAGATTGCCTCTTGATGCGTATGCTAAAGCAGATCTATTCTTGTCGGCATCGACAATGCAAACTTTTTTACCTTGAGAATGCCAAACACTAGCAAGGTGAATACTTGTACAGGTCTTGGCTACCCCCCCTTTTTGTCCGCAAACTGTAATGAACAATTTTTTATTTTTATTTCTCTTACTTTGGAGAATAATTTCTTAATGTCAAGAGAAATTGATTGTTAATGCTTTAAAACTTATTTTTTGAAATATTTTAAAGAAGTTAATATTTTTAGATAACCTTAAAAAGTTCCTTATTTAAGTTGGCTAGTGAAGAAAAGAATTGGATTAGGTACGTGGTCTTGGGGGAATAAGCTTTTCTGGAATTACCAATCTACAAATGACGATGATTTACGTGAGACATATAATGAAGCGTTACGAAGAGGTTTCGATCTAATTGATACTGCAGATTCTTACGGTACTGGGAATCTTCAGGGTAGAAGTGAATTATTGATAGGAAAATTTTTACTAAATACTCCTTCAGCAAAGAAAAAAAGAATTCAAGTAGCAACCAAACTTGCACCTTATCCCTGGAGAATAGGTAACGGAGGTTTTAATAAACCTTTTTTGAAAAGTTTAGAAAGACTTAATAACAAATTAGATATAGTGCAATTACATTGGTCAACTGCAAAATACAATCCTTGGCAGGAATTAGGGCTGTTGAATAATCTTTGTGATTTAAAAGATGAAGGCTTTGAATTTCAAATAGGCTTATCAAATATAGGCCCTAAAAGATTGATGAAATTAATTAATTTCTTAGCAAAAAGAGATCAGAGCGTAAAGAGTGTTCAAATCCAGTTTTCTTTGCTTGCTCCTGATTTAGGAAAACAATATCAGGTAAAAAAAATTTGCGACGAAAATAATATTGATTTCTTTGCTTATAGTCCTTTGTCCTTTGGAATACTTTGTATTGATCCGGATAAAGAACAAAATAAAGAAAAAAGTTTTATTCGCAATGCATTATTTGAAAAATATAAAAAACCAACATATGAATTGCGGAGGTGTTTAAAAAAAATTGCAAATCAAAGATCAGTTTCTCAAGCGCAAGTAGCAATTAATTGGTGTTGTTATCAAGGAGCTATTCCGCTCGTTGGAATGCGAAAAAAATCTCAAGTTATAGATGTATCGAATGTATTCAAGTGGAATTTAAAAAAAAATGAATTTAAAGTACTTCAGGAAGTTTCAAAAAAATGTTTAAAAAAAATGCCGAAAAATCCTTTTTCGAGTAATTAATTAAATTTTTTGCTAGATATTTCCTTATTTTTTTTGTTTTGACAACCACTATTCCATAGTTCATTGGGAAATTTTTCACCAGTGAACCTAATAACTTTTGGTTTGAGATTTATTATCAAGTCATTTAGTTTTTTATTAGATTCCATTTTGCAAGATTGGATTTCTTAATAAGATAAATTAATTTAAAACTTATCTTCTCAGTATTTATACTTATAAAATTAAAAAAATTCTTTTTAATACAAGTAATTGCAGCAATATTTACACACTCATAAATTATCTACTACAACTTCTTAGTTATTTAAAAAAGTGGAGTCCTTCCAGACTCCATGTATCATTTGGTTGATAAGGCTGATATAACCCCATCTCCTTTAGGATCAAGCAGCAACTGGTGCTGTTTGACGGGAGAAACTAACGATTTTGTTAGCATTTGTGTTTTTGCTCTAACCGAGCCGGCTTCAGTCACCTTCCTTATGTCCCGTCGAAACCATTACAACCCCAAATAGTGGAGTTGAGCGGAATCGAACCGCTGTCCGAAACATCGGTTGAGATCACCTAGTCCAATTGGACATTTATATTCTGACAGGCAAAATGGTTATTGAATAGTGTTTTTACTAAGTTTTATCGTATATGAATGTAGTGGCATCATCTCCGGAGGGACTTGAGAAATCTTTAGCACAAGAAATTTCAAATTTAGGCGGCTTTAATATTAATACTTATAAAAGATTTATTAATTTTGAATGTGATTTTGAAACTTTTTATAGAGTTCATTTCTATTCCAGATTAGCTTTTCGTTTTTATAGAGAAATTGCAAGTTTTAATTGCTATGACAAGCAATCTTTATATGCGGGGGTTAGAGATTCATTTGATTGGTTAAATTGGTTGCACTTTGATAAAACGTTTAATGTTCAAGTGACTGGGAGAACATCTTCTTTAAGTCATACTCATTTCACTGCTCTTGAAGTAAAAAATTCTATAACTGATTTGCAAAAGGCAGTTTGGAATAAAAGATCAAATATTTCTCTAGCTAATCCTGATTTTATAATTCATCTGCATTTAAATAATAATAAAGCAATTCTCAGTCTTCAAAGCAGCGTTGAAAGCTTACATAAAAGAGGCTACAGACCCGCAATTGGAAATGCTCCATTAAAAGAAAATTTAGCTTCTGGATTGATAAATATGACTCAATGGAATGGCAAAGTTCCATTAATAGATTTTATGTGCGGCTCGGGAACTTTTTTAATTGAGGCAGTCAACCAATACCTTGGAGTTCCCATAAATATTGATCAAGTATATCTTTTTGAGAATTGGTTGGACTTTAGGAAAGATATTTATCTTAATGAAAAAAATAAGGCAAAAAATAAGATTATTAATTATGAAAAATTGCCAACAATAATAGGATGTGAAATTAATAAAAAGGTTTTTGAGCAGGCGAATATAAACATATCATTAGCTGGACTAGAAAATTATATTGAGCTTATAAATAATGATTTTTTAGCACTCCAATTAAGTTGCGCACCTGGGATAATCATATGTAATCCTCCATACGGCAAAAAATTAGGCGATGAAAATGAATTGATTTATTTATATGAACAAATGGGAATTTTCCTAAAGAATAATTTGTCAGGTTGGGAATTTTGGCTCCTAAGTGGAAATCCAAAACTAACAAAATATTTGAAAATGAAATCTTCATTGAAAATTCCTGTCAGTAATGGGGGAATAGATTGTAGATGGATAAAGTATTTAATAAGGTAATTTATTTTTTGCCTAAAACGGCTTTTGTTGTTTTGCCTAAACCCTCTAATGTTTGAGGGAGATATGGTCCTTTGGCTAATTTTCCTCCAAGTTTTAAACTTAAGCCTGCAAGAACTAAATCGATAAATATTATGAGTAATAAATTATATTCAATATTCCAGTTATTATATTTTGTTAGAAAAAGGTAGAAAATAATATGGATGCAAATTAGTACTAATAATAATAATGTGCTGCCAACTGCCAAAAATATTCCACCACTAATTAATCTTCTTTTTTCTCTATCTACTTCTTGAAGAGCTATTCTTACATGCAAATCCATAACTGAACTTGCAATCGCTGAAATTCTAGAGGCGGTATTTGCAAAGTTTTTATTTTTTGGTTTTTCCATATTATTTTCTACCACTGTTTAGGAGCGTTCCTATTAGTAAACCAATACCAGCCGCAATAGCAATAGATAATAATGGTTTTTTTCTTATAGGACTTTCTATTTTTGGTCTAAGTGTATCGTTAAGTTCTTCTAATAATTCTTCTAATTGACTTTCTATAGGCTCAATTTTTTCTGATATTTCCCAATTGTTTTCTCTTATTGAATCAATTATTTCAAATAGTTGGCTTTTTATTCTAATTGCTGAGGTTCCACTATGGCTTGCTATTACTTCAACTAAATCGTCAATACTCCCTTTTGTGGCTTCAAGGGTTTGTTGTGCAATGTTAGGCCATTTTTCTTTTATTAAAGGTATTAAACTGTCAATTTTTTCGAGTAACCATTTTTCCGAGAGAACCTCTCTTTCAGGAAGATTAGAGTTATCTTCTTTATCTTCTACTTCTTTGGGAGGATGGTAAGTCTCCATTATTCAAACTTGTTTATTTTAAGATTAGACCCATTTTCTTAATTTGGAACCCTTATCTAAATAATTGTGAGATTTATATAGAATAAAAACATATAAAAGTTTATTTACATTTTATTTATCTACTCTGTTCTGCAAGAAGCTTTTGTTAAGCTATTACTGGAATTATTAAATGAGTTTAAATTTCATCATGGATATTACATTTGCATCATTAATTTTTGCATCTCGCACAATCCCTACAGATTTTGGATTAGTAGCTGCAGCTATTGCTGGAGCTGGAAGTTTGCTATTCATCGCTTTAAGATTTGTTCCTGATGCAGGTAATTAAATAAAAGGGACCATCTTTAAGAAAAAATATCTTTATCTAAACTTTGTTTTGCAAAAAGATTTAATTTATTTATCAACTAAATAATGGATAAATGGGTTTTGCTAGAACATGAAGTTTATAATTCTAAGTCTAAAGATATTCATTATGATTTTCTTGTTGAAAATGGAATAGATTGTTTAACTTGGAAATTTTTAAAAATACCTTTATTAAATGAAGCTTCTATAGAAATTTCTAAGCAGCCAAATCATAGACTTATATGGCTATCAAGGATAGAACATGAACTTTCTGATAATAGAGGTTTTGTAAAAAGAATTGATCATGGAATATTTAAAAACGTTTCTACAGGCTTGGACTCTGAAAATTATCGATTTATTTTGGATGGTGAACTTCTTTCTGGTTTGTTCGAAATTTCGGCTAATTCTTGTAGATTGAGCAAAAATTATTAATATTCATTTATAAATAAACGTAATATTTCTATTGAGAATTTTTGCAAATTAGTTATTCTTATTTAGCTATTGAGACTTGAGATTGGTACATATCAATCAGGTCGAGTTTGAAAATTTTAAATCTTTTGGGGGAAATGTAAAAATTCCTCTTGAAGAAGGCTTCACAGTGGTCACGGGCCCTAACGGTTCTGGGAAAAGTAATATTTTAGATGGAATTTTATTCTGTTTAGGTCTAGCTAATAGTAGAGGGATGAGGGCTGAAAGATTACCAGATCTAATAAATAACTCCAAAGTTAAAGAGGGTAAGTCATCAGAAACAACTGTATCAGTAAAATTTAATATTCAAGATTGGTCTCCCAGAGAGGACCTTCCGCCCTTGGAACTAGAAGAAGAAGAAATTGCCCTTAATAAAGGTCAAAAAGAATGGGTAGTTTCTCGAAAATTAAGGCTTATGCCAGGTGGCTCTTATGCTTCTACGTATACTTCTGATGGCAAGCAATGTACTTTGCAACAAATACAGAGCATATTAAGAGATATTAGTGTTGATCCTGAGGGTAGCAATGTTGTTATGCAGGGTGATGTAACAAGAATAGTATCAATGAATAATAAGGAGAGGAGAAATCTTATTGATGAATTAGCAGGAGTCGCACTTTTTGATACAAGAATAGAACAAACTAATGCAAAATTAAATGACGTTTTTGAAAGACAAGAAAGATGTGAAATTTTAGAAAATGAATTGCAATCTAGTAAAAATAAGCTTGAAAAAGAATGTGAAAAAGCAAAGCGATATAAAGAGTTAAAGGCAAAACTATTACAAATAATAGAATTAGAGAAAGTTCTTATTTTTGAAAAACAAGTTAAGCATGTTGAATCTATAGAAAAAAAAGAAAGTGAAATTGAAAAAAATAAAATCTTGTTTAATAAAGAAAAAGAATCTATTAGTAAAGAAATTTCAGTTTTAGAAGATGCTTTGAAAATACTTGTTGATGAGCTTAAGGAGAAAGGAGAGGATAAATTGATAAAAGTTAATTCTGATATTGGAAGTATTAATTCTAGCTTGAGAGAACTTGATAGGATATCAAGTCTGAATAAAGAAGAAGGTATTAAATTACAAAAGCAGAGAGATGAAATTTCAATTTCTAAGAGGAATATCGAGTCAGAAAAGATGAGACAAGAAAATTTCGATGATAATTTTTTAAATCAATTGAACTTGCAAATTGACGATCTTACTTTAAAACACAAACTATCAAGAAAAAAACTTTCTGATGCGGCTGGAGAATCTGGAGAATTCTCAAAACAAAGTATCAAATTAAATGCTGAGCTTGAAAGTATAAAAAATCAAATTAATCCTTTGGAAATAAAAAAAAGGAAAATTGAAGAAGAAACTATTCAAAATAATATTCAAAAAGATGAGATATTGGCACAGATCGAATCCTTAGACTTAGAAAAGCAGAAACTTTTTCAGGGAAATCAAAGAAAAAAAGAGACATCCGATACAAAGAATAATAACTTGGCAGTTAATAGCGCAGAAATTAATTCTTTAAAAAATGAAATCGATTTATTAATTAAAACTAAATCAAGGCTAAATAACGAGCAATTAAGGCTTGAAAAGGATTTATCTAGATTTGAAAGCAGGAAGGAAGCTTTAAACGAATCTAGAGGTTCATATGCTCTCAGAATTCTCTTAGAGGCAGGGTTAGAGGGTATACATGGTTATGTTGCTCAACTTGGAGAGGTCAGTGAGAAAAATAGATATGCATTAGAAATTGCTGCCGGAAATAGGTTAGGACAAATTGTTGTTGATAATGATCATATTGCTGCAAAAGCAATTGAAATTCTTAAAAAGAAGAAAGCGGGAAGATTAACTTTTTTACCTTTAAATAGAATTAAAAGTCAAAAAAAGAATTATGCAATTTCAAGATTTGAAAATAACAGGGAGAATGGATTTATTGATAAAGCTATTAATCTAATTACTTTTGATGAAGTTTATTCAGATGTTTTTCGATATGTTTTTGGAGATACTTTGGTTTTTTCAGACTTATCCTCAGCTAGGTTATCTACACAAAAAAATAGGTTAGTTACCTTAAGTGGTGAATTATTAGAAGCAAGTGGTGCTATTACAGGAGGCAGTAAGTTAAATAAAGATTTGGCTTATAGGTTTGGAATTAATAATGATAATGATGATTCCAGTCCTATAAAAGAAAGATTATTAGTTATCGAAGAAGCTTTAAAAGAGTCAAATAATGATTTGATACTAAAAAATAATAGACTTAGTATATTAAATTCTAACCGCAGTCAAATAATTGAGGATTGTGCCTCATTTAATAAAGAAATTGAAGTTAATCAAGATTCTCTTAAAGCTGTCTCGCAAAGAATTGAGGATTGTAAATCGAGAGTAAATAAACTTGATACTGCAAATAATTTATTAGTTAACGAGTTAGGTCATTTAAAAAATCAATTGAAGCCTTATCACGATAAGTTTGATCAACTACAAACCACTCAAAAGGCAAATTATGAAAAAAATCAAAAATCATCATTAATTGCTTTTAATGACGATTTTAATAATCTTGATAAAAAACTTGAATTACTTATTAAAGAGAGAAATACATTACTAGATAAAAAGAATCAATTTGCTTTAAATAAAGAGCGTATCAATAATTCATTAAAAATTACTTTACTACAAGAAAAAAACTTGCAGGAATCTATTAAACAACTCGCAATTGCTCATAGTGAATGGATAGAAAAAAAGGATCAATTTAAAAAAGAGCTTTCAGATCTCGATAATCAAAAAAATTATCTTGAGAAGAATTTAGGTTTATTGAGAAGGAAAAGAGATGAATTAAACTCTTCAATTTCAAATAAAAGGCAAGAATATAATAACTATCTGTTAAAGCTTGAATATCTTGAAAGGGATATGCATTCCCTTAAAGAAGAGATAAGGAGCGAGAAAATAAAATTAGAAAATTATAAAAAAGATCTACCTAATCCTTCCCCGGAGTTTGGAGAATATGAAGTGAGGAGTCTTGAATCTTTGCAATCAGAAATTTCGATTATAAATGCAAAACTGGAAAGCTTAGAACCTGTCAATATGTTAGCTCTTGATGAACTAGAAGAATTAATTGAGAGATTAAATGGTTTGCGAGAAAAATTAGAAATTCTATCTAATGAAAGATCTGAATTATTGCTGAGAATAGAAACTGTATCTACGATGCGCCAAGAAGCTTTTATGCAAGCATTTACAGAAGTTGATAGACATTTTAGAGAAATTTTTGCAAATTTATCTGATGGAGATGGATTTCTTCAACTTGAAAATCCTAATTCTCCTTTAGAAGGAGGATTAACTTTAGTGGCTCATCCCAAGGGGAAAAATGTCAGAAGATTAGCGTCTATGTCAGGTGGTGAAAAATCGTTAACTGCTTTAAGTTTTTTATTTGCTTTGCAAAAGTATAAGCCTTCACCTTTTTATGCATTAGACGAGGTTGATAGTTTTTTAGATGGTATTAATGTTGAAAGGTTGTCAAAACTGATATCAAATCAGTCATCAAATGCTCAATTTATAGTCGTAAGTCATAGAAGGCCTATGATTAGTGCATCTGAACGAACAATTGGGGTTGCGCAAGCAAGAGGTGCTAATACTCAAGTTCTTGGGTTACCAAATGCTGCATAAACACACTTTTTTAAATTTATACGTCAGAATGATAAAAAGAAATTTATGAGCTTGTCTAACACATCTGCTAATAAGAATCTCCCTAACTCGGTTCCTAGTGAACGTTTATGGTTAAGGTCAGAATTAATGGGAACACAAGTGATAACTACTGATACTGGAAGACGGCTAGGCGTAGTTGGCGAAGTTGTTGTTGATATTGATAGAAGAGAGGTGGTCGCTTTGGGACTAAGAGATAATCCACTTACAAGATTTTTACCAGGTTTGCCAAAATGGATGCCTTTAGAAAGTATTAAGCAAGTTGGAGATGTCATATTAGTTGACTCCCTAGATTCTTTGAGTGAAAGTTTTTCTCCAGAAAGGTATGGGAAGGTAATTAATTGTCAAGTGATTACAGAATCTGGACAACTTCTGGGAAGAGTTCTTGGCTTTTCTTTTGATATTGAGACTGGGGATTTGATATCTCTTGTTATGGGTGCTGTTGGTGTGCCGCTTTTAGGCGAGGGAGTTTTAAGTACTTGGGAAATACCTGTTGAGGAAATTGTAAGTAGTGGTACTGATAGGATTATTGTTTATGAAGGCGCGGAAGAAAAACTGAAGCAACTAAGTAGTGGACTACTTGAGAAACTTGGAGTCGGGGGTTCTTCATGGAATGAAAGGGAAGTCAATGGATACTCAGCAAATCTTGTACCTGTTGAAAATCAGTTACTTTCAGGTTCTGAATCAGAACAGCAAAACAATTTGGTCGAGGAATATGAAGAAGTTGTTGAACAAGATGATTATGAAGATGATTATGAAGATGATTATGAAGATGAACTTGAATATGTTGAAATAAAGGGTTCTGAAGAAGAACTAAATAATAGAAAAAAGCTATACATGGATAATGATGATTCTGATCAGATCCAGAATCAAAATATTGTTAATCAAATAGATGAAAAAAACAATATTGATTTAAAGCAAAAAAAACAATCAACTTCTAATTTCGCTTCGAAAAGACCAATTCAAAATGCAACTGAAACTTTAGATATTGAACCACTAAACGAACAAAATTTAGTTCAAGATAATAAAAAATCAGAAAAGTTTGAAATTGATGATCCCTGGTAATTGTTAAAGTTTTTTTATTGAATTAACAATTATAGAGGCAAGTTTTTTTGCAGCACCTTTATCGCCTCTTTCTTTGTGTAGATTATCCCTAATACTTTTTAACTGATCTCTATTTTTAATAAGAAATAATACTTCTCTTGCAATTTTTATTGGCGAAATATTACCTATCCTTTCCGGGACAATCATTCTTTTAGCTTTAATATTTGGCCAAGCAAAAAACTTCTTTTTTTTTAAATATAAATTTTTAATTATAAAAGTTAGGAATCTATTTATGAATGAAATTTTTCCAATTACTCCAAAAATACCATCCCAGGCATTCATCATATTTAAATGTTGAGTTGGCAGAACAACTAACATTGGAAGACTTATTGCTGCTAATTCTGCAGTATTTGCTCCTACAGTTGTAATTGCAAGATCACATTCTTTTAATATTTCATAGCAAGGATGTTTCTTGATTAGATAAATCTTTGTATTGTTTGATGTTTCAATTACATAATCAAAACGAGAGGATTTGATGTTTTTAATTGTTTTGATTTTTGATGAGTAATATTTAGCAATTGGATTTTTGTCGCTTTGATAATATAAATATTCACTTTTATCAGTAGTTGGTGCAATGGGAATTATAAAATTTATATTTTGATTTTCTTCAGAGATACGATCTGCAACTTCTAAGAAGAAAGGAATTCCAACAGAAAGCTTTGCTTTCTTAGAACCAGGCAACAATGCAATGAATTGTTTTTCTTTATTTCTTAATGATATTTCGCTATTCAGTTTGATATCTGCCATCAAATCGCCAATGACTTTACATTTATATTTATATCTTTTTGGTATTAACTCTTTTACTTTTAAATTCATGGCAGCAATTTCGTCGGTCCATTTAGGCCATCGCGAAACCCATTCAGCATATGTGATATTTAAATAACCTAATCTTTTAGCTAGTAAAATGCTCCAAAATTGATCCCCACCAAGGAAAATAACTACCCCTTTTTTGGGCCAATCCGCAAAAGAATGTGGATTTATTAATAATTTCCAAAAACTTTTGGATTTTGTAATTAATTCGAATTGATTCCATGAATTTGCAACTAAAAATTCTTTACCAGTGGCATTTGGGCAAGGAACAAGGACTAACCTTAGATTGAAATCGTGTTTATCGTCATCACATAGTGATTTATTTATTTTGTAAAGTTCATTCACTACAGGATTTACCCATGTAGCTAATTCACCAGGACCATTGGAAACTATAACTACTGCAACTGATTTTTTTTTCATTGCAGTTAAACCAGAATACATTAAATGCGGACGGCGAGACTTGAACTCGCAAGGCCGAAGCCACACGCTCCTTAGACGTGCGCGTCTACCAATTCCGCCACGTCCGCAAGGGGTTCTCAGCAACCATTGGATACCTAAACCTTTAAAATATAATACATTATTGGCTGAAATAAGCATGTAGCTCTAGAAGAGCATTTTGAATATGATGAGTAATTTTTCTATTGCATAAAAAAAATATTTATACATATATAACGTTCTAGGTTGTATTGTAAAAATGTCCTCTAATCACTAAAAATTTTGTTAATTACTTTGGTAAATAATTTTTTATTTAAAGTCATTTTCATTTCTTCAATTTAATTTTCATAATGGTTGAAAAAGTTTTAATTGCTAATCGTGGAGAAATAGCTTTGCGAATTGTAAGAAGTTGTAGAGAACTAGGTATTGCAACTGTTGCAGTTTTTAGCACTGTAGATAAAAAAGCATTGCATGTTCAGCTTGCTGATGAAGCGGTTTGTGTTGGAGATTCCTTAAGTAATAAGAGTTATTTAAATATTCCAAATATACTTGCTGCTGCTACATCGAGAGGAGTTGATGCTATTCATCCTGGTTATGGATTTCTTGCTGAAAATGATAAATTTGCAGAGATGTGTAATGATCATGGCATAGTTTTTATTGGCCCATCTCCTAAAGCAATTAGATCTATGGGAGATAAGTCTACGGCTAAAGAAACTATGGAAGCAGTTGGAGTTCCAACAGTACCAGGTAGTAAAGGCTTGTTATCAAATGCTGAAGAGGCATTTAAATTGGCAGATGATATTGGATATCCGGTAATTATTAAAGCGACTGCTGGAGGAGGTGGAAGAGGTATGAGGTTGGTTGAAAACTCTGATAATCTCGAAAAAATGTTTAAAGCAGCTCAAGGCGAAGCAGAAGCAGCTTTTGGTAATGATGGTTTATATATGGAGAAATTTATAAAGAAGCCAAGACATGTAGAAATTCAAATTTTGGCCGACAGGTCGGGTAATGTTGTTCATTTAGGAGAGCGAGATTGTTCAGTTCAAAGAAGACATCAGAAGTTACTAGAGGAGTCTCCTAGTCCTGCAATTAATACTGAGCTAAGAAAAAAAATGGGGAACGCAGCTATTGCTGCTGCAAAAAGTATCGGCTACGAAGGGGCGGGTACAGTTGAATTTTTAGTTGATGATGAAGATAATTTTTATTTTATGGAGATGAATACTAGGATTCAAGTTGAACATCCTGTTACTGAAATGGTTACAGGAGTTGATTTAATAGCTGAGCAAATTAAAATTGCAAGCGGAGCAAACTTGGAATTTAATCAGGATGATATACATTTAAACGGTCATGCCATTGAATGTAGAATAAATGCTGAAGATCCTTCTCACAATTTCCGACCATCACCCGGAAAAATAACTGGGTGGCTTCCTCCAGGTGGCCCTGGTGTAAGGGTGGATAGTCATGTCTATACAGGTTATGAAATCCCTCCTTTCTATGACTCATTAATTGGTAAATTAATAGTCTGGGGAAAGGATCGTAATACTGCAATTAAACGTATGAATAGGGCTTTAAATGAATGTGCAGTAACTGGTATTCCTACAACAATTAACTTTCATCTGACTTTACTGAATAAAACTAAATTTAAGCAGGGTAAAATACATACTAAATATGTAGAAGAAGAATTATTGCCAAATTACTGAGAAATAATTAAAAGATTTCTATGAAATATGTGTATGCAATGCAAGTTTTATAAGCCCTTGCTGACCGACTAATATTTCTCTTAAAAAGCTTATAATTCCGATCCAAATTACGGGTCCAACATCAACGCCTCCAATAGGAGGGATTAGTTTTCTTGTTAAATTAAGAATATAGCTTGATGGTATTGAAACTATTAACCATAAACCTTTACTTAAATCAATTTTTGGGTACCAAGTAAGTATTAATCTTATTAGAAAAACTATAGTTAGATATGAAAGAGAAATTCCTAAACTAATATCTAAAATTTGAAGAGAGTTTACAAGCAAGGAAATCACAATTATTTAATTCATCTTAATAAATAACCCATTGAAACGTATTTAATTCGTATTATAAATTGAGAATTTAATATTTAAAAAGTGTTTCAAATCTCAAATTTATTACTAGCCGCAGATTTCTCTGCTGAAGTTGCAAATAATTCCGCAGTGGGAATGATTGGTAGTTTTATTGCTGCTGCCTTACTTATCGTTATTCCAGCCACTGCATTTTTGATTTTTGTCAGCCAGAAAGATTCCCTCGATCGTACTTCTGCTGGAAGACGCTAGTTTTTGTAAAAGTTTTAAGTACACTATATATAGGGGATATAAGTAACCCTTTAAAAAATAAATTTTTGGAGAAAGAATGTGGTCAATGCTAGTCTCAATTGGGCAAGTATTGTTGGTATAGTTCTCGCGGTATGTGGAGGAGGCCTTTATTTTTTGAGGTCCTTTAAGCCTGCCTTGGCGCGGGATTATGATGTTTTCTTCGCAGCAATTGGACTTTTGTGCGGAGGAATATTATTTTTTCAAGGCTGGAGGTTAGATCCTATCCTTCAGTTTGGTCAGTTTTTATTAGCAGGAACTACAGTTTTTTTCGCATATGAAAGTGTGCGATTGAGGGGAGTTGCTACTGATCAAGCTAGAAGGTCATCTTATTTTGATGATGATCCTATTTCTGATGTTCCAAGGAATTCTAGAGGTCGATTTAATGATGATTATGATAGGTTTGAAGAATCGGAAAGACCATCTAGAAGATTTAAACCTCAAGAAGATGAATTTGAAGAAGACTTTACGGAGGGGAGATCTCGTAGGAGGAATGTTTCAAGAGCTATACCCTCTGCTGCAGCAAGTAGAAGTAGGCCATCCGCAAGGGAAATAAGTCAGTTTGAAAATGATGAGCCTTTAAGAAGGAGAAGACAGACTTCTGAAGATAGAAATAGGAAACAACCAAAAACAAATAACTTTGGTGAAAGAAGAAATTTATCTCGCGATGAAGTTAAAACAGGCTCAAGACCCAGAATGAATCGTAGAGTTTCTAGACAAGATAATATCTCTTCTCCTGCTGATTCTTCTCCATTAAGAAAGAAACCTACTAGATCCCCTATTAGGCAGCAAACTTCAACTGCTCAAGTAGAAGATGCTTCATTTAAAGAAGCTAATCAAGCCAAAAAATCAAGTGAGAGTCGTAGAGCAAGCTCTTCAGCTAGATCAAGTTCAAAAAATCAAAATAGTAGATATAACGTTGGAACAAACAAGAAAAAACCTAGAGATAACAGTTCTAGATTTGATGATTAATTATAGGATTCCTGCCCATTTTAAAAACGATTGTTTACTCAATAGTTCAATTAATATTATTGAAAGAAAGCCAATCATTGCAAATCTTCCGTTAGTTTTTTCAGAATAACTACTCCATCCAAATTTATATTCATCTTTAATTTCTATCGATTTTTCATCTAATTGGTTATCTCCAATTTGTTCATTGATATAATTTGGATCTTTCTGCTGTTCTATAAAACTCTCATTCTCTAAATTAGTGACTTCTGAGTTAGTTTGTTCTTCTTTCGAATTCATTTTTTTTGTTAATCCTTAAAATTATACTTATCAGACGTCAATAATTTCCAGTCTCCCTGTCCATTTAATTCTAGAATATTCTCGTGAAAATCTTTCAAGCTAGGTCTATGTCCAACACTTATAAGAGAAAGTTCTCTTTCCTTAAGTAAACTATATAGTTTTTTTTCAGTATTAATATCTAAAGCACTTGTTGCTTCATCAAGCACTGCAAATCTTGGAGAATTTAGTAAGAGTCTGGCAAAAGCTAATCTTTGTTGCTCGCCTAAGGAAAGAATTCGTGGCCAATCTTGTTTGATATCAAGATTAGGATACCGATCCACTAAAGTTTTTAAATTTACTTCATGAAGTACAGAAGTAAGATGTTCATCACTAAATTTCTTGACTTCTGTTGGATAACATAATTGTTCCCTTAAAGAACCAAGTAGCATATATGGTTTTTGAGGTATGAATAATAATTCCCCAATTTTTGGTTTTTTAATTACTCCCTGATCGGGTTCCCATAATCCACTAATCATTCTTAGTAAAGATGTTTTCCCGCATCCAGATGGTCCTACTACCAAAAGTGATTGATTATTTTCGATGCTCAAATTTAAATTTTTAATTATTGTTTTATTTGATCCTGGTGGGCAAAGGTCAGCATTATTAATAAGAATTGAGGGGTAATCTGAAATAACGTTTTGATTGCTTTTTGGGTTGGTTTGACTAATAGATTCAACTTTTGATTGGAATCCTTCTAATCTGCCAATACCAGCAGTAAATTTTGCAAGTTCTTCGATTTGATTAACAATGAAAAATAACGAACCTTCAACCATTCCAAATGCAAAGCTTGCCTGAATAAAGCGTCCATAATCAATATCACCTTTAAAGTAAGGGATTGCCATTATTAAATATGGAAAGAAATTTCCAGCATAATTAATGGATCTTCTCATGACATCTATTATTACTCTCCATATAATCAGTAAATTAAAGTTTCTCACCACTTCTCCTAAGCGTCTTTCAGTTTCACTTTGCTCAGGATTCTCCCCAGAGTAAAAGGCTATTGATTCAGCATTATCTCGAATATGTACTAAGCCATATCGAAAATCTGCTTCATATCTGAGTTGATCAAAGTCAATCTTTACAAGATTTTTTCCAGCAATTAAGAGGATAGAAGTTGCAAATGCGGCGTAACCAAATAAAGAAAAAGTAAGTGTTGTACTAATACTCCATAAAATAAGAATATTAAGTGAAAATGTTAGTAGGGCATCAAAAATACCTAACGTGAAAGAGAGACTTTGTCCGGTAAAAGCTCGGGTATCATCTGTGATTCTTTGATCGGGATTATCTACATCTGTTTGTTCTTCATCATTTGGATTTAACTGGTAATAAGCTTTATTAGTCATATAATCTTTGACTAGACTTTTTGAAAGCCATTCTCTCCAAATTATTCCTAACTTATATGTAAAAAATATTTGGGAAACCCGTATTGGTAGAGCCACAGCGAAACAACAAGCGTAAATCCCCAATATCCGATAAAATCCATCTTCTTGTTTTTCTACTAAAGCATTTGTTAAATCTCTTGCAATGAATCCAATACCTGCGTTTATTCCGTTTACAGCTAAAAGCATTAATACAATTATCGCAAGGAATAACCAATGTAACCATCTACGGTTTTTTAATTGACGTCTTAAGCTAAAAAAGCTTCCTGATCCAATTAGAAATAATGCAGAGAAAAGTAATCCCCAACTCCCAGCCCAAATTGAATTAACAGTACTTACTACACCTCCGAAATACTTTTCAAGAAAAATTGGTTGAAAGCTTTCAAAAAAACTTATTATTCCTGTAAGACCAACAAGTACTACTCCACCAACACAAAATAAAAGAGAAATCAAAAGCCATATGAATTGGAATCCATTACATTGATCTATGGGAAGAAAAAACGGCTGAGATAGCCTCCTTAATTTTTGTAATTGATACAGTATTTTGGATTTATTATTAACTGCTTTATTCATTACTCGACTAGTGTCATGAAATAAATTATAACTTTTAGCAGTCTATTGACTAAAGCCAATAAATGAAAGTACCCAGTCAGGTAAATTCAAGTAATTCAAAATTGTTGCATCAAATTCGTGAACTTTTGGAAAAGATTTGTCTAATGCCCACCATAGTAGAAAAGGTAAATTAAATAAAATTTGTAATTGCCATTTATAAGTTAAAACGTTCCAAATTTTTATTAACTTAGTTTTGAGTGAATCATCTAGCTCTTCCCAATTTTTTGAAATTAAATTTAATAAATTTTTAGATTCTGTATTTAAGGACTCTGGAGTATTCATTTTGTTTTTATTTATTTATAACCCATTAATATTTCTTTCGAGAGTTTTAACCTGGAGGCCAGTTCATTTTTCTTCCAGATAAAAAATGAATATGCAAATGAAAAACTGTTTGTCCAGATTCTGCTCCAGTGTTAATTACTGTTCTCCAATTAGTTAAATTTTTTGATTTAGCTATTTTGCTACCAACAAAAAGTAAATGCCCTAATAAATTTGCATCTTGCTCAATACACTCTAATAAACTGATTATTGGCTTTTTAGGAATCACTAAAAAATGTACTGGAGCTTGTGCCTGGATATCATTAAACGCAATACAAAACTTATCTTCATAAAGCTTATCGCAGGGTATTTCTTCATTAATTATTTTTTGAAATATTGTTGTTTCAGTCATTAAATTAATTAATTGAGATAACGTCTTTTTCGTTAAACCCTTCTTTTAAAAGTTCTTTGTTCAAATCATCTTTTGATGTAACTCTATCTACAAATAATATTCCATTTAAGTGATCCATTTCGTGTTGAATACACCTTGCTAGAAGTCCATCTGCTTTCATTTTACGTGGTCGTCCCATTTCATCTCTAAATTTTAATTTTATAGTTGATGGTCTTACTACATTTAAATAGACGCCAGGTATACTCAAGCAGCCTTCTTCGTATGAATTAAGAGTTGTTCCAAAGTCTGTAATTTCTGGATTGATTAATATTAAAGGTTCTGCTGCTGAATCTTCAAAATTTACGTCTATGACAAGAAGCTCTTTGTTGATTCCAATTTGTGGTGCAGCAAGTCCAATTCCTTTAGCTGCATACATGCTTTGAAGCATTTCTCTAGAAAGTTTTCTTATCGATTCGTCAACTTTAGTTATTCTTTTGGAATTTTGTCTTAATACATCATCACCAAGTTTATATATGTCTAGAGATGGCTTACCTGGTTGTTCTTTGGCAATTTTTTCTGCGTTTCCATTTGTTCTTGACTTTTTTGCAAGTTGTGAAAAATGGTTTGCCACGTTAAAAAAAGGTTTTTACTCAAGAGTTAGCTATAAAAATACTAGCACTTTAATTTCCATTCTTTATAGTTTTTTTAAATGAGTAATGATGATCAGTTAAAAGTTAGGCAAACTGTATCTAAAAAAAAATCTTTTAAGGAATTAACTATTGTTAGGGATATCATTTTTTGGATTGATCTTGTTGGTGAAGGTCAAAATGAAAATGCTATTTTTGCAAGACCATTTAATGAAAAAGAGGCGTTTCCTCAGAAATTAACAAGTAAAAAATGTAATATTAAAAATAACTTTCATGGATATGGTGGTAAATCTTATAAATGTATATATTTAAAAAATAATTTTTATTTGATATGGATAGATCAGATTACCAACGCAGTATGGTTTCAAATTTTTAAAGAGGAAGCACCTAATCATAGAAGTCAAAAAAGATATCTTGATTCAGTTCAAGAACCGAGACAACTATCGAAATCAATTGATGGAAATTTTGATTCCTCATTTGTTATTTCTCAAAAAAATTTTTTGTATGGAATTTGTGAAATAAATAATAGAGATTACTTATTTTCTTTAAACTTAAAAAAAACTAAGCAAGATATTTACCGAATAAAAAAATTTAAAAATTTCGCTGGCGAATTATCTTCTAATACTTCTGTTAGCGTACTTTCTTGGGTCGAGTGGGATTCTCCATACATGCCCTGGGAGAAAAATGATCTTTGTTTTGCTCAAATTAACTTAGATGGAGAGATAACAAAAATAAAAAAATTCTCAGATAAGCTGATTAATGCCAAAAAAAACGTTTCTTTTTTTCAACCTTATTGGATAAGTGAAACTCTTTTATTATGTTCTGAAGATAGTTCTGGATGGTGGAACTTATTGTTTTTAGATGCTAGTAAAATTGAGAATATTTTTATTAAAAAAAGAGTAGAGAGAAATTTTGTTGAATATGGAGTACCTCAGTGGGTCTCGGGAATAACATTTTTTGCAGGGGACATAAAAGATTTATTTTGTTTAGCAAAAAAAGAAAATAATTTAGTAGTTGAACAATATAAAGATCTTCAATTCGTTAAAGAATTTTCTACTCCTTTTACTTCAATAAGTAATTTTAGTGTTTTTGAGAAGAAAGTAGTTTTGAAAGGTAATGGATCTGATTTTCTTGGAAATTTAATTGAAATTGATTGTAAAAAGGAAGTTTTATCAAATGTTTTTGAGGAAATAAATGCTGAATATGTAGAAGATTATTCAAAACCTGAATCTTTTTGGTTTAAAGGTTTTGAAGATAAATCTACTCATTCTTTTTTATATAAGCCGCTTGTTGAAAAATTTAGAAAACCACCGCTTTTTGTTAGAGCTCATAGTGGACCAACTTCATATTTTGATGGATCATATAATTCTGAAGTGCAATATTGGACGTCGAAAGGTTTTTTTGTTGCTGAAGTTAATTATGGAGGATCATCGGGATTTGGCAAAGCATATAGAGAGAGGTTGAATTATAAATGGGGTATTGTCGATTCTTATGATTGCAAAGCACTAGCTCTTGAATTGATTAAATCAAATCAAGTAGATAGTGAAAAAGTGGTAATTTTTGGGAATAGTGCTGGTGGGTTAACTGCCCTGAATTGTTTATTATATGGGTCTATTTTTACAGCAGCAATTTGTAAATATCCTGTTATTGATTTGAGGGATATTCATTACAACACACATAGGTTTGAAAAAGATTATTTAAATTCTTTGGTAGGAAATTATGAAAAAAATTATGAAGATTATATAAATAGATCACCGATAAATTACATTAATAAAATAAAAAAACCTATCTTATTGTTTCATGGAAAAAAAGATATAGTTATCTCTTATAAACAAACTTTAAAAATTCAAGAAATTTTGATTCAGAATAATAAATATTCAGAAGTTATTTTTTTTGATAATGAAGGGCATGGGTTTAGAAATATTGAAAATAAAGAAGTAGTAATGCAAAAATCTCAGGAATTTTTAAAAAATGCTTTGAATATTTAAGAATTGATTTTTAGAAAATCAATAGTATCTTTTAATTTTTCTATAAACATATCAATTTCTTCCTTATTGGTTGTGAAATTCATACTGATTCTAGCTGTTGATTTAATTCCAATGTATCTGTGAAGAGGTTGACAGCAATGGTGACCACTTCTGATGCAAATTCCTTTTGAATCAAGAATTTCAGCAATATCATTAGAATGTATATTTTTTAGATAAAAGGTGGCAAGTGAGGCTCTGTCTGGATCTATCTCCGGCGATGGACCTATAATTTCAATATTTTCTATTTGATTTAATTTTTCAAATAAATATTTAGTAATAGTCTTTTCATATTCATGAATTTCATTCAATCCAATATTGTTAATATAATTAATTGCTTCTGCAAGACCTATTGCTTCTGCAATGGCTGGAGTTCCAGCTTCAAATTTGTGTGGTAGGTCTGCCCAAGTACTTGTCTCTTCAAAAACATCTTGAATCATTTCGCCTCCTCCAAAGAGAGGAGGAATTTTTTCTAGGATTTCTTTTCTTGACCAAAGGAAACCAATACCTGTAGGACCGCATAGTTTATGTCCTGATCCAGCTAAAAAATCTATATTAAGATCAATCACATCCAGTTTTTGATGAGCCAAACTTTGGCATGCATCTATTAAAACTAAAGAATTTTTTTGTTTAGCTAATTTAGTTATTTCTTTAATTGGATTACAGCAACCTAGAGTATTACTAACGTGAACTAGGCTAACAAGTTTAGTTTTAGATGTTAGTTTTGATTTAAAGTCATCTATATCTAATTTCCCATCTTTATCTATACCTATAAATTTTAATTTGCATTTATTTTTTGCTGCAACCATTTGCCATGGAACAATATTGCTATGATGCTCCATTATTGATAAGAGAATTTCATCGTTTTCTTTTAATGTATATTCGCCCCATGATCTAGCTACCAAATTGATTGCCTCAGTAGCATTTCTTGTGAAAATAATTTCTTTTGCTGAATTCGCTTTTATATATTTGCTAATTAAATATCTTGCATTTTCAAATTCTTCTGTCGCTTTAGCACTTAATTGATGTGCGCCTCTATGTACATTGGCATTAAAGTTTCTATAGTATTCATTAATTTTTTCTAAGACTTGTATTGGTTTTTGAGTGGTTGCAGCATGGTCTAAATAAATAATTTGCTCACTACTTTTTAAGTTCTTATTTAAAAGAGGAAAGTCTTTCTTTGTTATTTCAGGAAAATTTTGAATTGTTTCCATTAATTTTCATTTAAAAGTTGATCAAGCAAATCCCATCTATCTTTTGAAACGGGAATAAATGAAATTATTTCTTGAAAGTAAGAACTTAATTGTAGTTTACTTGCTTCTGTTAATGTGATCCCTCTCGTTCGCATATAAAAAAGTTCTTCTTCATTTAGTTGTGAAATTGTAGCTCCATGTTTGCATTTGACATCATCTGCAATTATTTCTAATTGAGGTTTGGTATCTATTTGTGCGCGATTTGATAAAAGTAAATTTCTGCTTAATTGAGAAGCATCAGTTTTTTGGGCAATTTTCGGAACTATTATTGAACCTTCAAATATTGCATGTGATTTATCGTCAGCGAGTGATTTATTTATTTGATCTAGAAATCCATTTGGCCCATCAAAGTCTATTTTTGTATAAGTAGAAATTTGTTCATCTTTTTTTGTTATTTGCATACCTTTGATATTGGTTTTAGCGTTTCCTTCAGATTGTTTAATACGAATTTCAAATCTTGCATAATTAAATTTAAAATGTAGAGATCCTAAATTGTATTCGCTATTTTTTTGTTGAATTACATTGAGAGAATTTAATAGATTTGATTTGTTTATACCGAAAGAAACAACACCATGGTTTAGGGAACTATTTTCTTCTAAACAAAAGAACGTTGATTGAGATAATGAGGAGGTGTCTTCACCAAGATTTACTTGTAATAATTCAACATTACAATTCTTTTCTAAAAATATTATCAGGGTTTTTGCGTTTAAAGAATTACTTGATGCATAACTAAAGATTTCAATAGGAGGAATTTTTGATCCATTTATTTTTAATCCCAAAATATTATTTTTACAACTTAAAGATAGATTTAGTAGATCACTCCAATTTTCGTTTTGATTAAAACAAGATATCTGTTCTTTGATATATTTTTGTAATTCATCCTCACTTAATTGCCGTATTGAATAGTTTTTCTCTATTAACTTAATTTGGCAATTCTCACCAATTATTAATCTAATATTATTTTGAGAATTTTTCGGATATGGTATGTCAAATTTTGAATTGTTTTCATTAACTGAGTAATCTAAAAAGTTTGATAATTTTGATTTATTTGAAAGTCTCCATTGTTCACTTCTAGGATTGGGTAGAGGGCTTGATTGTAATTTATCTAGACAGATTTTTTGTATTTCTGTTTGATTATCAATCGATTTATTGGTTTTTATTTTTTCAATAATTTCCATATTATTTAGGTCTCTTTTATAAAGTTATCAGTCCATTCATACCCTTTCTTCTCAAGCTCTAGAGCAAGATCGCTCTCACCAGTTTTTATGATTTGTCCGTCTGACATAACATGGACATAATTTGGTTTAATTTCATCTAATAATCTTTGATAGTGGGTAATAAGTATAATTCCAGTTTGTGCATTAGATATTCTTTTAATTCCTGATGCCACTATTCTTAGAGCATCGATATCTAGACCAGAATCGGTCTCATCTAATATTGCTATCTTGGGCTCAAGTAAAGCCATTTGCAGAATCTCATTTCTTTTTTTTTCACCTCCGGAAAAGCCTTGATTTACACTCCTTGAAAGGAATGCCTGATCCATTTTCACAATTTCTAACTTTTCTTTAACTAATTCTTCAAAATCAAAAGTATCCAATTCTTCTTTGTTTAAGAATTTCCTTCTAGCATTAGTTGAAACTCTAAGAAATTCAAGATTACTAACACCTGGAATCTCAATTGGATATTGAAAACCAAGAAAAATTCCTGATTGAGATCTCTCTTCAGGTTCTAGAGAGTTGATGTTTTCACCTAAAAATTTTATTTCGCCATTAGTAATAGTATACGAGGGATGTCCTGCAATTATTTTCGAAAAAGTACTTTTGCCACATCCATTTCTTCCCATAATGGCATGGATTTCTCCAGGATAGACAGTAAGTGAAACCCCTTTTAAAATTGGAAGATTATCAGTAGATGCAGAGAGATTTTCAACTTCTAAAATTGGATCTGATTCTTTCATTTTACTTTGCATTTCAGTTTAGAAATTGATTAATTAACCTACTGATCCCTCTAGTTTAAGTGCCAGTAACTTATCTGCTTCAGCAGCAAATTCCATAGGTAATTGATTAAATACATCTCTGCAAAAACCGCTGACCATCATAGATACTGCCTCCTCAAACTCTATACCTCTGCTTTGGAGATAAAAAAGTTGGTCTTCTGAAATTCTACATGTACTTGCTTCATGCTCAATTTCAGAATTGGGTTGTTGAGATTTGATGTAAGGGAATGTATTTGCAGAAGCTTGATCCCCTATTAACATTGAATCACATTGACTGTAATTTCTTGATCCTGTAGCTTTTGTTCCCATTTTGACAAGACCTCTGTAGCTATTTTTTGAGTTACCAGCACTAATACCTTTGCTAACAATAGTTGATTTGGTCTTAGGACCAATATGGATCATTTTTGTACCGGTATCTGCTTGCTGAAGATTATTGGTGAGAGCCACTGAATAAAATTCTCCTACAGATTCTTCTCCTAAAAGAAGACAGCTAGGATATTTCCATGTAATTGCAGAACCTGTTTCAACTTGAGACCAGCTAATTTTACTTCTCTTACCTAAACATTTTCCTCTCTTGGTGACAAAATTAAAAATTCCGCCAACACCTTCCTCATCGCCAGCATACCAATTTTGCACTGTTGAATATTTTATTGAGGCGTCGTCTAATGCTATAAGCTCTACAACTGCTGCATGAAGGGTATTTGTATCAAACATTGGAGCTGTACAACCTTCTAGATAACTTACAGAACTCGATTCTTCAGCAATGATTAGTGTTCTTTCGAATTGTCCTGTATCTCCACTATTAATTCTGAAGTAGGAAGATAGATCCATAGGGCAGGTAACACCTTTTGGTATATAAACAAAAGAACCATCACTAAAAACTGCAGAATTTAGTGCTGCAAAATAATTATCACTAGCTGGTACTACTGTACCTAAATATTTTTCAATCAAATCCGCGTGATTTTTTACTGCTTCACTAATTGAGCAAAATATAACACCATGCTTAGCAAGTTCTTCTCTAAAAGTTGTGGCTATGGAAACACTATCAAAGACAGCATCTACTGCTACATTTGTGAGTTTTTTTTGCTCCGTGAGGGGTATTCCTAATTTGTCAAAAGTCTCAAGAAGTTTGGGATCAACTTCATCTAAGCTAGAAATTTTTTCTTTTTGTTTAGGAGCAGAGTAATAAATAATATCTTGATAATCAATTTTTTTATATCCTAATGCTGCCCAATCAGGCTCTTTCATTTTTTGCCATTTTTTAAAGGCTTTTAATCTAAAATCAAGAAGAAATCTTGGCTCTTCTTTTTTCTGTGAAATTAATTTGATGATATCTTCATTTAGTCCCTTTTCTATTTTTTCAGTCTCAATATCAGTAACGAAACCATATTTGTAAGGCTCTTTTACTACATCTTTTACTAAATTTTCGTTGACCATGTTATCCAAAAATAACTTATTACAATTAGCTTTATATACTCTAACGAAAGATACCCCCAATATTGAGTTTTTTTCCTTTATTAAAACTAAAAATTAATGTCTAATCATCTTGATCCGTTGTCTAACCCATTAAACATAGAAACTATTCAAGAAATTGATAATCTTGATCTACCTATAATGCAAAAACATCATTTAAGAATTCTCGTTCATTGCCTTCAGATTTTGAAAATTATCAATTTAGATAATAGTTTGGAATATCAAAATAAAAATCCCCTGAGAGAGTGGTGTGATAACCAATCTAAAAAATTTGATGATAAAAAATTTAGTGATCTTTTTTATGAGCAGTTAGAATCCACCTCGAAAAAATTAAGTACTTTTTCAAAAAAAATAGGTAAAAGTATTGAGGATTTAGAGATAGATGATTTAGTACTTCTAGTTGAACAACGCTGAATTCCCTTTTATTAACTGATCCCGAAGAAAAAATATATTTTTGTTGAGTCGTTAACAAATTCAGGTAATAAAATTTAAAAAAAAAGAAAATTAATTTACATTTTAAAAAGATCTGAAAATTAATTAATTTCTTTGATACCAACTGTTTTGAAGATAAATATCAATTTTGAGAATTTTTTAGTAGTCAGAGGATCCTGACGACAGGCCAAAAAGACACACAATTCATAAAAAAAAAGAACATACTGATCCCAAACAAAAACGGAGAATTTAAAGTGGCTGATGGGATCATTAATAAAGATCAATTACTCTCACTAACCCTCAGACAATTACGTCAAGAAGCAAGTAAATTATCGGTTCCGCTTTACAGTCGCAAAACAAAAGCTGTTTTAGTTGATTTAATTCTCAAATATCAAGAAAAATCTACAAAGAAAACATACACTGCACCTCCTGATTCAAAATCTGAAGAAACTTATGAGTCCAAAGATTTCAACAGTAGTGAAGAAATAAAAACAAATGTAGTTTTCTTACCCCGAGACCCAGATTGGGCTTATGTTTTTTGGCAAATTTCTGATGCAGATAGAGAAAAAGCACAATCTTTGGGAGCTAATAAATTATGTTTACGATTATTTGATGCATCTGGTTCTGAAGGAGGCAATTTGAATCAAGGAACACTAAGGGAGATAGCAGTTGATAGTTACAGTACCGAGTGGTACTTGCCAATTCCACTTGCAGATAGAGATTATAAAGTTGAATTAGGTTACAAATATGGTTTTAACTGGATGTCATTGGCTTTTTCTTCGATAAGTCATGTTCCTGGGTCTCATCCTTCTGAGCAGATTCTTGATAAATTTGTACCTTTTAATTTAGATTCTACTTCTGAATCAATCCCAGATATTTCTAATCCTGTTGTCTCAGAACAAAATGGTATGCATGAAAGGTTATACCAAGCAGCAACAAACATTCCTCTCAGAAGAAAGGTTGGTTCTGAAGAATTTATGGAAAATGTAAATTCAACAAACCTCAACGATAATCTTACAGACTCAGGCGCTGGTAAATGGTCATCAGGTTTAAATGATTCTGGAAGCGGAATTGTTAAAAATAGATCCTTCTGGCTCGTTGCTGATGCTGAATTAATTGTTTATGGAGCTACAGAGCCTTCGGCTAAATTGACAATAGGTGGAGAGGAAGTGCCCCTTGCTGCAGATGGTACTTTTAGAATTCAAGTTCCATTTAGAGACGGGACTCAAAAATATGATATTAAAGCTGTTGATGTATCGGGTGAGCAAGAAAAAAGTATATCAATGAAATTTGATAGAACTACACCACTTGACGATACTAATGAAAAAGATAATGCTGAGACTGAATGGTTTTAATAAATTAAATTAATGCTGAAAAAAATTGTAGCTCTTACTCCATTGTTTGGTGCATTAACGTTTCCATTAATAGTTCCAATTACAATTTCTAAATTTGGTGTTAACTATGGAATTATCAGTGCATTATTAATTTCTTCATTGTGGTTTATCGCTATGTTAAGAACTTCCGAAATGCCTCATTAATTTAGTTAGATTTTTGGAAGTTTCTTAAAAATATGAATCAAGTTAGTGTAATTAATATCAATTCTCCTTTTCTAGATCAAAAACCAGGTACCTCTGGATTAAGAAAAAGTACTTTAAAGTTTCAGAAAGAACATTATCTAGAAGTTTTTATTGAAGCAATCTTACAATCATTAGAAGATTTAAAAGGTTCAACATTAGTAGTTGGTGGTGATGGCAGATATGGCAATATTGAAGCAATAGAAAAAATTGTTCAAATATGTATTGCTCATAAAGTTCAAAAGGTTATTGTTCCAAAATATGGTCTATTATCTACTCCTGCCACATCACATTTAATTAGAAAAGAAAATGCTATTGGTGGAATTATTCTTTCTGCAAGCCATAATCCTGGTGGGATTGATGGCGACTTTGGAGTGAAATTGAATATCTCTAACGGTGGCCCAGCTCCTGAGATAATTACTAATAAGATTTTTAAAGCTTCACAATTACTAACTAGTTATAAAATTTGTAAAATTCAATTACCTGATTTTAGTAAATATGGAACTTATCATTACGACGAAACTACCTTAGAAATTATTGATGGATTAATAGATTATTCTAATTTGATGGAGAAAATTTTTGATTTTGATCAAATTAGTGATTTTTTAAAAAAAGACTTCTCTTTAATCTTTGATGCGATGAATGCGGTTACAGGCCCATATGCAAAAAATATTTTTGTTGAAAAAATGGGTCTTGCACCTGATTGTGTAATGAATGGTAACCCGTTAAAAGATTTTGGAGGTTTACATCCTGATCCTAATCTTACTTACGCATCCCACTTGGCTGATTTGTTATTAAATAAAAAATCGTATAGTTTTGGTGCTGCATGCGATGGAGATGGAGATAGGAATATGATTTTAGGAAGTGGATGTTTTGTAAATCCTAGTGATAGCCTTGCAGTGATCACTGCTAACACAAAATGCGTCCCTGGTTATAAAGATGGTATTACAGGTGTGGCACGATCCATGCCAACAAGCTCAGCGGTTGATAATGTCGCTCGCGCATTAAATATACCTTGTTTCGAGACACCTACTGGCTGGAAGTTTTTTGGAAATCTTTTAGATTCTAATTTAATTACTTTATGTGGAGAAGAAAGTTTCGGAACAGGTAGTAATCATGTGAGAGAGAAAGATGGACTATGGGCAGTTTTGTATTGGTTACAAGTTTTAGCTGAGAAAAAATGTTCGGTAAGTGATTTGATGCAGAATCATTGGAATCAATTTGGTAGGAATTATTATTCAAGACATGATTATGAGGCAATTCCCTCAAATATTGCTAATCAAATCTTTGGTAATTTAACTTCTATGCTTGAAAATTTAAAAGGAAATATTTTTGCTGGCCATTTAGTTAAAGTTGCAGATAACTTTTCATATTTAGATCCCGTTGATAATTCCATAAGTGAAAATCAAGGTTTAAGATTAGTCCTTGATGATAATTCTCGAGTAATTGTGCGCCTTTCTGGAACTGGAACTAAGGGTGCAACATTAAGACTTTACTTTGAGAAATATTTCGATTCTCAACAGAATCTTTCGTTAAGTCCTCAGATTGCTTTGAAACCTCTAATAGATGATTTAGATGCTTTATTGAATATTTCAAAACTTACTCAAATGGAAACTCCTACAGTAATTACATAGAATTGAAAGTAATGATTTTTTGATTTTATTTATATGCATTCAGAAAATTTATTTACTAATTATTCTCAAATAGAAAACAATGCACCTTTGGCAGATAAATTAAGACCAAAGAATTTGGAAGATTTTTTTGGTCAACAACCAATCCTGAATGAGAATTCGCTTTTAAGAAATGCAATATTAAATGATAAGGTTAGTAATTTTATTTTTTCTGGCCCTCCGGGTGTTGGAAAAACTACTCTAATTGAAATTATTTCTTTTAATACGCGGTCTAAATTAATTAAGTTAAATGCGGTATTATCCAGTATTAAAGAATTAAGAAATGAAATCGCTAATGCAAAAGATAGATTAATAAATTCAAAAAGAAAAACAATTTTATTTATCGATGAGGTTCATAGATTTACATCAGTTCAGCAAGATGCTTTATTACCTTCAATAGAAAATGGAACTATAACTTTTATTGGTGCTACAACTGAAAATCCTTTTTTTGCTGTTAATAAAGCGCTTGTTAGCAGGTCTCGTATTTTCACATTACTTCCTTTGGCAGAAAATGATTTGCAGAAAATAATACAAAAAGTTATTACTCACTATTCAAAACAAAAAGATTCAAAAAAGGTTTATTTAACTCAAGATGCTATAAGCCATTTAATTAAATTTTCTGGCGGAGATGCAAGGACATTAATCAATGCGCTAGAGATGGCCATAGAAACAACTGCTGAAAATGATACTAAAGAAATCAACATTAATCTCTCAATAGCAGAGGATGCACTGCAAAAGAAAAATATTGTTTACGATAAAAATGGTCAAAATCACTACGATGTGATAAGTGCCTTTATCAAGTCCATAAGAGGTTCTGATCCAGATGCAACTTTATTCTGGCTTGCGAATATGCTGGAGGCTGGTGAAGATCCTAATTTTATTTTTAGAAGACTACTGATATCTGCTAGTGAAGATATTGGAATAGCTGATCCTAATGCCATAGTAGTTGTACAATCCTGTTGTAATGCTTTTGATAGAGTTGGTTTTCCAGAGGGATTATATTTTTTAACGCAGGCTTCTTTATATTTAGCTATTTCTCCAAAAAGTAATAGTACGAAAAGTATTTTTAAAGCAATTGAAACAATCAAATCTACCAATACTTTTGATGTTCCACTTCATTTAAAAAATAATTCTAATAGTTATGTAAATCCTCATAATTATCCAGGTAATTGGGTCGTACAAGAATATCTTCCTAAATCTTTAAGAGGTTTAAAACTATGGGAACCAAATAATAATGGATGGGAAAAAACTCAGTATGAAGAACTTCTTAGAAGAAAAGAAAATTAAAAATTTTTCGAACAACAAATAATCTCAGGATTAAAAGAAGTTCTTTCTTCGTAGGCTAAAGCTATAGTCCAATTATGGAAGTTAATCTGTGAATAATTTAAATGTATATTTTTTTTCTTATGAATTAACTCTTTAGGCTTTTCAAAAAATTGCCAATATTTAATGTCTTTAGCAATTTTTCCATGATCCCATTTTATAGCCGCTTCAACAGCACACCATTGATTTAATATCATATTTTTTGTTAAATAATTATTATGGTTTGATTTATTGGTATGAAAAAAATATTTTTTTGCAAATTTTATATGGTTAAAATCTCTATCTGTTCTCTCAATATCAATTCCAATTTTGTCTTTATGCCAGACTATAGTAATGGCATCTTTACAATGACTTAAACTGATATTTCCCATGCCAGAGGGTAAACTTGGAGGTTTTCCAGGTTTAGCATTAATTGGAATTTCTAGGGGGTCTAAATCAAAAAGTGTTGAGAGTGATTGGCGCAGATAAGCTCTTGTTTCTAAGAAGATCTTTGATCTTGAATTTGTTAGGTTTTTTGCTGTTTTAATTTCTTCTATAGTTGCGACATCTTGTACACCTTTAATCTCATAAAACCAAATTTTTGGTATTTTATATTCATACTCATTTAATAATTTCAATGGCTCTTAAGGTTGGCGACAAAGCACCAGAATTTAAATTAAAAGATTCTTTTGATAAAGAAGTTTCTCTTAGTGATTTTAAAGGTAAAAGAATAATACTATATTTTTATCCAAAAGATAATACTCCTGGATGTACTAAAGAAGCATGTAATTTTAAAGAGAATTGGGATTTACTCCAAAAAAATAATATTGTTGTGCTTGGTATTAGTAAAGATAATGCATCCTCTCATCAGAAGTTTATAGAAAAATTTAATTTACCTTTTATTCTTTTAACTGATCCTGAACCTTTCAAAGTTTCTTCTGATTACGATAGCTATGGACTGAAAAAATTCATGGGAAAAGAATATATGGGAATGATGAGAAATACTTTTTTAATTGATACTGAAGGTAACATCGAAAAAATTTACTTAAAGGTAAAAGCAGCAATAATGGCTGATCATATAATTGCAGACCTTGGGTTAAGCTAATTATTTTATGGACAGGCGGTGAATAATCATCCCCTCCATAACTAAATTAGGAGCATTGATAATATTTTCTTTTTGATTCCTTAGAGATTTTGTGATTAATTGAGAGTCTCCCCCACAAATTATTAAAATATCCTTTTCGGGATTAAATAAACTATTAATCACGCCAGTAAGAGAGTTGATTACTCCTTTTAAGATTGCATCTTCTGTATTAATTAAAAAATCTTTGATAGGAATATCATATTTTTTGGGAACTTTAAGATTTTTTGTATTTTGTTCCATTGATTTTAATTGTGTTAGAAAACCTGGAAGAAGTTGACCTCCAATAATAGATCCATTTGAATTCAATTTTGTTATTGATAATATTGTTCCAAAATCTGCAATTAGCAAATTTTTTTTGAAAGGGTTTTCAATAATTTTAAAAGCGGCAATACAGGCAAGAGCCCTATCAATTCCAAAATTATCAGGAAGATTTGGTAATTGGATATCTTTAGTTTTTATTTCATTTTCTTTTCGCAGCAAAAAATTTGGAAGTTTTCCTACAGAAGCCCAGATTAATTGATCAAGATCTATATTTTCGGGAACTTTTTGCTCTTTTTTGGTATGGAAGAATTTAGATTGATTTTTAGAATATTGAGCCCAATGAAGCCTGCTATTGCCTACTAATAAAAAATTTATATCTGAGACCATTGTTCTATGATCAATTTAATTATTAGTGTGAATCCCACATTCTTGTTTTATTCCTCCAAATCTTGTATCTCTGCCCTTTGTTTCAATACCATCGGGACTGCTTGAATGCCAATCTCCTACAGAAGAATAACCTTTGATAAAAAGTGGATGGGCAGGTAAATTATTCTCTTCCATATAATAAAAAATATCTTTATTTGTCCAATTTAATAAAGGTCTTAAAGAGAGCCTTTGACGAATCACGTCTATGAATTTCATTTTGTTTCTATTTTCTGTTTGACTTGATCTAACACCGCTTGCCCAGCAGGAAATATCATATTTTTCTAGACCATTTTCTAAAGGTTTTATCTTTCTTAATTCATGATACTTATCTAAATCACTCTCTTTTTTTGTTTCCCAAAGTTTTCCGTATTTGGCCTCCATTCTTGCTGGAGATAATTCACTTTGCAGAACTTCAACTTCTAGGGATAAATTATCAATGAGCTTTTCAGCGTAATGGTATGTTTCTGGAGGAAGGTAACCTGTATCTATCCAAAATATTTTGATTTTTTTTTGTAGAGATAATTTGCTGACCATATCTAAAAGAACTGATGACTGTATACCAAAACTTGTTGTAATAGCAAATTGTTTATCAAACTTTTTATAACCCCACGTAAGCATTCCTTGAGGCTTCATATCTATAAGATCTTGATTATATTTGCTCAAGTTAGTTTGAATATCGTTGTTAATTTTTTCAATCATTCTTCAGTTTGATTATGAGTTTAATTTTATTTCGCTCAATTTAAAAATTATTCGTATAGTTTAATAATACATTTACGCATAACAATATTTCTCTAATGAAATCAATACAAAAACCAATAGTAATAGTTGGAGCAGGTTTTGCAGGTATGACATTTGCTTTGAATTTAAAGAATCTTAATCCTTCTTTACCGATTGTTGTGGTTGATTCTGAAACCAACTTTATTTTTAAACCTTTAATGTATGAAGTTTTAAGTAAAGAAATAAGAAGTTGGGAAGCCACTCCAAAATTTGCAAATATTTTTTCTGATGCGGGTATAACTTTTTTAAGAAATTGTTTAACTAAGATTTCGTTCAAAGAAAATATTCTTGAATTTAGTGATGAATTAAAATTAAGTTATCAATATCTCGTTATTTGTACAGGATCTATTCCAAATAGTTTTTTCATAAAAGGTGTAGATGAAAATTGTTATTTTTTTAATGATGTTCACGATTTAAATAAATTAAATTCTTTTTTAAAAAAATCAAAAGATACTGCGTTGCATAAAAATTTATTTATAGTTGGTGGTGGTCCCTCTGGTATCGAGTTGGCATGCAAAATTAAAGATATATTTACTGACCAATTTAAAATTAACGTAATAGAAAAATCAAACGAAATCCTCAATAAAAACAAAATTTTTAATAGAGAACAAGCAGAGAGGGCATTAGAAAAAAGAAAAATCAACATTCTTTTGAATTCCACTGTTAAAGAAGTCTCAGAAACTAGGATTACTATTTCTAGTGAGGTCGGAATAACTTCTTTTGATAAGGATATTGTTATTTGGACAGCAGGTGTTAAACCTAATTTGCCTTACTTAGAAACTGATCAAATAACAAAAAAATTTGGACGAATTTTAGTTAATAATAATTTGCAAATAGAAAACCATAAAAACTGTTTTGCTATTGGTGATATTTCTGTCATTGACGGAATGGAGGATTTACCAATAACTGCTCAGGTCGCTATGCAGGAAGGAAATCATCTTGCTAATAATTTAGAACTTATAATTCAAGGAAAAGATCCTTTACCCTTTGAATTTCAAGACAATGGTGAAATGATTAGCTTAGGAATAGGCGAAGCTTCAATTTCTGGGCTTGGTGTTACTTTATCTGGGAAATTGGCTTTTGAGGCAAGAAGACTTGTATATGCTTCTAAGTTGCCTGATATTACAGAAAGCTTAAAATCTGCATCTTCATGGATATTCCAAAAAAAATCTATTTTTAAAAAGTTTCTTAAAAAAGATTATTCGAATTAAACTTTTTTGAAATATTGTTTTTGGGTATATTGAGTTAAATAAGTTTTGTATGAATTTAATTGCAGTAGTTAGTAATAATTTTGATGCGTTTATAACGGTAGTTGTTTTAATAATGTCGATAATTTTGTTTATTAGAAATACTATTGCACCAGAATTGACTGGTTTATTATGTGTCGGAATATTTATATCTACTGGGGTTCTTTCTCCTGAAAAAGCTTTAGCTGGATTTGGTAGCCCTTCCTTAATTACCCTTATGGGTTTATTTGCAGTTTCCTCAGCATTATTTAAAAGTGGTGCCTTAGACAGAGTAAGAGAATTGATTTCTTCTGAAAGTATTCGAACTCCAAGGAAATTAATTTCCTTAATAGCTTTTTTGATTGCTCCAATATCTGGAATTGTACCTAATACTCCAGTAGTAGCATCTTTGTTACCTTTAATTGAAAATTGGTGCGAGCGAAGAAATGTATCACCATCAAAAGTTTTATTACCTCTTTCTTTTGCTACTTTACTCGGTGGAACTCTGACACTATTAGGTAGCTCAGTAAATCTTCTTGTAAGTGATATTAGTCAACAATTAGGTTACGGAGGTTTGGAATTATTTAGTTTGACTTCAATAGGAATCCCTGTATGGCTGATAGGTACAACCTATATGATTCTAGTTTCTGATATGCTTTTGCCAGATAGAGGGAGAGATAAGGAGTTTATTAAAAATGGTGATATGAATATATATTTTACCGAAGTTACTATTCCCTCTACATCAGAATTAGTTGGACAATCTGTCAGAAATAGTAGATTGCAAAGACGATTTGACGTTGATGTTCTGGAATTGCAACGAAATGGAAAAGTTATTCTTCCTCCTTTGGCTGATAGAAAGATTGAACCGGATGATAGATTAATAATCCGCGTTACAAGGGCAGACTTATTTAGGCTGCAGCAGGAACATACTATTCTTTTGGGAGAAAACAAAACATCGTTCGATGGGGCTAATGTTTTCTCAGATGATGAAGGTACTAAGACCTTTGAAGCCTTGTTACCAGCTGGTTCAACTCTAGCCGGTGCAAGTTTGAGAGAATTAAGATTTAGGCAGCGTCATAATGCAACAGTTTTAGCATTAAGAAGAGGTCAGCAAACTGTTCAGGAGAGATTAGGCCAAGCTGTTTTAAGGGCTGGAGATGTTTTATTATTGCAAGCACCGCTAGATTCAATAAGAGGTTTGCAAGCTAGTAATGATTTGCTTATCTTAGATCAATTCGAAGATGACTTACCTTTTTTGATAAAAAAACCAATATCGATTGCAATTGCAATAGGAATGGTGGTTTTGCCTTCTGTTTCTAATATTCCATTAGTAGGTTCAGTTCTTTTGGCAGTGATTGCAATGGTAGCTTGTGGATGTTTAAGACCTGCAGAGATACAAAAATCAATTAGGTTAGACGTTATTTTATTGCTGGGATCCTTATCGTGTTTTAGTGTAGCTATGCAGATAACTGGATTAGCAGATGTAATTGCAGTTAATCTAAACTTTGCCCTAAATGGAATGCCTCTTTATTTTGCACTAGTCGTAATTTTTGTATCTACAGTTATTCTTACGCAATTTATAAGTAATGCTGCTTCCGTTGCTTTAATTTTGCCTGTTGCTATTGAATTCTCAAATGTTTTAGAAATTTCACCAAGCGCTTTAATAATGCTTGTTTTATTTGGTGCAAGTCAATCTTTTTTGACTCCAATGGGTTATCAAACAAATTTAATGGTTTATGGTCCTGGAAGATATAGATTTTTTGATATCGCAAAATACGGTACCGGATTAACACTTATAATGTCATTTACTGTGCCAGCATTGATAATTTTAAATTACGGGTAATATCGTGAAATTCACTAGCAAGCTTTATAAGTTAAAAGATGCTTACAAAAAGCTATCTGTACCTCAATTTACTATTGTTACAGGCTTGTTTATTATTTGTCTTGGAACTTTAATTTTGAGCTCTCCATTATGTTCATCTTCAAAGGTTGGTTTGTGGGAAGCATTTTTTACATCTACTTCTGCAATAACAGTTACTGGCTTAACCATAATAGATATTGGTGTTGATTTAAATTTCTTTGGCCAAGTTTTCTTAGCTTTTATGCTTTTATCAGGTGGTCTCGGATTAATGGCAATTACAACATTTTTACAAGGGTTTGTTGTAAAGGGGACAAAGTTAAGAACTAGATTAGACAAAGGAAAGACTTTAGATGAATTTGGAGTTGGAGGAATTGGTCGAACTTTTCAAAGCATTGCTATTACTGCGATTATTATCATATCCTTGGGTGCAATTGTCTTATATTCTTTTGGATTTGTAGACATTCAAAATAATTGGGAAAGACTATGGTCCTCGATTTTTCACAGCATTTCTGCATATAACAATGCAGGATTTTCGTTAATGTCAAATAGTCTTCAAGACTATAGAACAAATTATTTGGTGAATAGTGTTTTTGTTTTTCTCATTGTTATGGGTGGATTGGGTTGGCGGGTTATTGATGATATTTGGAGTCATAAAAAAAATCTTTCTTATAACAAATTGAGCCTTCATTCCAGACTAGTTATTAGGACAAGTTTGTCTCTAATATTGTTCGGATCATTTGGATTCTTTATCACTGAATCACTGCTGAATAGTCAATTTTTTAATGATTTAAATTTGTTTGAAAGGTTAATTTCATCTATCTTCGAAACAGTTAGTGCAAGAACTGCAGGCTTTACAAATTTTCCGATTTCTTTGAACTCTATCTCAGATACAGGACTCTTATTATTAATGACGCTTATGTTTATTGGAGCAAGTACAGGAGGTACTGGTGGAGGTATAAAAACAACTACATTTATTGCTTTAATGGCTGCAACTAGATCAACTTTAAGAGGTCAGAAAGATGTAATTATTAGCAATAGATTAATTTCAGATAAAGTTATTCTAAAGGCAGTTGGAATCACAGTTGGATCTTTGCTTTTTGTTCTTTTAATGGCAATGTTGCTTAGTACAACTAATACTTTTGTTAAAAAAGAATCATTCACATTCCTAGAAATTCTGTTCACTTGCATATCTGCATTTGCAACAGTTGGTTTTGATATTGGTTTAACCGCAAAATTAAATCATTTTGGTCAATTTATTCTTATTGTGGGGATGTTCGTCGGCAGACTTGGGATCCTTTTGCTTTTAAGTGCACTTTGGCAGGCTCTTTATAAGAGTAGAATAGATAGACAAAAGAGAATTGGCTATCCTAGGGCTGATCTATATGTTTAAAATTGACTGAATTTTATTATGGCTGATTGGTGGCAGTGGTCTCAAAAGAAAGAAAATGAAGCACTCACTTTTGCAGTTGTTGGCGTTGGAAGATTTGGAACCGCAGTTTGCAGAGAACTTATTAGTAATGGTGCTGATGTTTTGGCTGCAGATTATTCGGAAAAAGCTATTGATGATTTAAGGCAATTAGAACCTTTGATAGAAGCGAGAGTTGTAGATTGTACTGATGAAGAGTCTATGAAGGAATCGGGAATTCTTGAAATGAATACTGTTGTAGTGGGCATTAGTGAACCTATTGAAGCAAGTATAACTACAACTCTTATTGCTAAAGATAGTGAAGGAAGCAAAGTGAAAAGAGTAATAGCGAGAGCTACCAGTGACTTGCACGAAAAAATGTTAAAAAGAGTAGGTGCAGATAAAGTTGTTTTCCCGTCTAGGATGCAAGGCGAAAGATTAGGTTTAGAACTAGTAAGACCAAACCTAATCGAAAGATTGGAACTAGATAATCAAACTGGTATAGATGAAATAACTGTTCCAGAGGAATTTATAGGAAGATCTTTAAGAGATTTAAATTTGAGGAAAAATTATTTAGTAAATGTTCTTGCTGCAGGACCTGCTGAAGAGTTAACTGTTAATCCTCCAGCAAAATATATTTTGGAAAGAGGAAATATTTTGGTAGTCATGGGTAAAACTGTAGATTTACAGAAATTGCCTCAAAATTAATTATTGTAATCAGATTGTTTATAGTATCTAATCCTTTGAGGAGCTCTTTTTAATCTTTTGATGCTTTGTTTTTCAAGTTCATCTCTAAATTTATCAGTATTTAAATTATTTTCTGAAATAGGTGATTTACTTTCTTTTTCGAAATATTTTTTTATACCCTCTTGAATTAACACTTTTGCCATATTACTTACTGTCCTAGATTCATTATCGGCCAACTTAGTTAATTGCTCACATATAAATTCTGGAAGAACTACTTGAATTCTGGGGGATTTAGGCTTCCCATTAGTAGAGTTTTGACGGGTAGCCATGAGTCAAAGTTGATAACTGTTACTTATTAGTATACACAGTTAGTCAAGGATACTATCTTTGTGTATATTATTAGTAAGGAAATAATGTCCGTATCAATTAATTGTTTTATTGTCCCATGAAAAATTCAGGAAAAATTGATTCTCCTAAAAGGTCGATAATTGATAAACCGAAAAAAAGATTAGTCAATTCTGATTCGCACGATAACGAAAATAGTGACGTTTTGGTATCAGCTGTAATTAGTCCATATTTATTAACTCATCTTCACCATATTCTTCAGCAGTCTGAGTTTTATGCCCAAAAAGATGGTAGAAAATCTCACGCAGCTAACTTTGCGAAACTAAGAAAAGTTTTATGTTTAGACGCAAGAAGTATGGCAGATGCCTCTGCAAAAGAGATAAAAGATTTGGATAATGATTTATCTAATAATAAATATAATGAACAAAATGTAGCTTGAAGTAATAATCTATTAATAAATAGATTTTAAAAACATGTCCAGTAATGCTGAAAAGCTCTATAAGTTAATAGCCAATGATTCCAAAAAGAAACAAAGTCTTTTTATGACAGCCTTAACCAATCCCAAAAAAGCCTTAGATAAAATATGCGATATTGGCAACGAGTTAAATATTTCTGTGACTAAAGAAGAGGTTATTGAATATTTGAGCACTATTGATGATGAGGCAACCAAAATGTGGTTAATCAAGGCTCGAGGAGGTCTTTAGGAAAAGGTTTCGAATAATTATTATTTGGATTAGGAATAGGCTTTATTCTTTTGTTGTAGCCACCTCCACCAGCCAAAGTCCAAAAAAACCAATAACTTGGAATTGCAAGAGCTGCAGCTATGATAATCACTACAATTTGTTCTATTCTTTTCATGATTTAATTTTATTCTACAAAATATTTTTTAGTAAATAAGCCACAGATTTTGTAAATTCTATTTTTAAAACAGTGATTAGATTTGAAGGTGTAAGCAAAATTTATTCTACAGATGTTGTATTAAAAAATATTAGTTGGGAGATTAAGAAAGGAGAAAAAGTTGGCTTAGTTGGTTCTAATGGTGCAGGTAAATCAACCCAATTTAAGATTTTAATTGGAGAGGAAGAGCAAACAAGTGGAACGATAATCAAGGAGGGAAATCCTAAAATTGCTCATTTAAAGCAAGAGTTTGATTGTAATTTGAATTTTTCAGTGAGACAGGAATTAGAAAGTTCTTTTAAAGATATACAAATTGTTGCCATTAAACTTTTAGAAATTGAGAATAAAATGAAATTGTTGGATATAAAAAAAAATTCCGATGAACTTGAAATATTTGTAGATCAACTTGCAAAATATCAAGCAAAATTTGAAGCTTTAGGTGGTTATCAAATGCAATCTGATGTAGAAAAAATATTACCAAAATTAGGCTTTTCTATAGAAGATGCTGATAAATTAGTTGGTAATTTCTCGGGTGGTTGGCAGATGAAAGTTGCACTTGGAAAAATAATCTTACAAAAACCTGATTTACTTTTATTGGATGAACCAACCAATCATTTAGATTTAGAAACTATTTTTTGGCTGGAAGAATATCTATCATCGCTTAAAATTGCAGTTATAATAATTAGCCATGACAGATATTTCTTAGATAAATTATGTAAAAAAATAATTTTTGTAGATAGAGGAACATCTGAAACATATAATGGGAACTATTCTTTTTTTGTCGAACAGAAATCTTTGAATGAAGAATCACTAAATAAGGCATATCAATTACAACAAAAAGAAATTGAGTTACAGAAGAGGTATATAGATAGATTTAGAGCTAGTGCAACTAGAAGTTCACAAGCAAAGAGTAGAGAAAAACAATTAAAAAAGATTTCTAAAATTGAGGCTCCCATAGCAAAATCAAAAAGTCCTGTTTTTAATTTTCCAGATTGCCCTCGCTCAGGAAAATTAGTTCTAAATATCAAAAATTTGTCTCATAGTTTTGAGGATAAAATTCTTTTTTTAGATATTAATTTAAAGATTTCTTCTGGGGAGAAAATAGCAATATTGGGACCTAATGGCTGCGGCAAATCTACATTGCTTAAAATTATTATGAAAAAAATATCTCCTGAAATTGGAGAAATTAATCTTGGTAAACATAATATATTTACTAGTTATTATGAACAGAATCAGGCCGAAGCACTTTCACTTGACGAAAGAGTTATTGATTTAATATGTAATAAGTCTCCAGAATGGTCCCAAAAAAAAGTTAGAACATTTTTAGGGGGTTTTGGCTTTCAAAATGAAACTGTTTTTAAATATATTAAACAACTTAGCGGGGGAGAAAAGGCAAGATTAGCATTGGCGCTCATGATTATTAATCCTAGTAATTTCCTTCTTTTGGATGAACCAACTAATCATTTGGATCTGCAATCTAAGGAAAACTTAGAATTGGCAATTAAAAATTATAAAGGTTCATTATTAATCATTTCTCATGATCGGTATTTTATTTCAAAGGTTGCAAATAGAATTATTGAAATTAAAGATTCAAAGTTATTTTCATATGATGGTAATTACGAATATTTTTTAGAAAAAACTCAAAGCCAAAAAATTTGATTACTTTTAATAAAATTTACAATTGGCTAAGTAAGATCACTCATTTATCTTTACATAGTTTACCGTCCTTGATTAATCTTAAAAATACAAAAATGGGTTTTAATAATTTAAATGAAAAATTACGATTTCCAAGAAGAACATTTTCAAACTTCTGATCCTGTTGAAAGTTACTTTGAATGTATTACTTCCTGCGATATAAGGGATGGTAGATGTATTTCTAGATGTGTGGAAATACTTAAACGGAATGACAATTAAAATTTTAGTTATTTTGTAAATTAGTAATATCAGTTGGTATTACTTTTAATTTAATAAATTTATTTTTACGCTTCAATAATATATTTACTTGTTTTTTGATACCATTTTTACTAATTTGATCTATAACGTCTGATGCGGTTTCAATATCTTTATTTCCTATTTTAATTAAAATATCATCTATCTTGATCCCACTTTTTTCAGCTGGACTGTTCGGTACTACATATCCAACTTTTACGACATTGTTTTTTCTATCAGAAATATTTTGTTCTATTAGGCTAATTCCAATCATAGGATGTATTACTTTCCCATTGTTTAAAAGTTGATAGGCAATTTCCTTAGCTTTGTTTATTGGTATTGCAAAACTCAAACCCGCTCCTGGCCCTGATCTTATCAACGTATTAATACCAATTACTTCTCCATCGCTATTCAACAGCGGGCCTCCAGAATTGCCAGGATTAATAGCGGCGTCTGTTTGTATGAGTTCAAGTTTTTTATCATATATTCCTAATTGAGTTACGTTTCTATTTAGATTACTAATAATACCAAGCGTAACTGTGTTTTCTAGTCCGAATGGATTTCCAACTGCTATAGCCCAATCCCCAACTTTAATCTTTGCAGAATCGCCCAATTTTGCTTTTGGCCAAGGCCCTTTCCCTTCAATCTTTAGCACAGCTAAATCAGTAAAAGTGTCTTGACCTATAAGTTTAGCGTTTAATTTTTTGCCATTGGTTAAACCAACAATTACCTTATCTGATCCATTCACTACATGAGCATTGGTCATTACAAGTCCATCTGCAAATATAAATCCACTGCCTTGGTTTTGCTCTATCCTTGGTCGATTTTCGTTAGGCAAATCTAATCCAAAAAATCTCTCAAAATATGGGTCTAGAAATAGTTGAGAATTTCTTGGAAAATTTCTTTTTTTAACATATCTTTGAGTATCAATTGTTACCACAGCTTCACCGGTTCTTTCTACAGCTTTGGTTATGAAAGATTTGTTTGAAAATAAACTAACTTCATTAATTTTTGGTCTGCTTAATGGTTCGGATATTACTTTTGCAGGATATGTAATGCCCACTGGAATTAATGAGACGATTAGTAGTAGCTTTTGGATGTATCTTTTCAATTTTGATTTCTTATGTTCTTCTAGAGATTTAATCCACCATACTAGTGTAATTTAAATATAACTAGTAATTAAACTAATTGAATCAAGAGAATAATTTGGTGACTTAAAATAGCTAAATTTCTTTTTTTCGGGCTATGATGTAAAACATATAACTAACTAATCTATAAGTTAAATGACTATTCTATTTCCAATCATATATTCTGCGGCCTTAACTTATTTAGTATGGAAAGCTTTTAAAGTAATGTCTAATGGCTGGAATGTATCCGATAACAAAAATAAACGTTTAAGTACTCCCAGTTTTGAACAAAAAAAGTACACAATACATCCAGAACTATTAGATAAATCTGGGAACATAACAGAAGAGGAGTTATTAACAGTAAGATTTTCGAATGATAATGACTCTACATTAGAAGAAAAAGGTTCAAGAACTGATTAATCAAAATATATCTAAGGAAAAAAATTGGAATTAAGAACAAAAATTGTTTCAGCGGTAATAAAATCCCTCAAATTGCCACCTAGATTTCGTTTGAAAATTGTTAAAGAAGATCCAGTGAGACTTGAACTAAGCCTTACCCCTTCTTACGGTAAAAATCCAGTTATTGTTGGTATAGTTGAATCTTTAGATTTAGTCGCGCGAAGAGATAGAGAAGGTAGACTCCCAAGAGATCTTCAAGGGACTTGGGACTGGACTGTAAGACATGGAAAAGTTAGTACTGGAGGTTGGAACCCCATGTTAAAAGAAGCATTGCAAACAATGTTTGATACTGGATTACCAGCCATTGTATATGAAGAATTAACTGGAGATGAGTATCGACCTGTTGATGGTGTGAGACATGTTAAATAAATAATTTATTATTTTCATAAAACCTTCCTTATAACGTTAAAATAATTCAATATATGTTTTAGTTAATTATGAATAAAGACAATCAACCAAGATTTGGCTTTGTAAACTTTGCAGAAACTTGGAATGGACGTATGGCAATGATGGGTATTTTGATTGGACTTGGTACTGAATTAATTACTGGACAAAGTATTCTTCGACAAATTGGAATAGGTTAGAATTTTACTTAATTTCTTCTGCTTTCACATCAATAGTACTTTCACTAGGCTTTTTATTTAATTGATTTTTTTTATTTATATTCTCTAAATCTGCACCGCAATTCATGCAGGTTTCACTCAAACCTAATGATATTGTCCCACAATTACTGCATGTATTAATCTTAGATTTGTAAGAGTTAAAACCCATAAACACTAAAACTAATAATAGAAGAGGAATTAAAAATAAAAGAACTAGAATATTTCCAACAAAGCTAATGAAAAAGTTAAATCCAAAAATTGGAATAACGATCAATATGATTAATGAGTAGGCAAGAAGATTTTTATTAGCTTTAAGAAAATAATTCACTTTAGTTATCCTTATCTATAATTTCTTTTTTTATTTACTAAAGTCATACTAGCAATTACTACGCTCCAACACTGTCCAAAATATAAAATCACTCCTAATAGCCATACCCACAAAGTAAGTACTAGAAAACCTCCAATAAAACCATATGCTTGAAATCTTACTCCAAGTGAGAGAATACTTTTACTTACTGCTAGATTCAAAGTGGTTAGGCCAATTCCAATAAGAAATGATCCAGGTAACAGTGGTTTCAATGGAACTTTTCTACTGGGTAAAAGTGCTTGCAATAAAAGAGCCGTTAAAGAAAAGCCAATTAGTGGTATTGCAAACTGACCAACTTGTAATAATGGCAACTTCAATAATAAATCAGAAATAAGATTATTAGATTTTGAAAGATTTTCTAAAACGTTACTTGGGATCATCCTAAGATTTGCACTAATTTGATCTAGTACCATTAAAAAACCAATAAAGAATACTATTAAAAAGGCTTCAACTCTATTTCGGAGAAACTTCGAGGCTTGCACTCTCCAAGCAGCATTAACTTTTTTAGAAGGAATTTCGTCCTCCCAAAGTCTATCCGAACCTCTTTGAAGAGATAGATATGCATTTCCTGCTGTAAAAAGCAAAAACATAGCCCCAAGAATTCCTGCTCCAAAACCTTGATCTATCAAATTAAATAATGTAGTCTCTACTAACTCAACTACTGAAGGAGGTAAAAGCTGAGCAGCAATGGCAATTATTTGTTGATCTAATCCTTCTTGTTTTCCTAGGAACCATGAAGCTATTGATAGAGAAATTAGAAGGATTGGAAAAAATGATTGAAGTGTGTAGTATGCGAACGCAGCGCTTAAATCAACACAATCAGATTTGCTCCAACGTTCACAAGCTCCCCATAAACTCTTAAGTATCCATTTTGAACTTCTTTGCATATTATTTTTATTCAAATATTTATTTATTTACTTAATTTTTATTGTATCTGATTAAGAAATTTTTCAAGCAATTTTTTATTTATGATGCAACTATTTTGCTAATAATAAATTGCCCCAAGGCTTTAAAATTTCAAATTTTTCAATAGATCTACAAGCAATTAATGGAAAATTAACATCGCTCAAGTCTTCTCCTGAAACTAAATTTAAAGGATCTGTTTCTAACCACTCTATAGAACAATTGAGTTCTTCTAATAGCAGCCAGGCGGCTGCAATATCCCATATCTTAGGGGTTGATTCTATTGCTCCGAAAGTTTGTCCCATCGCTACACTAGTAAGATTTAAACTCGATACACCTAAGAGTCTGATTTTGCCAGGAAATACTGAGTTTGGGTTTTTTTGTAAAATTTTTATTGATCTACTACATAAAGAAATGCATTCACTTTTACGATTATTTTGGCTGGGATCAATTTTCTTGTGATTTAACCAAACCCCTTTACCTTTAATGGATACAAACTTTTTTTTCAATGTAGGAATTATTAAAAAAGAAGATTGTGGTTCACCATCAACGAACCTTGCTACAGATATAGACCAGTAAGGAATACCGGCAGCAAAATTTGTTGTCCCATCGAGTGGATCCACCACCCAGTAAGCTTTTGAATTTGGAATTAACTTTTGGCCTTCTTCACTAAGGACGCCTTCACCTGGAGCTATTGAAGCTAAGCCATCTACGATTGTTTTGTCACTCCACAAATCACAACTTGTTAATAATGATCCATCTGCTTTATTGCTGGCGCTAATATTTCCAAAATCCTTTGTTTGACGTTGACTAACCAATTCAAATAAAGAATCTAATTCACTTAGTTGTTTATTAGTTAAATTTGGTGGATTCATCTTTATATATTGCAAATAGACTCTGTATCCTTAATTTTAGTATTACTACTACCAAAACAATTTTTACTTTTAACAAGAAAAGTTAATCTTTCTAATTCATCTATATTCAGATTGTAATTATATATTGCATTAATATTTTTTGATTTCGCATTACTTAATTCACTTTGCCTAACAAGAACATCTTTTAGAGTTGATATTCCGACATCATATCTAAGTCTTGAAAGCCTTACAGACTCTTTGCTAGATTCAATTTCTTTAAGAGAAGAGATTATTTTTTCTTCATTTAATTTAAGATTTAAATAGGCTTTACTAATACTTGTAGTTAAAACACTTTTTAGATTTTCATATGCATATTTTTCGGATTCTGCATCTGCTATTTTTGATTTGTACGAGTTCTTATTTTGTCCGCCATCAAAAATACTCCATGCAAAATTTAGACTTATGGTATTTGTATAGTTAGATCCAGATTTTTCAGAGTCAATATTAGTTGCCAGAGAGTCACCCTTTGAAAATGTACTAGATAATGAATTACTAATATAGATATTTGGCTTATTTTGAGCTAAAAAGGCCTCTGCTTGGCTCTTTTTGATTGATTTTTGAAGAATAAGGTTTTTTAAAGAAAGATTTTTATCCAAACCCTCATTAATATTTTTGTTCAATTTATGATTCCAAAACCCTATAAGATTTTGCTCTTTATTACTTTCGATATCTCCCTTAATATTAAGAATCTCTTTAAGAGAAATTTTATTAATTTCATGTTCTATTTTCTTTTCATTTAGTAATTGTTGGTCTCGAGATAATTGAGCTTCTGCTTCAAGAACTTCAAATTTTGTACCAATTCCAGCACCTAGCTTCGCTTTGGCATTTTCTAAACTTGTAATTGATAAATCAAGTGTGAATTTTTTATTTTGAATATCTTGATATGACTTTTTGTATTTGTGATATCTGATTCTTGCTTCTTGAATTAAATCTTTTTTCTTAATCTCAAAATTATTTTCTGCAATTTTGTAATTTGTTTTGGCAATTTTAATTTCAGATCCTCTTAGAGGGGCAATTACATCCCATTTAATATTTAGGGAGGGATTAGCCGTAATTTGTGATGTTTTTAAAGTAGGTGAATTGCTATTGTACTGTTTACCTGCGACATATTTTGGTAACCCATTGGCTTGAAAATCTAAGGATGGGTATCTTTTGGCAATTTGACTGGAAAGATTAAAGCTTGCAGAGGCTACTAGGTTTTGTAATGATTTTAATTCTTGATTACTTAACACAAGTTTTTCTATTTCTTGATAATCAACAAAAGTAATATTTGATTTTTCTTCTAAAATATTATCAATATAATTTTTTGTTTCGTTTGATAAAACATTAAAGGTATTCATACTTAAAGTAAGCGGCAATAACAAGAAAGGATTTATTACTCTTCTAATCATGTTTTGTAGTTTCGAAAATATTCGATTAACCAATCAAAGTATTAATAATATCATTTGAATCATCAAGAACGTGAATCTTAGTACTTATTTGATTCTCAACTTCTTGAATATTTTTGTCATCTAAAAATAAATCAGTATTAATTTTTAACATAATAGATGGTATGTAAACAGCTTCTCCTAAATCCTTATTTTTCAGCCCGTAAATTAGGTCTTCTCCAGTAAGAAGACCTGTAACAACTTGATCTTGACCCCAATAAATACTTGGCAAACCATATAAATTAATTGTTAATCCATGAATTGAGTTTAATTTCCTAACTGTAGGAATTAGGGCTTCATAAACTAATTTACCAACAATCCAACTAACTTTTTTGGGCTTTTTTACTTTTTGGGGTAGGTTTTGAGTTTTCTCTTTTAATGCTTCTAAAAAGTTTCTAATAGTCCCAACTCCATTAGATTCTTGTGGCATATTTTCATAGGTTTTATAACTAGGTAAATTTCTACCAGCAATTAAATACCATTCGTCTGCTAGCCAACAAAAACGAGTCCCAAGAGTAATTTCTAGAGAGGTTTGAATTTTCTCTACTTGTTTAATAGTTTTTTTTGCGTATTCTGGGCTTATTGATTTCAATCCATCATTTTCAGGTCTAAATTTTGTAAGTCCTACAGGAACTATTGCAACTGAAAGTACTGTTTGAGAGGTTTTTTTGTAGAATTCAGCAAGTTCCAAAATTGATTTCTCAAGAATATCCCCATCATTTATATCTGGACAAACAACAATTTGAGCATGTATTTGAATAGAGTTTTTTTCAAACCACGAAATTTGATCAAGTATCACTCCTGCTTTTTTATTCTTTAATAATTTTTCTCTTGTCGCGGGATCCGTAGCATGAACTGAAATAAAGAGTGGAGATAGTTTTTGCATAGCAATTCTTTCCCAGTCTTCTTTTTTTAAATTCGTAAGAGTTAAATAAGAGCCATATAGGAAACTTAATCTATAATCATCATCTTTTATATAAAGGCTTTTTCTTTTACCACTTGGCTGTTGATCAATAAAACAAAATGGACATCTATTATTGCATTGCTTGATTGAATCAAATAATGCATCTTTAAAATTTATACCTAGATTAACGTCTTGATCTTTTTCAATATTTATGTTGTGAATCTCATGATTTTTATCTAAAACTGATATTTCTAAGATTTCTTCACTAATCAAAATCTGATAATCAATTAAATCTCTTGGTTTTTTCCCATTAATACTAATAATTGAATCACCTGATTCGAATCCTATTTCTTCAGCAATAGAATTAGCTTCAATACTTTCAATTTCTGCAGGGTTTATTTTATAAGTAATATTGGGAACCAAAAGATCGATGGGATCTTCTGCGTAATTAGTTTCTTGCCACACAATTCAAGGCCAAATACTATTATTTAAATTTATTCTAAACTTATATTTGACTCGAAGTGTATTAAATACTTTTAAAAAACTAAATACAGGTGTGAAATTATGGCCCTTTTATTTATTAAAATATGGCATTCGCAGTTTTCTAAAACACGATTTAGATTAACAAAAATAACCGTTTTCATTGAAAGAATTAATTACAAAAAATTTAGAAGTAAAAGATAAATTCAACTATGAATCCCATAAGACAGTTGATTCATACGAAAATAGTTTTTTATCAAATCCTATATCTTTAAGATTGTGGTCTTCTTTTTTTGTTATTTTACCTATTTTTGTTCAAGCCCCTTGGGTTAGATTAGAACCAATAAGTGCTCTTTGTTTTACTTTTGTTATTGTCTTAGCGGCGATTGTTTTGAATCAGAAAGGATCAAATAAGTGGTTTATTGTTAGTTCATTATTATTTGGTATATCAGGTAGTTGGCTTGGTGGATGTTTGTTCTGGGGATGGTTAAGTCCATTTCCTATCCTACACATACCTGTTGAAGCTGTAGTTCTCCCATTAGCTTTAATTGGATTTGGTACTAATTGGAAAATAGGTTCAAGTTTTTATATCTCTTCTTTATTTGGAACCGCAGTTACCGACATTACAATATTTTTAATCGGAATCATGGATCAATGGAGGCAGGTAATTACAGCAGATTCTGAAATTGCACCCATGATTCTTCAAAAAACTTCAGAGAGTCTAATTCAGATAAAATCATTATCTATTATCGTTTTTGTTGCTTTTATACTTTGGTTTATTTCAAAAGAAATTTTAGATTCTGGCACAATTAATACTACTAGAGGTAAAGCACTCTTAGTTTCTGGTTACGTAATTCAAACGACATTAATTGTTGATGGTATTTTTATTGTTTTAGCAATTCTGCAACCAACTTTTAGTGGATTGGTTTAATGTTAAGGCCTCCATTTTCGCAAGAACCGATACCAATAAATAATTGGGATGTAATCGTTATAGGCGCTGGAGCTGCAGGCCTTATGACTTGTCTTGAATTACCCTCAAATTTAAAAGTGCTTCTTTTAAATAGAAATACTAGTAAGATATCCTCCAGTAGATGGGCCCAAGGCGGAATTGCATCTGTTGTTAGACAAGACGATTCATTTGATCTTCATGCTGAGGATACTTTAAAAGCAGGTGATGGATTATGTGATTTTCAAGCTGTAGAAATGTTAGTTAAAGAAGCTCCTGGATGTGTAGAAAGGTTGCAGAATTTAGGAATGATTTTTGATCAAAGTTCTGATCAACTAGCTACTACCTTGGAAGCAGCCCATTCACGAAGAAGAGTCTTACATGTTAAAGATCGTACTGGACGAGCATTAGTTGAAGTTCTAGAAGATCATATTGAGAATCAAAAAAATATTCTTCACTGCAGGGGTGTAAGAGTAACTGAACTTCTAATTGAAAATAAAGAATGCAGAGGAGTTCAGGTTCTTGATGGAGCAAATTTATATTGGATTAAATCTAGAGCTGTTGTTTTGGCTACAGGTGGGGGTGGGCACTTATTTGCAAATACAACAAATCCTGCTCAATCCTCTGGTGAAGGGATTGCTCTTGCATGGAAAGCAGGAGCTGCTATCGAAGATTTAGAGTTCGTGCAATTTCATCCAACAGCTTTAAAATTTTATGGTGCACCTTGCTTCTTAATATCTGAGGCACTTAGAGGGGAAGGAGCGATTTTAGTTGATAAAAATGGTGAAAGTCCAGTTAAAAATCTTGAAAATCGTGATCTAGCTACTAGAGATCAGGTAAGTAGAGCAATTATGAAAAATATGTATGATAATAATGTAGACCATGTTGGCTTAGATCTTCGGTATATTGACCCAGAAAAAATTGTAGAGCGCTTCCCCACTATCTTAAGTCGATGCCATGATTATGGCGTTAACCCTTTAAATGAGGTTATTCCTGTAGCCCCTGCAGCTCATTATTGGATGGGAGGTGTCAAGACTGATTTAAATGCATCTTCAACAAGAAAAGGATTATATGCCGTTGGAGAAGTTGCTTCTACAGGTGTGCATGGTGCTAATAGACTGGCAAGTAATTCACTGATGGAGTGCCTTGTTTTCGCAAGAAAAATGTCTTCGATTGTTTTGAATGACCTTTCTAAATTTGAAAAATTTGATAGATCATTTCAAGAGTTTGATATTGAAGATCCTAAAGAAGATCAAATATCTAAAATTGCTAAAAAAATTGATGAACTCAGAAAACTATGTTGGTTAAATTTAGGTGTATCTCGAAATAAGGGAAATATGAGTAAATTTTTAAATTACATACAAAATGATATAGATAAATTACATAAAAATGATTTACTAAATAGTCTTGAAAAAATAAAACTTAATCAAAAAATAAAACTTAGTGAACGCAATAGGAGAGCATTAAATCTTTTACTTGATTTAAAGAATAGACAAATAACAACCATAACTTTATTAAAAGCTTGTCTATTTAGAGAAGAAAGTAGAGGAGGGCATTATAGAGATGATTTTCCCTATAAAGACAAAAATTGGAAATGCCATACTAGACAACAGTTAGATCAAAAAATTCAAAAAAGATTTATTAAAAATTAAGATCTCCCTGATAGTTGGTTTTTGTTGCTAATTCATTCAAGTCACGAGTACCACTAATTATTTCTCCATTTATTTCCCATGAAGGAAATCCGCTGATTCCTTTCGTTTGGCATAGCTCATACTCATTATCTTTACCATCTTTAGCACATTCAACTATTTTTAATTCTTTAACTGCTTCTTTACCAAATAATTGTTTCTGATCGTGGCAATGCGGGCACCAATAGGCACTATACATAACAATATTGTTTGCACCTAAAAATTTTGCGAATTTTACCTTCTGTGGTGAGCTTGCAGTGGTAATATTCGGTGATACATTTTCAGTGGGATTTGGAACATCAATAGCATTAGAAGGGTCAACGTTAGTTGACCAAATAAGGCCACCGAGCAGAACACTTATGGCGACTATAAAACCTCTAAAAATCATAGGTTCTCTGCTTTCAAACTTTGCTCCAATCATAGAAATTATAAAGATAGAAAACGATAAAATTGCTGAAAGTATACAAAAAAAACAATATGCTTGAATCTTAAAAAACATTATATTTATCAATAAAAAGCTAAATGTTGATGACGCACATGAAATTAGAAATACTAACCACCAAAAAAACTTATTTAGTTTTTCTTTTGGGGAAATTAAATTAAGCGAAAGTATTATTGTGATAACTAATATTGATAAATACGTTATAAATCCAGCTAATGAGAGAGGTATATTAACTTGATTATTTTCAAATAAAGTACCCCAAGGACTATTTAAAACTGTTTCACAACCATTTTGTATTCCTGGGCATGAAAGCGAAGTAAATAATCCCCAGTTTTTTAAAGTAATCGAACCTGTGTCAACTATGCCTATAGTGCTAAGAATTGCGATTATGATTTTTGGCCATTTCAAATCTTTTTTATTTCTTCTGTTTAAAGTCTTAAGGGCCATACAAAATGAAAGTTTGTTATTTACATTATCTATCCTAATATTATCTTGGCATGAGAGTTGTATACGAAATGCTGTTTAAATCTTTTAATTCTTATTTTTCAAGTTGTGAAACAAAATACTTTCAAAGTAAAAGAAAAAAAACTATCTAAGATTGCATTCAGTCATGTTGGTTGCGAGAAAAATCTTGTTGATACTGAACATATGCAAGGCTTATTAGATAAGGAGGGTTATGAAGTTGACAGCAATATAAATAATGCAAATGTTGTTGTTGTAAATACTTGCAGTTTTATTGAAACAGCTAGAGAAGAATCTATTAGAAAAATTCTAGAATATACCAATCAAGGAAAGGAAGTAATAGTTGCAGGCTGCATGGCTCAGCATTTTAAAGATGAACTTCTAAAAGAAATACCTGAAATAAAAGCTTTGGTTGGAACAGGAGATTATCAGAAGATAGCAAAGGTTTTAGACAGAGTAAGAAAAGGTGAAATCGTTAATGAAGTTTCAAAAATACCGGAATTCATTGCAGATGAGGAAATACCTCGTTTTGTAGATAAAAACAAATTTGTTGCTTATCTTCGTATTGCTGAAGGCTGCGACTATAATTGCGCTTTTTGTATTATTCCTAAGTTGAGAGGTCCGCAAAGAAGTAGAACAATAGAATCTATAGTTTCAGAAGCCAAAAGTCTTGCAAAAAAGGGTATTCAAGAAATCATATTAATTAGTCAAATAACAACTAATTATGGTCAAGATATTTATGGAAAACCATCATTAGCCAAACTTTTGAATGAGCTTTCTAAAGTTCCAATTCCTTGGATAAGGATACATTATGCTTATCCAACGGGTTTAACTTATGACGTTATTAGAGCTTTTAAAGATTCAAAGAATATTGTTCCTTACTTTGATTTACCACTTCAGCATAGTCATCCAGATGTGTTGAAGAGTATGAATAGACCTTGGCAGGCTTCTTTGAACGAATCAATTTTGGAGAAAATTAGAAAAGAAATTCCATCTGCTGTATTAAGAACTAGTCTCATTGTTGGTTTCCCTGGAGAAAAGAAAGAACATTTTGAACATCTTCTCGAATTTTTGGATAGACACAAATTTGATCATGTGGGAGTGTTTATTTTTTCTCCTGAGGAAGGAACTGCAGCTTTTCATTTGCCAAATAAAGTATCCGCAGAGGTTGCAGAGGCAAGAAAAGATAATATTATTTCAGTTCAACAAAATATTTCTAAATTTAAAAATCAGATATATGTTGGTTCAAAAATGAAGATTTTGGTAGAGAAAATATCAGATAATAAAGAATTAATAGGTCGGTCATACAATTTCGCGCCTGAAATTGACGGAACTGTAATTTTATCTACTAATGCTAATAATGATTTGAAAAATTATGTTGGTAAATTTGTTGAAGCAAATATTTCTTTTGCGGATGAATATGATTTGTATGGAGAGACTATTAAAATTTTGTAGTTTTTTAAATTAATTTAACTGCTCTTAAGAGCTTATCTAGTGCGAAAGCAGCTCCAAAACCAAAACCAATAAATGCAAAATAGAAAATGATGTTCATTAATTTTTTTACTTTTATTTAATTTAACATCAGATGTAAAGATTAGATTTTTTCGTTTAATTTCTTAATCTTGGATATATGGTAATTTTTTGTATAAACATTCTTCTGCTTTTTGCAGTTCCCGGCCTAAATATAGAGCATGATCGAATTTGGTTATTAAGTCATTTCTTTCTTCAGTGATCAATATTCCCAGTTGTTTAGCACTAATACCTTTAAAAACTTCATTACTAACTCTTTTATTTTGAGAGTCGCATTTAATAGGTTCATTTGTTTCTGGGTCAAGCGCATATCCGTCATCATTAATATTATTTAGAAAGTGCTCTAAAATTATTTTATTTTCTTCTAAATCTACTTTGATAATAAAGTAACCGTTTGGATCTAAGTCTATATATCGGTTGGAAAGATTATTATCAATCTTTATTTTTTCATCTAAACTTTTACTAGAATTCATTCTTAGAAGTTAATAAAAACTATATTACTAATATAATCACTGGTAAAGCTGAATAATTTTTTATTTAAAGGGTATAGATTTATTTTCAAAATCAATTTCCATCTCGGATTGTTTATTCACTTCATTTAGCCAAGGACTAATTATACTTTCCATATTTTTGTTGTACCACTTATGCATGCTAATGGTGCTTTTTGCAAAAAAACCTCTCCGTCTTTTATGTTTACCACCTGCTCCAGGATCAAACAAATGGATACTATTTTTTATTGCCCATTCAATTGGCTGGTAATAGCATAATTCAAAATGTAAATTAGATATTTCCTCTTGGCTACCCCAATATCTACCCCATAAATTGTTTTGATTTTTAACGCACATCGACATAGCAAAAATTTCATTTGAATCATGTTTTGATGCACCAAAAAGTAAAAGATTTTTTTTATGATCAACCAGTGTTTCGAAAAATGTAGATGTTAGATATTTACTTCCCCAAACTCCCCACCTCGAACAATGCTGTTCATAAAAATTATGCATTTTTTTGAGGATTTCTTGGTTGATATCATCTTCATTAAAAATTTCTACTTTAATGTCTTGTTTAGTAATTGATTTCCTCTCTTTTTTTATATTTTTTCTCTGATTAGAGTTGAATCTAGATAGAAAATCGTCAAATGTTTTTTCTCCATTACTCCTCCATTCACTGCTGGAGTTTATCCATTTATGGTATCCCAAAGATTTAAGATGGTTTCCCCAGCTTTCATCAATATATAAAAAATTACAACTTAGGATTTTGTTTGTAAGCGCAAAGCTTTCGATATGGTTTATAAGTAAATTTGTAATTTCTTTCTTGTCTTTATTTTTTTTATAAAGAAATTGATATCCATTTACAGGACTATAAGGACTCATTCCAATTAATTTAGGGTAATAATTTAAATTCAGCTCTTTAGCCAATCTTGCAAATGATTGGTCAAAAATGAATTCTCCATAGCTATGATTTTTTAAGAAAAGTGGGGCAATTCCTAGTATTTCCTCATTTTTATAAGCAACAAAATACAGAGGCTGCCAACCAGTTTCTCTTGAGACACTTTTTGATATCTCAAGGTTTTTAATCCAAGTCCATTCATAGAATGGATTATCAATTTCATTTGCTAATTCATTCCATATCCCCTTGGAGATTTCCTTGATTGACAATTTGACTTCAACTTTATGTATTTTTTGGTTCATTTATTATTGAGACTATTTCAAATCTTTTTGTAATGAATATGGATTTCATTATTCATTAAATTTTTAATTGATTTTATCTCCCATAGCCTTTTGAGATTAAAAATCGCATTTGTTTGTTCTGGAGGGATCCATGTATATCTACCTCCAATGATTCGTGGAATTATTGTAATTTTTATATCTGTTATTAGATCCTCTTTTATAAAAGAATTTATAAGTTTTGCACCTCCTAAAAGAGCTAAATCATTTATCCCTTGTTTTTTAAGTGAAATTAAAGTTTTACTCCATGAATCTTCGAAAAAGAGTTGTTTCTCGAAGTCATTATTCGATGAATTATCAACTTTACTTGAGCTTATTAGCCATCTTCTAATTGGTTGACGAAAGTATTCCCAATTACTGTTAAATTTTTTGCTATTTGAAGCAACTATAGAGATTGGTTGTTTTTTTGATATTGTTACTCTTTCATTACCATTGAGATTTTTAATTAGGTAAGTTGATTGATGAGCTATTAAAGTACCTAAACCAAAAATGGTGGCGTCAACCATTGATAAGTGTTGATTTAACATTTTTTTATCTTCTTCGCTTCCAAGGTGCGATTCTCCACCTCCAGGAAATGCAATTCTCCCATCAATACTAGATGCTATAACAATTATTACTCTTGGGATACTCAAGTTTGTGAGACTAAACTATTTTCAAGTTTTAACTTCAATGAATTGGTTAGCTTTTGATCAACATAAATTTCTGCAGCATTATTTGGGCTCTCTTGGAGTCTTATTTTGTGTAATGTTGCACCAAGTTCATGTATTGGATTTTTAAGAATATCAGAAATATATAAAGCTATATTTTCAGCAGTTGGAACACAATTCTGGAAAAATTCGATGTCTTTATTTAGAAAAGTATGATCTAGTTGTTCAACAACCAAATCATTAATTATCTCCTGAAGCGCAGATAAGTCGCAAACCATCCCCGTTCTTTTATCAATGTCTCCTTTTACAGTTATATCGACAAGGTAGTTATGACCATGTCCATTAACTCTGGCACATTTCCCATAGATTTTTTTATTTTCATCAAAGGAAATCTCTTCTTTTGCAAGTCTATGAGCGGCTGCAAAATGAGTTTGTACTGTTAAAAATGCTTCCATGTTTTTTCCAAAATAATCTGCCCATAAATTTGGGTTTTCATAAAGCCTTAGACTTGTAAGAGGTAAATCATCCTTTAGACGACTCCAAATAACCTTTACTAATGCCTCAGTCGTGGGAAGTATACCTTCTCGATTATTAACATTAAATTCAGGCCAGACATCATTTAAAAAACGAAAATCTAATTGTCCAGTAACCTTATCTTTAATAGAGTGTTTTACATCAGAGAGATTAAGTACCATTCCATCAGAGTCTAGTTCTCCACCCATTGAAACAATAAGTTCATAATTATGACCATGACCTGGTGCAATACTGCAATTTCCAAAAAGAGATAAATTTTCTTCTGGGGTTTTTTCAGGAAGCCAATAACGATGACTAGAACTAAAGCAGGCACGTCGAGTTATGACGCATTCACGTCCTTTTCCATGTAATGGTTTGGATTGTGTAGAAGTCATAACTTTCTGCGATAATACTATCTTAAGGTTTTAAATACGCTTTTGTCTTTATGGAACAATCCATTATCAAAAAAATAGTTCATACTTTAAAGGGCAGAAGCATATTTTTAATAGGAATGATGGGTTCTGGTAAGTCACAAACCGGTTTGAAGCTGGCTGAATTATTGAAGTATAAATATATTGATTTAGATTCGTTAATAGAGAAGTTAGCAAAAAAATCTATCAATCAAATTTTTAATGATGAAGGAGAAAATAATTTCCGTGAATTAGAAGCAAGCTGCCTTAAAGAAACTATCAAAATTCCTTCATTAGTAATCTCTACCGGGGGAGGAATAGTTACCAAATCGGAAAACTGGGGAATATTAAGGCAGGGAATAACTGCATGGATAGATCTCGACGAAGATATAGCAATTGGAAGATTGAAAAATGAAATTGAAAATAGACCACTTCTTCAGGGAAAGAATCTAAATGATTTATATATGAGCATTTTTCAATCTAGAGAAAATTTGTATTCTCAAGCAGATTTAAGAATTCAAGTAAAAAGGGAAAATATTGAAGAAGTCGCTATGAAAATAATTAATGCAATTCATAAAGAAATAATTAGTTAATCTGGTTCAATTCTTACTGCAAACCATTTGATAACGTATCCTAATTTTATTTCTAATTCATAAGTACTTTCTAATAATTCTTCAAAAAATTCCTGATCAGGATCTTCTATATTTTGATATATTATTTGTGTTTCTGTCTTACTGAGCCAATTCTTCAACCATAAAATTGCTTCTTGCTTTGATACAATTTTTTCTTTTGAATCTGGCTCTAATAATACATAATGATCTGATGCTCTTATTAGTGGATTTGACATAATGAAGATTCTTCTTGGATTAATTCTTTGCTTGAGTTTTCAAGGAATTTTTTTAGAAAGTTCTTTTGCTTTTGTAGATTCTAATGTACGAGAGTTTTTGGAAAATCGTGTAAATCAATGGCCAGAATTATATTTGCCAAATTTTAAATTGTCGGATACTTCTGAGGATTTAATTTATCCTAAATGGTTCGAGGGGAATTGGCTTGTTACTTCTCAAGATATAATTAATGATTCAGAAGAGCCAGTTATTTATAAAGTAAATTTCTTTAAGAATGATTCAGATTTAGTTGTGGGTAATCGTGCAAAAAATTCTGAATCTATTGGAAAAGCAATATTTGGTGATACTTTACTCAAGGTTGTAAATGATCCTCAATCTATTAATAATCAAATTACTTATTTAAAAGATGATTTTTATATCGATTCAAGAATTACAGGGAGAAATCAGATCCAAAATGATGATATTTTTTTCGCAGATGAGCTAGTTATACAAACTGCACATAAGCCAGGTGCTTCAAGGATCAATCAGGTAGAGACCATTAGTAAATTTCAAAAATGTTCCGAAGAAATATTGGAAGTTGATAATTCAATCAAACCATCAATTTGTGGAGTGCAATATGTTGCGTCTTATGGTTCAAAAGTTGGTGATCCTTCTATTCATGCTATAAAAACAAATAAATATAAATTGAAGTTTGAATTTATTGAGAGTTAGCACTAAAAAGATATTCTTCTAAGTTGTTCCTCCAAATGAAAAGATTTTCTAAATAAGGGTTGTTTATGTATTCTTGGCTCCCCTCTCCTGAAAGAATGGGTCCTGCAGACTTTGGAAATTTAAGAAGGGATAATTGAGCAGCAATTGAAATATCTGCAATTGATAAACTATCTCCAACTAAATATTTCTTGTTGATCAAGGATTTTGATAAAGCTTCCAGTAATTTTTGGAGTTCTAAATTATCTTTAGAAGACAAAACTACATTAGAAATTTTACTAAGATTTTCAAAAGGTAATTTATCAACAATACTTTTAACTGAAGAAGGTATTTCATCTGGGAGTAATGCAGTTCTCAGGTGTGGATTTTCTATGGCAGATTTTATTAAAGATTTTCTACAAGTTGTAGCCATTGTAGTATCTGCCCAATCTTCAATTAGTTTGCATTGTGCAAATAATATTGGGTCCTCAGGAAAAAGGGGATTGTTATCATTTTTTTTATCTATATATTCGCAAATAGTTGAAGAGTCATTAATAACTTGATCATTACTATCGACTATTACAGGTACTTGTTTTTGACCTGATAATTTAAAGATTTCAAATTGCCCTATTCCAGGTGTTACTTCTTCAACGCGATATTGTAGTTTTTTTGCATGAAGAGCCATTCTTGTTTTTAAACAAAAAGCACTATGCCTAAATTGATATAATGTAATCATGCTGTTTAATGTTTGTTAAAACTTAGCTAAAAAAGTAATCTATTTGTGGAGCTGATGGGCGAATTTTTCTCTAATGTTGCGAGATATCCAAAGTATTTGATATCTATCATTGTTGGGGGACTTGTTGCTTTGCTTGAACCTTTATTCAAGAATAGATCAAATCCACTCACAATAGTAGGCTTGATATCTTCTGTCTTAAGTGCTTTCATAACTGTTTATTTTGTCTTGCAAGCGATGACAAACCCAATAAATTTACAACCATAATGCCAAATAATTACCGTCTTGCAAAAGTTTCTTCTCTTTTGAAGAAAGAAATAACCCTTATTTTGCAGAATGATTTAGAAAATGATCTAATTAGAGATCATTTCGTCAATATTTCTAAGATTGATTTATCAAATGATTTGCAACACTGTAAAATTTATATAACTTCAACTGCTCAAGAGAAAGTGAGGAAAGAGATTGTTGAAAACTTGAATATTGCAAAAAGTTCTATAAGGCATAGTTTAGGAAAAAGAATTGAGATGAGAAGAGTTCCAGAGATAATTTTTAAAGACGATGTTGTTCTTGATAAAGGATTATCAGTCTTGAAACTTCTCGATGAATTAAAAAATCAAAATCAAAATCATAATTTTGAGGACAAGGATGCCGAAAGTTGATCTACCCCTTGATCAAAGAAATATAATTATTACTCGATCAAAAGAAGGGATATTGGATATAAAAAAAATATTCATAAGCAAGGGCGCTAATGTATTTGATTTACCTGCAATAAGTATTGCTGATCCTGATGATTTGAATCCTCTTGACGAAGCATTAAGTCAAATAAATCATTTTCATTGGATTATTTTTTCCAGTAGTAATGGGATCAAATTTGTGGATAAAAGACTTAGATACTTTAATAGTTCATTAAAAGAATGTTCTAAAAAAACAAAAATCGCCGTAGTCGGAGAAAAAACCTCAAAAACTCTTGATGATTTTGGGATTAAGGCTGATTTCATACCTCCAGAATTTGTTGCTGAAAGTTTAATTGATAATTTCCCAGTATCTGGTTATGGACTTCGAGTTTTTGTACCAAGAGTTCAAACAGGTGGTAGGGATTTAATTGCAGATCAATTTAGAAAGGCTGGTTCTCGTGTATTTGAGGTTGCTGCATATGAAACTAGATGTCCTGAATCAATTCCGGAAGAAACAATTGATATTATTTCTAATCGAAAAGTCGATGCAATTATTTTCTCAAGCGGTAAAACCGTAGTAAATGCTGCTTTTTTACTAGAAAAAAAACTTGGTAAACAATGGTTAGAATATTTTGATCAAATTAAGTTATTAACTATTGGACCTCAGACAACAAAAATATGTAACAAGATTTTTGGAAGAGTTGATAGTCAGGCAAAAAAATATACTTTTGAAGGACTACTAGATGTAGCAATTAATATTTTTAATTAGAAAATTTTTTTGTATAGTTCTTTTCAACTAAATCTTTGAACCTATCAATATTGGCCTGTAATTCGTTTGTAACCATTTTGCCTAAAATATTTTCTTCCATAAACCGAGCAATCATTTTTGGTAGTTCATAAGTTATTGCTAAATTTACCGTTGTGATTTGATCAGTTTTACTTTCGAAAACTACTGATCCCTCAGTTGGTAATCCTCCTATTGATTTCCATTTAAGTTTGCTTTTTTCAACCCTTTCTGTAATTTGAGCTTTCCATTTAAACCTAAAGCCATTTGCAGCCAAAGTCCATTCTGTTAAATCTGGTAACGTATTAGTCTCTTCGTCAACTGTTTTTACAGATTCAATCCAGCTCATCCAAAGTGACATTGAGTCTAAATCGCTCCATGTGTCCCATACATTTTCAAGAGGCGCATTAACAACTGTTATTACGTCATGTTTTAGCCAAGTACCCATTAATTAACTCACTGCAAGATTTTTTGCTAATTCGGCTTTCTTCTCTAAAATTGCGGCGGCAGCTAAATGACCACTCATTGTAGCTCCCTCCATAGAGTCTATATAATCTTGTTTTGTATAACTACCAGCCATGAAGAAATTAGATATAGATGTTTTTTGATCGGGTCTGAAAGGTTCCATACCGGGAGCTTCTCTATAGAGTGATTGTGGAATTTGTACCACGTTACTCCAAATCAATTTAAGGTTTTTTGAGGATGGGAATAGACGGCGAACCTCTTTATCAATTTCTTTTGTAATTCTTTCTGTGGATCTTCCCATCCATCTATCGCCAGGAGTTAAAACACATTGGAGAAGCGATCCCATATCTTTTTTTCTATAGTCTGCTGGACTTGCTAGTGCTAAATCAGCAAAACAACTGAAAGAGGCATCAGCAGAATAAAGAAGATTATCTAGTCCAATTGGTTCGTTTCCAGTATTATCTTTTTGTAATTCAGTAACCCAACCGTCATATCTTAATTGGATTGTGGCAACAGCTACAGCTCTAAGTTTTTTTAAACCTTCAAATTCTTTAAATTGATACCATTCTTTTGGAATTATTTTTTTAATTCCAGGAACATCACAGGCAGCTAGAAATTTATCTGCAAACACTGCCTTAATTCCTTCAGGAGAAGATATTTTTAATTGATTTACTGAATAATAGGAAGATTCCTTTTCATAAATGATTTCTTCTACCTTATGGTTAAGATGTATTTTTGCTCCTTTGTTTGTGATGTAGTCGACGATAGGTTGCGTTAACCACTTGTGTGGGGAACCTTTTAAAAGATTAAGTTTTGATGCTTCTGTTTTTGAAGCAAACATCATGAATATAGTTAGCATGCATCTTGCTGAAATATCTTTGCAATTAATAAAACCTAATGCATATGCGATAGGATCCCACATTCTTTCTAAACTTTTTTCACTTCCACCATGGTTTAAAAACCATTCTTTAAAACTAATTCTATCTAGATCTCTAATTATTTTCATTGCACCTTCATAGTCTATCAATCCTCTAACGATTGGACTTGTCCCTAAAGCTAGGGCATTTCTGAACTTATCAACCCAAGTAAGTTGTTCGGTGGTAAAAAAAGCTTTAAGTCCGTTAAAAGGAGCACCTAAAGGAAATCTGAAGTCTAACGATTTTAAATTACCACCATTATTGATAAATAGATGAGTATGATCTTTCGGGAGTAAATTGTCTAAAGCTCCTACTTTTTTCATTAATTTAAACAGATTTGCATAATTGTAAAAAAATACATGTAAACCCATTTCTATGTGGTTGCCATCCTTATCTTCCCAACTTCCTACTTTACCTCCCCAAAATGACCTGCTCTCGTAAATTTCTACTTCGTGGCCTTCATCAACTAAATTGACTGCTGCTGTAAGACCAGCTAATCCAGAACCAACTATTGCAATTTTCACTTTTTCTTAAAATTATAACAAATCAAGTTTGGATAACGTTTGTTCTATGCATCCTATTGATTAAGTTTTTATATTATAAATAGTAGAAATCCCTCGTTTATGGAAAATGTAGAAGTTAAACAGGAAATTAAAAATTCTGATGATGGCAAAGGTATCTTAATTACGAATGATGCTATAGAACAAATTGCAAATTTATTGAAGGGCCAAAGTGATAAAAAAGCACTAAGGGTAGGAGTAAGATCTGGCGGTTGTAGTGGGATGAGTTATACGATGGATTTTATAGGAACTGATGAAATAAATTCCGATGATAAAGTTTATGATTATTCATTAAAAGCTGATCAAAGCTTTCAAGTTGTTTGTGATCCTAAAAGTCTTTTATATATTTATGGAATGCAGTTAGATTTTAGTAAGGAATTAATTGGAGGTGGCTTTAACTTTGTAAATCCCAATGCTTCTCAAACTTGCGGTTGTGGAAGCTCTTTTGCAGTTTAATAAATAATGAATAACGAAATTAATCCCATCGAAGAGGATTTTAATGAAGCTTTATCAAGATATAAAGCAGGGCAAGATTTAATTCCAATAGTTCAAGATTTTCAAAAAATTATACAGCAAATTCCAAATCATTTTGCTGCTTGGACTTGTTTATCATGGCTTCAATTACTTTTGAAAAATAATGAAGAAGCATTGTCAGCTGCCAGACAAGCTGTTCGATTAAATCAGCAAGATCCACAAGCAAGAATGAATTTGTCTTTAGCTCTTTTGGCTACCAATAATAAAGGTGTTAGGGATCATATTGAATTAATAAAAAAAATGTCTATGATGATGCCAGATGTGAAAAGTGAGTTGAGAGAATCTGTTGAAGACGGATTAAGTAGATATCCAGATTGGCCTGAGTTAACCAAAGTAAAAAAATGGTTGGAATTTTAAATTGTATAAGATTTTAATTTTAAGTAATGGGCATGGAGAAGATCTATCTGGCAGTCTTATAGCTAAACAATTCGTAAAAAGTGGTTATTCTGTTCATGCTTTGCCAATTGTTGGTATGGGAAACCACTACGAAAAAGAAAAAATTAAGATTATCGGTAAAACGAAGGAATTTAGAACTGGAGGAATTGGTTATAATTCTTTTAAGGGAAGACTTACTGAAATATTAGGAGGAGAAATATTTTATCTTCTAAAAAGATTATATTTAACTTTTAAAATAAAAAAAAAATATGATTATTTTTTTGTAGTTGGAGATATTGTGCCAGTTTTTTTTGCATGGTTTTGTAAGAAAGATTTTTTTACGTATCTAGTTGCTTATTCCAGCCATTATGAAGGGAAGTTGAAATTACCATGGCCTTCTAAATTTTTCTTGCTCTCACAAAAAGCAAAAAAAATATATACGAGAGATTCCCTTACAGCTGATGATTTAACTTTGCAGTTAAAAAAGAAAGTGTCTTTTTTAGGCAACCCATTTATGGATAAGTTTTTTCCTAGAAACGAAGAATTAAATAAAGATGAATTTAGTATTGGATTATTTCCAGGAAGTAGATTCCCCGAGATTTTAGATAATTTTGTTTTGATTTTAGAGGTATTAGAGGCATTGTCAGATTTAAGATATTTTCAAAAAATTCAGTTTAATTTTGCAATAGTTAATGCTCTATCTTTATCAAAAATAAAGGAGATATTTCAAAAAAGAGGATGGTTAAAGATAGAAAATCTTAAAGATAATAATCTCTTGAAATTCCAATATAAATTTTTAGAAGTGAATATATATTGGAATAATTTTGACAAAATATTATTGAAAAGTAGATGCTGTATTAGCATGGCAGGAACAGCAGCAGAGCAAGCGATTGGATTAGGAAAACCGGTTATTCAGATTGAAGGTAAAGGTCCACAATTTACAAAAACTTTTGCAGAAGCGCAAAGACGTTTACTTGGGAAATATGTTTTTTGTGCCAGTAATTTTAAAGATAAAAATGATCAAATCAATCAGACAATTAAATTGATCATAAAAATAATATACCTTATACAGCTAAATAAGAAGTTTATGATCTCATGTAATGAAAATGCTAAAAAAAGACTGGGTGAAAACAATGCTTGTCTTAAAATGGTTGATGATATGAATATTGTTATAAAAAATGACTAAGGAGAATAATCAAAATAAGTTAAAACAAATTATCGATAATTTGTTATTAATAAATTTATTTACAGTCATTTTTTTTGCAATATTTTTTATTTTTGCAATCATCATGCAATTTAATGGGATATTTATTTTTATTAATTTTATTCAGATAGTTTGGAATCCTCTTGTAGTTCCATTGATAACAATTCTTATTATTGGTGCTTTAGTAAACGGTATTAATTCTTGGTGGAGGCGTAAATTGCTTTCTCAAGAAGAGGATATTTAAAATTATAATTTTTGATTTTACTGCTAATTACTTTTTGTCCTTCTAAAACAACTTTCGCTCCATCTCCTAACAATATTTTTAAAACCGCTCCTGGCACTGGAAGTAAATTAGGTCTATTAAGACATTTGCCTAAAGTCTGAGAAAATTCTTTCATTAATACTGGATTTGGTGCAACTGCATTAAATACTCCCGAATACTTTTTATCAACTAATGCTTGAATAATTAATGCACATAAATCAGTTCTATGAATCCAACTCATCCATTGCTTACCATCTCCAATTGGCCCACCTAATCCAACTTTAAATATAGGGAGCATTTTTCCTAATGCTCCACCATCTTTCTCTAGAACAATTCCAATTCTAAAAATAACTAACCTTGAGAAAAATGGTTTTTCAGCGGCGACCGATTCCCATTTTTTGCAAAGATTAGATAAAAAGTCTTTTCCTCCAGGACTATTTTCAGTGAATTCACTAGACAAACTTGTACCGTAATAACCTATAGCAGATCCATTTATAATGACTTTTGGATTTATTTTTAAATCTTTAAGGGTCTTCATCATAAATTTTGTGGTGTTAATACGACTATTTTCAATCTCCTGTTTTTGTTCAGAAGTCCATTTTTTTTCTGCTATGGGTTCGCCCATCAAGTTAATAATTCCATCTGTCTCTCTTAAAATATTTAGAAGATTTTCGTTATTCCAGTTTTTTTCTTTTGATAAATCTATTTGAAAAAATTTAAACTTATTGAAATCTAAATCAAGCTTTAATTTACTAATTGGTTTTCTACTTACAATGTATATTTCATGATTTTCATTGAGTAGTGTTGGTACTAATTCTTTACCAACAAATCCAGTGCAGCCAAGTAGTAAAAGACGCATATCTTATAAATGTTTATCATTTAAGGCTATTAAATTTTTTAGACGTTTGTAATTATTATCGCGGTATAAATTTTTTTCAATAGTTTTCAAACAAGTTTTTGTATAATAAATTTCAAATAACTTTATTGAATTTATCATGACAGAATCTATTCCAAAGAAACCTCTCAAAAAAGGAAGCTTAGTTTTTGTCGATAGAGAAAATTATATAAAAAGTATCGAAGCGCTAGCCAGTGATGATGATCTACCTAATTATGTCTTTGAAGGTCCTGGAGAGATTCTTTCAGTCAAAGACGAATATGCTCAGGTTCGATGGCGCAGACCTGTTCCAGATGTTTGGTTGAAATTAGATCAACTTAAAGAATATACTCAATAAAATTTTTATATCTAAAAGTTTTTATTTTTTTTCTCTATAGACATCTTTGATTGTATTCTTTTTGCTTCTTTGATCATTTCTTTGCCATCAAATAAGTAATTATCTACGTATCCTTGCGTGTATCTATCAAATTCTGATAGTGCATCTTTAACTTGTGAAAAACAATGATAAAGATCGAGGCCTAAAGCTGAAATAGACTTTGGAACTATTTTTTTGTTATAAATTTTTTCAACTTTTTCTATTTTCTTTTGTGAAAGAATAATATAACTGCAAAAATTTTCCATTAGATCGTCATCATATGGATCCGCAGATAGTTCTTTTATTTCGTTATTCAAAGGTTTAATGATTTGACTAATTAATCTATTTATCGGACTATAAATTTCTTTAATCCATGTTTCAACTTCTTTGTCCTTAATTGAAGAATTATGTTTTTTTGAATTAAATTTCTCCTCCCAATTTTCATTTAATGCATCAAATGATGAGCTGGAAAAGGAAAAACTGCTATCATATTGTTTCTTTTTGATAGGGTCATTAAGAGTTTCCCAGGCATTTTGTATTGCAAGAAATCGTTCTTTCTTGCCGCCTGCATCTGGATGATGTTGCTTAACTAAAGAGCGATATGAAGATTTTATTTCACTTCTGGTTGCATTTTGTTTGAGACCTAATTCTTCATATAAATTTTTTTCCATTTTTATAAATTATGCATTAAAGATAACCATCTTTTCTGGCTTGAATTGAAGTATTAGATTCAAACATTGCTGTTGATAAATATCTTTCTCCAAAACTTGGAAGAATAACTATCAATCTTTTATTCATTAGTTCTTTTCTTTTGCCGATTTTTATAGTTGCTGCTAAAGCTGCACCGCTGCTGATGCCAGATAAAAGGCCTTCTAATCTAGCTAATAAACGCCCATAATAAAATGCTTCATCGTCATCTATTTTTATAATTTCATCAATTAATTTAGTATTAAGAACTTTTGGTACGAAACCCGCTCCAATTCCTTGAATCGAATGAGATCCTGCTTTTTCTCCGGAAATCACAGCACTTTTTTTGGGCTCTACGGCATAAATTTTGCAATTTGGATTAACTTTTTTCAAAAAACGTGCACAACCAGTAATTGTTCCTCCTGTGCCTACTCCTGTAACTAGTCCATCTAAATTGTTATTGGATTGGGACCATATTTCTTGAGCCGTCGTTCTTTCATGAATATCTGGATTAGCAAAGTTTTCAAACTGATTAAATTGATAGCTATTTGTAATGGTTGAAGACAACTCATTAGCTAAATCTAAAGCTCCTTTCATTCCGTCTTTTCCTGGTGTTAGCTGTAATTCAGCTCCATATGCTCTCAACATTGCCCTTCTCTCGATACTCATCGTATCTGGCATAGTTAATATCAATTTATAGCCTTTTGCTGCAGCAACCATTGCTAATGCGATGCCAGTATTCCCACTAGTTGCTTCAATTAACGTTGTTTTATCTGGCGTTATCAATCCTTCTTCTTCAGCTTTACATAACATTGAATAAGCGATCCGATCTTTAACGGACGCTGATGGATTGAAACTTTCTAGTTTGGCTATTATTTCTGGATAACAATCAAAATACTTTTTGATTCGATTTAATTTAACTAATGGGGTATTGCCAACCAGTGAAGTTATATCATTTGCTATTTCCATGCAGTTATTTTTTAAAATGCAAATTAATTTCTCCTAATATTCATAATAATTGTATTTAAAGATCTTTTATATAATTTTCTCAAAAGAATTTAATTTAAATAACTTCCTGAGAAAAAATATTTAGTAGTATAAAAGGAAGTTTTTATTATGATTATGTATTCGTTAGAACTAAGTCTGAGATATTCACCTTTTCCACTTTCAATTCAGAAGAAAGAATTTGATGATGTGAAAAGAATTTATGATGAAATAAAAAGTTCTATGAATGAAACTTTAGAATCCTCAAACTTGATCGAATTAAGGTGTGACAAAGTGCAAGATAAATTAATTGCGGTAAGAGCTAAAGAAATCATTTCTGTTCAGATATATGAAAAATCATCAGTAGCAGGAGGAGCTAAAAGGCCAGGATTTTCTCTCAACATAGATTGATAGAATTAATGCGAGATATACTTGAAAATGAAATACCTCATATTCAATTCAAAGATGTTTCTTTTTCATATCTTGGAGAAAAAGAAAATTTAATTTTTAAATGTAACTTCTCAATAAAAAAACCTGGATTTTGGATGGTTGTAGGTAAAAACGGGTGTGGAAAAAGTACTCTTTTAAAATTAATTAATGGAATAATCAAACCCAAAAATGGCGTCATTGACTCTAATGCAAATATTGGCATGGTGTTCCAAAACCCTGATCATCAAATATTAATGCCAAATTGTAGGAGTGAACTTCTGATTAATATTAATCAGAATATAAGTCAAATTGAAATTAATAAAAAAATTGAATATGTGCTTGATAAGGTTGGAATGACTGGTTTTGAAAAAAGGCCAGTTCATACTTTGAGCGGTGGACAAAAACAACGCTTAACTATTGCATGCGCTTTGATTAGTAATAGAAATTTTATTCTTTTAGACGAGCCTACAGCGTTACTTGATCAAACCAGCCAATTAAAAGTTTTAAAAACTATTAAAGATCTTACAAGTGACCGTAAAAAACCTTTATCAGCTTTGTGGATTACTCATCGTTATGAAGAATTAACTTATGCTGATGCAGTAGCAGAGTTGAAAAATGGTTATTTATCCAGTTGGCAAGAACCATCAAAATTTCAATATAATTAACCCTTGTACTTGTCATAAGGTACTTTAAAGAGCTAAATTCACTTTATATTCCTCGGTAGCTCAGCGGTAGAGCGATCGACTGTTAATCGATTGGTCGCAGGTTCGAATCCCGCCCGGGGAGTTTATACATTCCAAAAAGTTATCCAAAGTCATCCTGTTAGGGTGACTTTTTTATTTCTTTGACCTTTTTTTGTCAAATAGTGTTTAGCCGAAGATGTAAATAAGTATATTTGATGAACTTTTTAGAACAGTATATAGAACATTCAAAATAATTAGATTATATTAACAAGTTTCAATTTTGAAATTTAAAAAATGTTTTTTAATAACAGTAATTAGAACGTAAATATATAAAGTGAAAAATAAGCTCCTTGATTTATTTTCATTTTTTAAAATTTAGACATATTTTCTTTTATTTACTATGAATTACTACACCATTCAGGAAATATTAGTCATCCCACATATCCTTTTTCTCTTGATCTGAATTATTCCTTTCAAGTAATTCTATTCTTTGCTTCTGAGAATCTATTTCTGTTTCAATTACGTTTTTATCGTCAATATATTTTGTTTGTATTTCTAAAATATTTATTTCAAATTGTTCGCCAAAAAAATCTGACATTTCTCTCCATGCTTCCATTTCCTCTTCTTTGCCAATAGTATCGTTTATCTGATGTGAAATAATTTCTAATACATATTGTTTTAGTTCTTGATGACTCATCGATTCAACTTTTTTTTGAATGTAAAGCTCTTTCAGAGTTTCTAGTTGTTTTTTTGATAAATCAGAATAGATAATAGACTTCTTTTTCATAGATACTTAAATTTTTTTTAATATAGACAAAATTATGCGTTTAAACATTTTGGAGAAATGAAAAATTTTAAACTTAATTCCTATTTGATTACTGAAAAAATTCAATTTTCTAAACTTATAATGGCAATCTGAATTCAATATTCTTCCAATTTGAACTATTATTTGTCTCTATTTATCCTTTGATTGTTAAGAAAAAGTGAATAGAATCGAAAGAAATTCTAAAATTTCAAATTTATTAAAATTTGCAATTTCCATCTAATCTATTGCTATCACTAAGTTATCTGATAATTCTAATTGATAAAATTGTTTACAGTAATTCAGCAATCTTTATAAATTCTTGAGAGAATCGTATTACTAAAATTTAATCTTAATTTAATAGTTTATAAATATGAAAAATTCAATCCTCTTAATTGAAGACGATCGTGATATGCGTGATTTGGTGGCTAGACACTTAGAACATTCTGGTTTCGATGTTCAAAAAGCTGAAGATGGAATTAAAGGACAAGCATTAGCTCTTCAATATTCACCAGATTTAATACTTTTGGATTTAATGCTACCCAGTGTTGATGGTTTAACTTTATGCCAGCGACTAAGAAGAGATGAAAGAACATCAAATATTCCAATTTTGATGATAACTGCGTTAGGTGGCCTTAAAGACAAAGTTACTGGGTTTAATTCTGGAGCAGATGATTACATTACTAAACCATTCGATTTAGAAGAATTACATGTACGCATAAAAGCTTTACTAAGAAGAACCAACAGAGCACAACTAAATTCTAGTAACCAGCAAGAAATATTAAATTATGGCCCTTTAACTCTTGTTCCAGAAAGATTTGAAGCTATATGGTTTGAATCTCCTGTTAGGTTAACTCATCTTGAATTTGAACTTCTTCATTGTCTTTTGCAGAGACATGGTCAAACTGTATCACCAGCATTAATTCTTAAAGAAGTATGGGGATATGAACCTGATGATGATATTGAGACAATAAGAGTTCATATTAGACACTTACGCACTAAACTTGAACCCGATCCTCGTAAACCTATTTACATAAAAACTGTTTACGGTGCTGGATATTGTCTCGAGTTACCTATTGGCTCTCAAGTTGAAACTGCTAGGCAAGAGTTTATTCAAGCAAGAAATCCTAACTTGATAAATTCTGCAGTAGATTAACCTCATATATCTTCCATTGAAATTTTTAAAAAAGTTATTTCCCATACCAACCTTGGTTGTATGTTTTTTCTTAAGAGGTATTTTAAATTTTCAAGTTTTTTAACCAAACCGATATTTTTTGTTTTTCTCCACCAAATAGTTTGAATTAAATTTGCTAAACAAATCTGTTGAAAAATTTCTAACTTTTCAGATATTAATTTAGATATTTCTAATATATCCAGACTATTTTTTATTGGAGTATCCAATTTACTTATGATTTCATCTGAAATATCATTCCAAATTTCAATATTTTTCAATAATTGATTTGGAGATCCATTTGCAGCATTTATTAAATCTTCAAATTTTAATTTTGTATTAATATTAAATTTCGAAGTATTTAAATATTCTTTCAAAATAGACTTTATTTGTTTACTAGAAAAAGATCTAAATCTGACTATTTGACATCTTGAAATGATCGTATCTAAGAGAAGATTTAATTTTGATGTTAGTAGAATAAAAATGCCGTTACTAGGTTCTTCTAAGGTTTTTAAAAGGCAATTTGAGGCTGCTTCGTTTAAGAGGTGTGCATCAATAATTAAAACAATTTTTTTTTCTGAGTTTATTGATTTTTGACTAAGAAAAGTTTTGATATTACGTATTTGAGCAATTTTAATAACCTCAGATCCACTTTTTATTGTTTTTTTAAGATCGGAACTTCCTGAACTTTTAGTTGCAAAAAGAGAATCAGGTTCAATAATTAAAAAATCAGGATGGTTATTGTTTGTAATTCTCTCTTCAACATTTTCGCTTGGTGAAGACTGTTTGAAAATCTCTTTTATAAATTGAAGAGCAGTTTGCTTTTTGCCTAATCCTTCAGCACCATAAAATATATAACCATTAGCCAATGATTTATTTTTAATTATGTTCTTAAGAAAAGTATTGGCTTCTTCATTCAAGAAGAAATTATTTTTTTTAAACTCAATCATTTTTTTTAGAAAAATTGTTTAGCAAAGTTTCTTTAATTTGATTAGAAATAGTTTTAATATTTTGTGAAGCAGATATTACTTTCCAGTTTTTTTGTTTGGCAATTAGTTTGAAGCCTTCATTTACTTTTTCTAAAAATCTAATACCTTCTGATTCTATTCTGTCTGGAATTTCATTTTTTCTTCGGAATAAGCTCTCTTCTGGAGAAATTTCTAAGAAGACAGTGAGATCTGGAGATACTCCTTGACAAACAATAGATTCAATATTTTTAATTATTTCTAAATTTATATTTCTTCCATAACCTTGATAAGCCAGTGTGGAATCAGAAAATCTATCACTTATTACCCAATCATTGTTATTTAAAGCAGGTGAAATAATTTTGGAAACGTGTTCAGCTCTATCTGCTGAATAAAGCAATAATTCTGCAAGAGATGAAGGTTTGTTATTTTCATTATTATCAAGAATCAGTCCTCTAAGTTTTTTGCCTAAAAGACTGCCCCCAGGTTCTCTAGTTGTAATTAATTTAGACCCTTTCTTTATTAGACCACTATTGGGAAGCCATTTAGATAGTTCATCTATTTGGGTAGTTTTACCACATCCATCAATACCCTCAATAACGATAAATTTTCCTTTCATTTAATCCAAAGATAAAGCATTAATTACAACCGTAATAGAGCTAATAGCCATCAATAATGCTGCTATTGAGGGAGTAAGAAGAATACCGTATTTAGGGAATAAAATGCCGGCTGCTAAAGGTATAGCTAGTAAGTTGTAACCAAAAGCCCATGATAGATTTTGCTTTATTTTTCTTATAGTTTTTTTGGCAAGATTTAAAGCGTAGGGTAATCCATTTAGTTGATCTCCCATCAATACTACATCTGCATTTGCCTTGGCTATTTGAGTTCCTGATCCCACCGCAATTCCTAAGTCTGAAGATGCTAAGGCTGGAACATCA
>CACGER010000005.1 GCA_902572075.1 uncultured Prochlorococcus sp.
GAACCATTCTCCTTAAGGAAGTTTCAATATTTCTTGGATAATCAAATCTCACAAAATATATTTAGGGCGAAAGGAATATTATGGTTTATGGAAAGTGATAGAAAACACATTTTTCACCTATCTGGAAAACGATTTTCTTTAGATGATGAAGAATGGACAAAGGAAAAATCTAACAAGATAGTATTAATTGGTAAAAACTTAGATCATCAAACTATTAAGAATCAACTTTCATCATGTAGATTTAGTGAAGATTAGTGTTTACATATTAGGATTTAATTAATTTTTGAAAATACTTATTAAAGGATTTAAAAAAGCATTAAGCGAATTAAAACTTTTTTATTTTACTTCGTTTATTGTCGCAATTTTAGTAATCATTCCAATTTCCAATTTTCTTCTTGAAGGAGTCCAATATCTTGTAAGTGGTAATTTTTCATTAGGCATTGCTGGAGGAGAAGAGGTATTAGAAACTTTAAAAGTTCTAGTACTAACTAGTTTTTTTGGAGGAGGATTAGGCACTTTAAATGGATGGTTACTTTCAAATTGTGATTTTAAGTTCAGAAAAGTTCTCCGTATTTGTCAGCTGATTCCACTAGCGGCCCCAGCATACCTAATAACAGCTGTTTTGCAGGATTTAGGAAGTATTTTTGGGTACCAAGTAACCGGTTTATGGTGGGGGGTATTAATACTTTCAATTTCTACTTATCCATATGTATTCATTCTTGCTAACGAAAGTTTTAATAAATTTGGAATTAATCAAATCAATGCTAGTAGAGGATTGGGAGTGGGGCCATGGAGGAGCTTCTTTAGAATCGCTTTTCCAATGGCGTTACCAGCACTAATAACAGGAATAAGTTTAATGTGTATGGAAGTAATGAATGAGTTAGGTACGTTTTCATTATTAAACATTCCAAGTATTTCTACAGGTATAGCCGAAAATTGGATAATTGAGGGTAATCCAAAAAGTGCTATTGGACTATCTTTGGTAGCTTTATTAATAATTTTCACTTTAATTATTTTTGAAAAATTTTCGAGAAGAAAATCAAAGAGGTGGAGTGAAAATCCTGCATCAAAAGATTCTCAAGGATGGGAATTAAAAAAAACGAGAGCTCTTTTAGCAATCACAATATCTTTATTTCCTCCAATTTTCTCTCTTGGGATTCCATGTTTTTGGGTCATGATTAATATCGATCAAATTCAAAAGGGTTTATCTGTAGAATTACTAACAATATCATTCAGGACTATTAGTTTAGGATTTTTTACTGCATTAATAACGATGTTATTCTCCTTAATAATTTCCTTCGCAAGACGTCCAAATAAAGCCTCATTACTAGGACTAATAACAAACCTTGCGGGAATAGGTTATGCAATTCCAGGAACTGTATTAGCTTTATCTTTAATAAGCATTTCTTCTCCAAAATTGAATTTTATTGCTATTTGCTTACTAATTTGGGGTTATCTTGTTCGATTTCTAACTATTTCTAAGGGTTCCATTGATTCAAGTCTTGAGAGAATTTCTCCTAGTCTAGATGAAGCTGCACTTGGACTAGGAGAGAATTGGCCGGGAATCATTAAAAGAATTCATCTACCTCTTCTTCAGGGACCAATATTCGTAGGATCACTTTTAGTTTTTGTAGACACGATAAAAGAATTACCAATGACCTTTATTTTGAGACCATTTGATTTTGATACATTATCTGTGAGGATATATCAATATGCTGGAGATGAAAGAATGGTAGAGGCAATATTACCAGCCATCCTGATCATGACTTTAGGCCTTATTGCTTCAATTACATTGATACCAAGTTTAGAGAAAAAAAACTAAATTCTCTTATAAAATTTTCTTATTAAGAAAGGCAGGCTTATGAACAAATCTGCCGAGGTAGATATAACCCTAAAATAAACTAAGCTAATGATAATTATATTTTGAGGAATACTTTTGCCTACAAATAAAAGGAGGCAAGCCTCAAAAACGCCAACTCCTCCTGGAGCTGCTGGGACTACCAAGCCTAAAGACCATGACAAAGAAAAAATTACCAATAAAAATATAATGTTCAGATTATTACTCGTATAAAAAGTGTTTAAGCAAATATAAAACCCAATAAATTTAGATAAAACAAATCCAATTTCAAGAAATAAAGCTCCAGTAGGGAAAAATGAAATTATATTTATTCTCTTTTCAAATTGGTCCTTTGAATTTGGAAGTCTCAAAACCTCAAATACTTTTCCCTTAAGAGCCCCTAATCTTTTTATTATCAGAAAAATAAATTTCCTATTTAGGAATACCAAAGGAACAATTAAAAAAATATAAAATGGTGAAAAAAGCAATCCCATCGATGCCAAGAGAAAAGATCCACTCAACATAAAATAAGGTTCTATAAGTGTCGAATACAAAGCAATCTGAGGATTACTTATTTTTTTTATAAAATTAAATCTTTCTACAAAATGCCAAACCCCTCCTGGAACGTATTTAAGAATATTGGTTAAAACATAAAAAGAAACTAAATTATTACTTTTAAATTCTTTCCCAAACCATCTAACAATATATTTCCATGCATAAGCATTCAGGTAAATACTTAAAATACAAAATAAAAATGATAGAAATAGATTAATTCCATTTCTTTCTAAATTTACCTCAAAAGAAATTTGATCAATATTATTAAAAAAATAGATACAAAAATAGGACAAGCTTGTAATAAAGAAAATAATCTTTAAACAACCAAAATTAATTTTTTTAAGGAATTTAAGATATTGTTTAACACTTGAGTTAAATCTCATTTCCAGTTTTCAAATGCTATAAATTTTTTGCTTGATTCTTTTATTAATTTTCTTATTTCGTGCGTTGATATTTTATGCTTCAATTGTAATCTCAAAACCTCATCATTTTCTGGTTTCATAATTATTGATCCATCTGGTTTCAAAGTTTGTTTAACTTTTATATTTCCAAAAGTCGTTGAACATTCTCCTCTGCGTCTAAGTAATATCCACCTAGATTGGGTCCTTTCACGAACTCCAATAGTGTTGGAATAATCAAACCATAATCTCCTAAAAAAATCTTTTTTCTCTATGGGCAAGATTACTTGAATAGAAAATCCAATTCTATTCTTTTTCATATTGATAGCTTGATAGGAAACGTCGTAAGCCCCCTCAATTCTCAATTTCTCCACAAAATTAGAAATATCTTCGGGTGTTTGGTCATCAATCCATGCTTCTTGAATAGATATCTGTTCACACTTTGGACTAATTTGTTCATTATCGTTAAGAGAAAAATCATCAAATGAAGTAATTTTATAAACTCTTACCAAATTAGGGAATGTAAACTTTAGATTACCAATGCCAACTCCATAAGAGTTAATAGAATATTTTGAGGGAGGTTCCAGATAGTCGACTAAATTAGCAAGTAAAGCAATGCCAGTTGGTGTTGAGAGTTCACCATCTATTGAGTTAAGACTTGATAAAACCTTAATGTTTTTTTGTCTTATTAGCTCTATTACAGCAGGAGGTGGTACAGATAGTTTTCCATGTTCAGTTTGAACAAAACCTTTCCCCAACATTGGTTCATTACAATAAACTCTCTTTGGATTTAAGTAATTCAATGCAGCACATACTCCAATTATATCCACCAATGAATCTATAGCTCCAATTTCATGAAAATGAACTTCATCAGATTTAATGCCATGAACTTTTCCTTCCGCAATTGCTAAAGATTCAAATACTTCATAAATTATTTTTTTTAATTTATCTTCTAAATGGCCATTTAAAATAAGTTCCTTGATACTTCTCCAAGTTTTTTTAATAGGATTAATGTCAATATTCTCAACCTTTGCTGTGATGCCTCGGATTGAACAACTTTTTGATTCTTTAAAGTCTAGTTGATATAGACCCTTTAATCCAAGATCAATAAGAGGCTGTTCAATAACTTTTTTAGGCACCCCTAAATCATAAAAAGCTCCTAACAACATATCTCCAGAGATACCAGGAGAACATTCAATTAACACATCATCCATAAATCAAAGATTTTTTAACTGGTAAAATTTCGGTGTAAATCAACCTTTCATTCTAGTTATTTTTTAGAAAGATTCTTTTCAATCACTTCGTACTTTATTAATTGCAAAGAATTTCCATCTCTGTTGATATCTAAACTTACAAAGCTATGCAAAAGTTCAAGAGAAAGCTCTCCTTTAATGACTAATTTAAAATTTTTATTTTTTAAATTATTTGACTTTATGACAGGACATACTTTAATAACAATTTCTTTCTTTTGAGTATTAACAAAAACTAATTCTCCCCTAACAGAAAAATAATTGTCTTTTAGATCTAATTCTTCTAATAATTTGGTGAAGTTAGTTTTTGAAGAATCATTGGGGAAATCATTCAGTTGGTAGGGATCCCATATTCCAGCAACCTGTAAATGCAAGTTTTGAGTATTTTTATTCTTTGGATAAACAATCCAATAATAATTTTTCTTTAAATCAATATGCTTTTTTAAAAGTGATAATGCTTTACCTAGAACTACTGTTTCAATTTTTTCGTCTTTATTGTCAATTAAAAAGCCTCTATTTAATTGTTCATTACTTAGGGGAGTGAATTTACCATTAATAATACCGATTGCTCTGTGCTGTAATTGGTTGGTGACTTTTGGGATAGGGTTTTTTAACATATTAAAAATTTGAAAATAACAATTTATCGTATTAAATTTCTAAATTTTCCTCCAAACTATTAAAAGACTTTAACGCATCATCAATTGCATCAGAAGGTTCAGTCGCATCATTCATACTATTTTGTCTCCGAATCATTTCCACAATTTCAAAAGGATTAGTTGGAAGAGCTGATCTATCATCTTCTGTTTTAGTTGAGGTATCGATTTCTAAATCTTCAAATAAATACTCAGAATTTAAGTAATCACTTTTTAAGGAAATTAATAAAGTAAAAAAAATTAAAACCGTAATTGGTTTAAAATTGCTTTTGCAAAAGTAATTTTTCATTTTATTTAATTTCAAAATTCTTTTACGCCAAAAATTTCTTGCTATTTTAATTTTACATAATTTGGTGGAAATTTGTTAATAGCAACTTGGAATGTTAACTCTATAAGAACCAGACTTTCACAAATATTAGATTGGATTAATCAATCCAATCCAGATATCCTATGTTTACAGGAAACGAAAGTCATGGACGATAGTTTCCCTATTGAACCTTTTGAAAAATTAGGATACTCAGTAGAGATCTATGGACAAAAATCATACAATGGGGTGGCTATTATTTCCAAAATAAAGCCAGAGAATGTTAAAAAAGGATTCTACGGTTGTAATAGCTCTAATCAAAATATCGAAATTTTCCTAGATCAAAAAAGATTGATTTCTGCTGATATTAATGGCATTAAAATCATAAATGTCTATGTTCCAAATGGATCTTCTCTAGAATCTAGTAAGTTCGAATACAAAATTAATTGGTTAAATTGTTTAGCTTCATTTTTAGACGAGCAAGAAAAAAAAGGAGAATTAATTTGTCTTATGGGTGATTTTAATGTTGCTCCATCAAACTTGGATATTCATGATCCAAAGAAATATGAAGGAGGAATAATGGCATCTGAGATAGAGAGAAGTGCACTAAATAATGTTCTGAAAAAAAGATTAATTGATTCATTCAGGATTTATGAACAAAATACTGGCCATTGGAGTTGGTGGGATTACCGTAACAACGCATTTGAATTAAATAAAGGTTGGAGGATAGACCATATATATATCAGCAAAGAACTGTCATCAAAGCTTAAGAGTTGTGTCATAGACAGCTCCCCGAGAGGTAATTTGCGTCCTAGTGATCATGCACCAGTAATGATAGATCTTAACTTAAACGAAATAAATACAGATTTTTTTGAGGATGAGGATAATTTCTTCGAAATATAAATAAAAATAAATTGAATTTCTTTAATGCTTGAAAACGCTTATTAATAAAGAGTTATCTAAAGTAAAAATTGTTTTTTATCATGATTTCATTAAAATTAATAATTTACAATCCAAACTATCGCAATAAAAATATCATAATGTAGAATTTCAATCTGATTGACAAAATTTTTACTTATTTCTAATTTAGAACATGACTAGATTTTTCTTAAAACATCATTTATATAAATTGTGACTGAAATATTAAATTACGCAAAATCAGAAGAAATTTTTTCTGCTGCCCAACAACTAATGCCAGGAGGAGTAAGCTCTCCAGTAAGAGCTTTTAAGTCGGTAGGAGGTCAGCCAATTGTTTTTGATAGAGTCAAAGGTCCTTTTGCTTGGGATATTGATGGAAATAGATATATTGACTATATAGGAAGCTGGGGACCTGCTATATGTGGGCATGCACACCCTGAAGTCATAACTGCATTACAGGAAGCAATTGAGAAAGGTACTAGCTTTGGGGCTCCATGCGTTCTAGAGAACCAACTTGCTGAAATGGTAATAGATGCAGTGCCATCTGTAGAAATGGTTAGATTTGTCAATAGTGGGACTGAAGCATGCATGGCTGTTTTGAGACTTATGCGAGCATTTACCGGAAGAGATAAAGTTATTAAATTTGATGGTTGTTATCACGGTCATGCAGATATGTTTTTAGTAAAAGCAGGTTCAGGTGTAGCCACTCTTGGTTTACCAGATTCTCCAGGTGTTCCACGGACAACAACTGCCAACACACTTACTGCTCCCTACAATGACCTTGAAGCAGTAAAAAAATTATTTTCTGAAAATCCTGATGCCATTTCGGGGGTTATTCTTGAGCCTATCGTGGGTAATGCCGGATTTATTACTCCAGAACCTGGATTTTTGGAAGGATTAAGGGAATTAACCACCGAGAATGGATCCTTATTAGTTTTTGACGAAGTAATGACTGGATTCAGAATAAGTTATGGAGGAGCTCAAGAAAAATTTGGTGTTACTCCTGATTTAACAACCCTTGGTAAAGTAATTGGTGGAGGCCTACCTGTTGGAGCTTATGGAGGCAAGAAAGAAATAATGTCAATGGTAGCCCCTTCAGGACCGGTATACCAAGCAGGCACTTTGAGCGGCAATCCACTCGCAATGACTGCTGGAATAAAAACTCTTGAACTGCTTAAACAAGATGGTACTTACGATAAACTTGATTCAACAACTTCTAGATTAATTGAAGGAATAATTCAGTCTGCAGAAAATAACGGTATTGCTATTAACGGTGGAAGTGTAAGCGCTATGTTTGGATTTTTCTTATGCGATGGCCCAGTTAGGAACTTTGATGAAGCCAAAACAAATGATGCCGAACTTTTTGGTAAGTTGCATAGAGAAATGCTTCGACGAGGAATTTACCTAGCGCCAAGCCCCTTTGAAGCTGGTTTTACATCACTAGCTCACACCGAAGAAGAAATTGATAAAACTATTGAAGCTTTTGACGAATCTTTTAATGCAATTAAAAAATGATCATTTACTTGTCACTCCTTAAAAGAAATTAAGTAAATTATTAAATAGTTTAGAAAGATCTTTTCTAAAAAATTATCTTCTACCACCAACTATTACTGGGGGAGTACCTCCTTCTGAACCTGGCAAGCCAGGAACAACCTGTGTACTTCCATCCCATTTGTCAAGAAATAATTTGAAAAGTACTTGATCGTCGAGACTTCTATTCAATGTCTCATATCTAAGTGCTTCTTGTTCAGCAATTTCAACTTCAGTCTTTGCTCTTAGTAATTGTTGACCAGCTATTTGCTTTTGTTCAATCGCAGCTCTATATTCTTCTGCTATCTCTAATCCAGTAAGATCTAAACTTTTGACATCAACGTAATCAAATGAATTCAATTCTTTTGCAACGGTGTCACCTACTTTTTCAGAAATTACTGCAAATTCAGTAGCTATTGTTTCTAGCTCATATTGAGAAAAGACTGATTTTAAAGCTTTAAGCAAAGATGGCTGAACAATTTTCTGATAAACATCGCTATTTCTGCTTGCAATTGTTGAGAAGATCCTTCCTGCCTCATTAGGTTTTACCGAATACTTAACTGTAGCTGTAGCCCTAATAACTTGGAGATCTTTAGTTAGCGTTTCAAATTTTTCTGGTTGAACTTGGGTTTTTATATCAAATGGATATACGGACTGGATAAATGGAAGTTTAAAGTTTAAACCTGCTCTCCTAGAGGGGCCACTTACTTTCCCTAGTGTTGTGACAACTGCAACTTGTCCGGAAGGCACAACAAATAATGATTGGGTGAGCAAAAGAAAACCAGTAAAAGATAATACAATTAATAATGTTGCTGTCCCACCGGGTCCTGTTGGTGTGACATTTTTAAAGGATGTTGACATTAAATTTATGCTTTTAGTTAATCATATTTAAATAGCCTAATTAGTGCATTATTAAGACATTTAATTAAAATAATTTTTTAATAATTGTGAATTTAAATATAAATTTTAATTAGTAAACAATTGATTTAAATTTTTGCAAAAGTTCTAAATAAAGATCCTCATCTATCTCCCTAATATCATATTCAGAGGGTAATACACCATGCTTATGCTCATGTACCGCCATCCAACAAAATTTCTCTATTTCATCTTTTGAAAAACGAGGGTATTCTTTTACATTCTCAATCAATGAGTTAATAAGAGATTTTGAATAATCTGCCATATTTTAAAATAATCTTATTAGAGATTTTATCTAAAGTTATTAGCTTTTAGAGGAATATTCAAAGACTCCTCCAACTCACCAACAAGCTTAATTGCCAATTGAAGATCATTTTTGCTCTTACTGGCAACTCTGAGTGTTTCTCCATTGATGCTGACATTGATTTTTTTAATTTGATCTCTAATATTTTTACTGATTTTTTTTGCTATTTCTTGTTTAATTCCTTGTTTTAATAAAATTGTCTGTTTAATTCTGTTACCACTAACTATTTCAATATCACCGTAATCAAATATTTTTAAGGATAAGTTTCTTTTTATTGCCTTTTGTCTAATTATGTCATTGACAGCATTCAAAGTAAGTTCGCTATTGGTGATTATAAAAATATTTTCCTTCTCTAAATCAACTGAAGTATCGGTGCCTTTCAAATCGTAACGCTGAGAAATTTCCCTTTTAACTTGATCCAAAGTATTGACTAATTCTTGTCTATCAAAATCAGAAACTACATCAAATGAAAAACTTTCTGCCATAGTAAATTATTAAACGCTAAATATTATTAGCATAAATCATCTTTTAATAAGGGGAAATGGGTTAATTTAATCAAAAAATAACAAACTAACCACTTTGCCCATTTCTTCAGCACACCTACAACTATTAAGCAAAGTTTCACTATCGTGAAAGGCGAAGCATATTAATTGATCGCACCTAGTAATAATTTCTTGATTACAAAGACTACTTGCAAGTGGCAAAGGTAATTCATCATTTTCACTTTTCTCAACCAAATGCATAACCCTCTCAAGTTGATCCTTTATTTCGGGTATTTGTTTGTCAAGACTTTGTGGTAATAAAACAGTTAATAATGATGGATTAATATCTAAGACAGCTCGAATAACAGCTGCATTAACACCTTGAGATCCAGACGTAAGGATGTTGTGTCCTTCCTCTGCTAAAGACCTTGCTATCAACTCAATTAAGTGGATATCTACAACCGGTACGTGTCTACTACCTAAAAAAGCAATTCTCCTTTTCCCATTATCTTGGAGTTTTGCAAGTTCTTGAGCTAAGGCATCAACACCTTCTGTTGCTGGTAGATCTAAAGAGCGACTCAAAATAATAAAGTTCCTATATTTGAAATTAGCATTTATCTGAAAAATTGCAGGGAAAATCTATCTTTTCGAGAATTCTTTTTAGATTTACATGCTCCTGAACTAGTTGAATAGCATAAGAAGCTTTAATTGATTCATGTATTCTGACATGCCCAAAAGCTTGTTCAATAATTTCAACGGATGAAAGAGTATCTAGTTCTACCTTTAAAATTGGCACCTCCAATTCCTCCGCTCTATGAATCAATTGTGACAAGGGATCTCCTAAACCAGTTAAAATTAAGCATTGAGTCGAAGCCTCCAAAGCAGCAAGTTGGATATCAGTTCTATCAGCTCCTGTAACTACAGCCATATTTCGTCTTCTCCTGAAAAATTCCATTGCAGAATTCACCCCCATTGCACCAATACTTAATGTTTCAACAAGTAATTGATCTTTTTCAGGGCAACAAATTACTTGGGCATCTAGTCTTCTTACAAGCTCACCTACGGTGACACTTCTAAGAAGTGGTGATTTAGGCATAACTCCAAAAACTTCAATATCCAGATCTTTAAGAGAGGGTATTATTTCATTTTTAACTTTTTCGACTTCTTGCGGCAACACTCCGTTTAATACAACTCCAGCCAATTTCTCACCTAATTGTTTCTTCGCATCAAGTAATGCATCCACACTTTTACAATCCTCCCATAAATTCACAATTAAAACTTTCGCATCTAAATCCTTAGCTAGTTGTGGGAGACTTAAGCCATAAATCATGCCCTCATGAAGACTCCCGGCTGCCTCTAAAATATTCAGCCCTTCAAAATCATCATTAACCAATCCTTTAATCTGATCAAAACTTTTTCCTGGGAGTAAGTCTTTGTTAAAGATTCTTTTTTCAGCTGATATATTATCCAATAATCCTACTGAAGAGATTAAATACTCCTCTTCGATATTCAAGGTAGATCCAATAAACTTAACATCATCATCTATTAATCCTTCATAAGAAATTGACGGAAGATTAGTAAGTTCAATACATGTTGCTAACGGTTTTCCTATGCGTACTTTTTTTTTCTGCTGTAAAAGATTTTTTGCTATACCCAGAACCATTGCAGACTTTCCACTAAATGGCTCGCATGAACCAATCAATAATATATCGCTCATAATAAATAAAGTTTACCAATAGGTTTAAGATAATATTTTTTTAGAACTAAACAAATATTTATTTATGAGTTTTAATCAAATAAGAAAATAAAGAATTTTTTTTTGGTAAATTTATTTTAATTATTTGGTATCTCATAAAAATCAAGCAAAATGATAAATTCAATCAATAAAGGAAAAACTATAGGGATTACAGGAGCCTCAGGTGCGCTAGGAAAAGAATTAACAAAGTTATTTCGTCAAAAAGGATATAGAGTGATTGGATTTACTCATAGTAAAAGTAATTATGAAATAAATCTTGAGTCACCAAATGAATGGATTAAATGGGAATGTGGGAAGGAGTCTTCATTAAAAAAACAATTAGAAAACATAGACATTTTAATTTTAAACCATGGTATCTATGATTTGAGTAGAGAAAATTCCAATTATGAAAACTCAATAGAGATAAATGCATTAAGCAAATTCAAATTTTTAAATTTATTTGAAGATATTGCTCTAAGTAATGATTCACAAATAAAAAAAGAGATTTGGATAAATACATCTGAAGCAGAAATATTACCTGCCCTAAATCCGTCATATGAGATTAGTAAATCGCTTATTGGTCAATTAGTTTCTTTCAAAAAGAATCTTCTAGACAAAAATACAAAGAATAAATTAATAATTAAAAAAATCATCTTAGGGCCATTTAAATCAGAATTGAATCCTCTCGGAATAATGAGTCCCAAATTTGTTTCTAAAAAAATTTATGATTTAGCCAATTCAAAAAATTATTTAGTAATAATTAGTCCAAACCCTTTAACCTATATGCTTTTCCCATTGAAAGAATTTTTTAATTTTTTGTATTGCCAAATTATCTATAGGTATAAATCTTAGTTTCTAGAAATCTCTATCTGTCAATATTTCAATACCATCTTTTAAAACAACTATTGTATGCTCCCATTGGGCCGATAGTTTTCCATCTTTTGTTATTACGGTCCATCTATCATTTAGTGTTTTGCAAAATTTAGTCCCTTCATTAACAATAGGTTCCACCGCTAATGTCATTCCTTCTCGAAGGACGACGTTGGGCAATTCTTTGGTCCGAAAATTAAAGACCGATGGTTCTTCATGAAGATTTCTTCCAACCCCATGACCTGTATAGTCTTCTACAACACTAAAACCATTTTTCACAACAATGTCTTCGATTTCCCCAGCCACATCTAGAAGTGTATTCCCTGCCTTGATTTTCGAAAGTCCCGCATACAATGCTTTATATGCTACGTCGGAAAGTTTTTGAGCCTTTGGACTAACTTCGCCTACACAAATTGATATACAGCTATCTCCATGAAAACCATCTAAATATGCACCTGTATCAATTTTAACCAAGTCACCATTTTTAATTATTTTATTTTTACTTGGAATCCCGTGGACAACCTCATTATTAATACTAGAACAAATACTAGAAGGGAATCCATGGTAGCCCTTGAAACTTGGCACAGCTCCAAAACTTTTTATCCTCTTTTCGGCGAAATCATCTAAATCTTTTGTACTCATTCCAGGTTGAATTAAGTCATTAATTTCCCTCAAAACAGTTGCTACAATCTTGCTGGATTTTTTCATCAAATTTATTTCCCGTGAAGACTTTATTTCGATTCCTCTTCTTCTCTGAATAAAAGGAACTTGATCATTAGCTTTGGAATTATTTTTATTTAATAAAAGATCTGCAAAATGTCTCATTGGAATAAATAATAGTAATAGGTAAATATCTTCAAAATAGCCTTTATGTTCTTGGCTACCTTAAATCTATCAATAACAATTGGAAAGAAACAAAAATGAAAACATTATTTAATTCTAGGCAATTTCATAAGGCTTTGGCGCCCTGGGTTTTTCTTCCATTATTTATATCTTCAATTACTGGTCTTCTATATAGGGTTTCAAAAGATTTACTAGGTTACTCTAGAGAACAAGTTCATTGGTTAATGTCTCTCCATGAGGGCGAATGGCTTGGAGATAATGGAGAACTTATATACGTAATGTTGAATTCCCTTGGAGTTTTATGGATGCTCGTAACAGGATTCCAAATGTTTTCAAAAACAATTTCATTTACCAAAAAGGTTACTAAAGGCGAGTCAAAAGGTTAAGATATAGAACTTGTAGGACAATAAAGACCAAAATGGCTCAAGAGAAACAAGAGAAGGATCTAGAAACCGGCATTAAAGCTGATGCATCAATTGATGTAGCAGTTGAACAAAAAGAAAAAAATACGGTTTCTGAGAATAAGCAAACGTTAAGTGCATCCAATCTTATTAAGGAATTTGAGAACGAGCAATTAAAAAAAGAATTACCTGAAATATATGTTGGGGACACTGTTAAAGTTGGAGTAAAAATTACTGAAGGTAATAAAGAAAGAGTCCAACCTTATGAAGGCGTTGTCATCGCAAAAAGGCATGGAGGTATCAACCAAACTATTACAGTTAGAAGAATTTTTCAGGGTATAGGTGTTGAAAGAGTATTTATGCTACATAGTCCACAGGTTGCCTCTCTAAAAGTTGAACGTAGAGGTAAAGTAAGAAGAGCTAAGTTATTCTATCTTAGAGATAGAGTAGGAAAAGCTACTCGCGTAAAACAACGCTTTGATCGATAAAGTTGTAAACTATTCAGCTTATTGGTCACAAAGACGCTTATAATCATTTAAATGCGTCGTTAGTTCAGTTGGTAGAACGCAGGTCTCCAAAACCTGATGTCGGGGGTTCAAGTCCTCCACGACGCGTTTGATCAACATTATGTAAATCATTTTTTCATAAAATGGAGTTAGATCTTCAACCTGGGGACGTAGTTAAAGTCCTAGAATCAGCAGCTTTAGGATGGGTTCGTGCAAGAGTTATCAGAGTTAAGTCTGGTGGGAGAGTTGTCGTACAAAGTGACCAAGGCAGAGAATTTACTGCTAGAGGCAATCAAGTTAGGTTGATAGAACCTGCTGGTTTTAGACCTCAAAAATAAATAGTTGTTTATACTAATTCAGTTGAAAAACTAATTATTTCTGTAAATCCTCAAATTAATAAATTTTTTTTATTACAACCCCATTAATTAAGTATTATGATCTGATAATTTTAAGAATGAAGTTCTAAATAAATTTAGAACAAAACTCTGGGACCGTAGTTCAACTGGTTAGAGCACCGCCCTGTCACGGCGGAAGTTGCGGGTTCGAATCCCGTCGGTCCCGTTTTTTCTAAAAAAAATTTGGAAAAACGTTTAAGACTAGCCCCGAGTCCAACGGGTCTATTTCATATTGGGACAGCGCGAACAGCATTATTCAACTGGTTGTATGCCCAAAAAATAGGTGGGAAATTTCTCATCAGAATAGAAGATACAGATTTTCTTCGATCTAAATCTGCTTATACAAAAAATATATTAGAGGGCTTAAAATGGCTTGGACTTAAATGGGATGAAGAACCTATTAAGCAAAGTGACCGAATTTCGATTCACAAAAGCTATATCAAAAAGCTATTGGAATGTGGAGCTGCATATAGGTGCTTTACAACAGAAGATGAAATATCTGAATTAAGAGCAGAACAAAAAAAGAAAGGATTACCTCCTAAGCATGACAATAGACACAGAAGTCTTTCAAAGGATGAAATAGAAACATTCATATCCCAAGGGAAGACTTCAGTAATAAGGTTTAAGATTGATGAAAAAGTTGAAATTAAATGGGTAGACCAGATAAGAGGTGAAATTAAATGGCAAGGAAAGGATTTGGGCGGTGATTTAGTTTTGTCAAGGAGGGCTAAAGGACATGAGATTGGAGATCCTTTGTATAATCTTGCAGTTGTAGTTGATGATAATTTCATGAATATTACTCATGTAGTAAGGGGTGAAGATCATATCTCGAACACTGCAAAACAAATATTGATTTACGAAGCATTAAATTTTAATTTGCCAACTTTCTCGCATACACCCTTAATACTAAATAGCGAAGGGAAAAAATTATCTAAGAGAGATTGCGTTACTTCAATCGACGAATTTAGAGAAATGGGATATTTACCTGAGGCCTTATCGAATTATATGGCCTTTTTAGGTTGGTCTCCAAAATCTGCCGACAGAGAAATACTTTCACTTGAAGAGATATCTAAAATTTTTGACTTATCAGAAATTAATAAAGCTGGAGCCAAATTCAGTTGGGAAAAACTCAACTGGATTAATTCTCAATATATAAAAAAGATGGAATCAATAAAGTTAATTGAGATCATTAAGAAATACTGGGATGATAATGGTTGGGAGCCGCCATCTCAAGAATGGGCTTATAAATTGGCAATTTTGATTAGAGAATCTATGATTCTTATAAAAGATTCAATTGATCAATCAAGACCATTTTTCTTAATACCTACAATTCAAAAAGAAGGTCAAGATTTTCTGGATAACAGGGATAGCAAATTATCTCTTAAACTAGTCTTAAATTATTTAATTGAGAAGGATGCTCTAACAATAAATAAAGAGAAAGCCAAAGAAATAATAAACGAAATCTCAAAAAAGCATAATATTAAAAAAGGGATATTAATGAAATCATTAAGAGTAGCCTTTTTTGGATCACTCAGTGGGCCAGATTTAATTCAAAGTTGGGAGCTTTTCGCAGAGAGTAAAACTGATAGAATTAGAATTGAAAGATGTCTTTAATCAGTCAAAAACTTTATTTTGGCCTAATTCAAGTCTATTTGCCAAAGGTTTAGCTGAAAGTCCTTGTATTCCTACTGTCATCAAAATAGTAAGAAAAACTAAACCTTGGAGACGACCAGCTCCAAGGATACCAGCCTGCTCTAATCTAATAGAAAAAAGAGAAGCTACAGCTGCAGTAACAATACCTCTTGGGGCTAACCAAGCTAAAAATATTTTTTCTTTTAAGTTCAATTCTCTCCCCGTTGTTGCTATCCCGATAGAGATTGGGCGAACAATTACCATCAACATAAAAACGCAAACAACCCCTCCCCAGCCAAGCGGACTTAATTCACCCCAAGAAACGTCAGCGGCCAAAAGAGGGAAAAGAACTGTTATTGCTAATTGGGCTAGTTCACCTATTAGGTTATCCAATCTCTCCTTATCTACAACTTCTCTTTTGCCTACAATAAAACCTGCCGCTACAGAAGCAGGCAAGCCTGATTCCGGTAAAAAATATTCGCTAATACCATACACGAGGAAAATAAATCCAAGGGTAACTTGAAGCTCTATACCAAATGAGGCTTCAGTTTTTATTTTTTTTAAAATTTCTGATAGTAACCATCCTGCGCTTAATCCGATTAAGACTCCTCCCCCTAATCTTTGCATTAATGCTATAAATACATCTTTAATCCCACGGAGATCACCTAAAGTCAGCTCTAAAAGCAGTAATGCTAGTACCGCACCAATTGGTTCAAGCAATAACCCCTCAGCTTTTAGAACTTCCGAGAGTGGGGAAGCTAATTTTATTTGTTCCACTAATGGAGAGACCACTGTTGGTCCAGTAGCTAGAACTATGGCACTATATATTCCTGCGACTTGCCATGAGAGGCCAGCCAGCCAATGAGCAATAAAAATACCTGCTGATAATGAAATAAAAAGTCTTACCAATGAAATTTTCAAAACAGTATTTCTTATACTCCCCTCAGGCAGTCTTAAATTTAATCCCCCTTCAAAAAGAACCAAACAGACCAAAAGCCCCACGATAGTTTCAAGCCCTTGCCCGAGATCTAAAGGCTCAACAAGTCCTAATCCTGATCTTCCAATGAATAATCCAGAAAGCAATAAAATAACAACACTTGGGAATCCTGTAAAAGAAGAAAATAATCGAGCGCAAGCACCTGCAAATACAGTTATCCCCCAAAGTAATCCAAGCCTTTCAGGCGTCATATAAAAATATAAATAATAAAAATATTTATTATTTTGATTAAATCAATAATCATATCTCAAGTCCAATAAATACAATACTTTTTAATTTAATTCATCGACTGAACAAGGGTAATTTTTATTAAATCTTTCAAAACCACTTTTAAGAAAATGAATTTTATTTCTTTTAAGAAAACTGGCTTATTAAAGCAATAATTATAAAAATAATTCCTATACCAACAGTTGCCATCCTCCCATTCCATATTTCAGCTTGAGGGGTAAAACCTCTTTTCCACAAATTTAGTTCCTTTTTATCAACGAAGTTTTTTGTTTCTTCAATCTCGATTTTAGGTTGTTTGTTCATTGAAGTTAGAAAGGAGGATTTTCTTCATAAAGGGTATTTGCTTGTTCAATTGATAGTCTTCCTGCGACACCTAATTTAAGGGAACTTAAATGATCCTTAAATTTGATCCTGAACAACGCCGCCGCTCCAATCATTGCAGCATTATCTGTACAAAGATTAAGGGGCGCTAAATGAACTTTAATGGATTTTTTACGAGCTTCACTAATCATCATTTTTCTTAATGTATTGTTAGCAGCCACTCCCCCAACCACAACAACATTATCCAAACTATAATCATCTGCGCATTTTATTGTTCTCTCTACCAAAACCTCTGCTACTACTCTCTCAAAACTTGCAGCAATATCAGGAATTGGAACGGTCTTCCCATCCAACTTTATTCTCTCAACTAATCTTAATACGGCAGTTTTTAGACCACTAAAAGAGAAATCATATTTCAGAAATCCACCTTTTTTATCAGAAATCCTACATTTTGGTAAATTAAATTTCATTGGGTCCCCTTCTTTAGCAATCTTTTCAATTGCTGGTCCTCCTGGATAACTAAGACCTAATAGTCTGCCAACTTTATCAAAGGCTTCTCCAGCAGCATCATCAAAACTTTTCCCAAGTCTTTGCATTCTCCTTCTTTCATCAACCTTAATCAATTCAGTATGCCCACCGCTAACAAGTAATGTAAGAAAGGATTTATTTGGATAGTTTTCTGAAAAGAGTATTGAAGATAAATGCCCCTCCAAATGATGAATTCCGAAAAAAGGTTTTGAATATAACATGCAAAGTGATCTTGCAGTTATGGAGCCAACTCGTAAACAACCAACTAATCCAGGAGCTACAGTTGATGCAATATAATCAACTTCCTCAATTTTGATTTTTGATTCTTCTAAAGCCTTATCTAAAACAAAAGGTAATGACTCTAAATGCTTTCTAGCTGCAAGTTCAGGGACAATTCCTCCCCATTTTGAATGATCTTCAATTTGAGAGGCAATTATATTTGAATGTATTCTGAAAGTATCACCAATATTAGAAACTATTGAGACAGATGTCTCATCACAACTTGTTTCAATAGCTAAAACTTTATGCATTTTTGATTCAACTTGTTCTATTTTAATATTAATTTCTTACTTAACACACTATAAGAGATTAAAGATTGCAACTTATGAAATTCTTTTTTTCAATCATAACCTCAGTTTTTCTGTTCCTCGGAATTACTCCAACTGCTCTAGCTGCCAATGGGCCTGCCTTAAACGCAGATAGAGCTAGCACTGAATATACTGCTTCAGCCCTCACAAAATGCTCTGAAAATCCTAAATTCATTGAAAGAGCAAATTCTGCAACTACTCAAAAGGACATCGCAAGATTTGAAAGATACGGAAAAGCATCATGCGGAGATGATGGTCTTCCGCACTTAATAATTGGACCTCCTCTTGAGCCATGGGGAGCCCTTTTAAATAGAGGTCATGAAGGAGATTTACTTATTCCAGGAGTACTGTTTATTTATATTGCTGGAATTATAGGTTGGTCAGGAAGAGAGTATCTGATTGAATCCAAAAAGACTAAGAACCCAGCAGATCTTGAGATCATTATTGACCTAGACTTAGCTAGAAAATGTCTTGTAAAAGGAGCGCAATGGCCTCTTCTTGCTAATAAACAGGGTCGAAATGGAGATTTAAGAGAGAAAGATAACAATATTACACTTAATGGTCCACGCTAAAAATCTTTAAAAACTTTCATAAAACAAATGTTCAAAATTCTAAACACAAAATTTGTCAGATCTGCTCCAGTAGTAGCAGCAATTTGGCTAAGCCTTACGGCCGGAATAATTATTGAATTTAATAGATTTTTTCCAGATTTATTATTCCATCCAATGAGCTAATAAAGAGAAAATAATCAAGTTTTTATTAACTTGATTATCTTTTTTACTGTTTCATCAACATTGTGATTTGTTAATGCAAAATCAAATTGATTTGATACAGAAATCTCATAATTAGCTCTCAAGAGTCTTTTTTTAATTGCCTCTTCTTTTTCTGTACCTCTATTTCTTATTCTTCTCTCTAACTCTTTTTTATCTGGAGGAAGTAAAAATATTGACAGAGAATTAGGAAACTTATTTTTTATTTGCCTTGCACCCTCTACTTCAATTTCAAGTAGTACTGTAAATCCTTTTTTTATTTTCTCATTAACAGAAGACAAAGGGGTTCCATAGTAGTTGCCAGCGAATTGTGCCCATTCAAGAAACAGGTTTTGTTCAATCATTTCTTTAAACTTTTCTTGATTTAAAAAGTAGTAACTTTCTCCGTCCCTCTCTCCCTCTCTAGGTTCTCTAGTAGTTGCAGAAGTTGAAAGCCAAAAATTTTTTTCTTTATCTAATATTTCTTTAACAACTGTTCCTTTACCTACCCCGCTAGGTCCAGTAAGGATAATAAGTTTTTTTTGATTTTTCATATTAAATTTTTTACAGTAAAATAAACTTCTTGTGAATTAAGAAGGAATAATGCAAAAAGGTGTTCCACAGATAATGGACATTACATCTATTAGATCTGTCTTGCATTATTTGACAAGGAATATCTTACCTACAAAGTTTGAAACTGCCCAACAGCCAGAGCCTAATACAATTCAATTATGTTTCAGAGGAGTTAATTCTCAAACATGGTTAGAAGTTTCATGGAATGGAGACTCTCCTAGAATACTAAAGATAAATAAGCCAGAAAAGATTGGGAGAGAAAGCACACTTTCTAAACAAATAAGATATGGATTAAAGTATATGGCTTTAATTTCGATTGATCAAGATGATTTCGAGAGAGTTATAAAATTTAGTTTTGCGAAAAAACCAGGAGATGAAATTAATAAGTATTTAATTTTTGAATTAATGGGAAAACATAGCAATATTTTTTATTTGGATAATAAACAAAAAATAATTGCCGTTGGTAAACAAATTAAATCAAGTCAATCTAGTTTTAGAACAATTTCAACAGGATCAATTTATTCAGGCCCTCCAGTTAATCTCAAAAAACAACCTAGAGAAGATGAGTCTTTTCAATCATGGAAAAACTCAATTTCAATAGTACCTGAGTCTTTGAAATACTGTTTAATAAATACTTATCAAGGAGTAAGCCCTATCCTCACAAAACAATTAGAAGTTTTTAGCAAAACTGGTGATCCGCAAATAATGGAAAAAAACATCGATTTCATAAACGATTCCGACTTAAAGGAGATATTTAAAAATTGGAAGATTTGGATAAATAGGTTTAAAAACAATAACTTTAAGTTTTCTACATTTAACAATGATTTTTATTGCGTTTGGTTTTTTGATAAAGAAATTAATTGCAAAAACAAAATAGATTTATGCACCAGTTTAGAGAATTATTATGATTATTATTTGAAACAAAAAAAACTTGAATTATTGGAAAAGAAAATTGAAGGGATAATTTTTAAACAGACCAATACTGAGAAAAAGAATTTAAATATTCAATATGTTCTTCTGAAAAAATCAGAGAACTACGAGATATATAAAGAAAAAGCTGATAATATATTTTCTTCAAATGTAATAACAAAACGAGATATTATTAAAGGACAAAAACTATATAAAAAGTCAAAAAAACTTAAGAGATCTAGGGAATTGATAAAAGAAAGATTAAGTATTTACAAAACAAATATTGAAAGATTAGAGGAATTCACTACTCTTATAGAAAATTTAAATTCTTTAAATCATGAAAAACTTTTTATGAGAATCAAACTACTAGAAGAAATTATGGAAGAAATTTCTAACGAGTTTAATATCAATATCAAGAGGCAAAGAGAAGAACAGAAAAGTAGATATGAAATACAATCTTCACCAATTCAAGTTGACACTCCCACAGGATTGAAGCTTCAGGTAGGAAGAAATATGAGGCAAAATGACTTAATAAGCTTTAAGTTTTCAAAAAAAGGAGATTTATGGTTTCATGCACAGGAATCACCAGGTAGCCATGTAGTTTTGAAGTCTTCATCTCAAGCAGCATCTGAACAGGATCTTCAAATAGCTGCAGATTTAGCTGCTTTATTTAGTAAGGCAAAAAGAAACATTAAAGTTCCAATTAATTTAGTAAAAATTAAAGATTTACAAAAAATCAAAAAAGGAGGGCCGGGTTGCGTTTCCTTTAAAAATGGAGAAATTATTTGGGGAAATCCTACAAGAGGAGAAGATTACATTAAAAAAAATCTTAAAACAGTAATTTAGTTTATAATAAAAAAAATTTTTAAATCTAAATGTTTGATTTTCTTTTGGGCACTCATGAATTTTTAGGAAATCATAGTTTTCCAGAATTTATTATTGGATATCTATTTGGTGCTGCATTAATAATTGGAGCTCCTACTGTTTTCCTGCTACTTGCCTTCGTAAGCGCTCTAATGAAAACAAATGGGAAAATGGGTGGATATAGAGAATATGAAACTTATGGTGAATCATCTTTGAATGATGCCCCTCCTTTCTTATTACCGGATCCCACTAATCCTAAATTAAGCAAATAATATTTTTAGCGAAAAATTAATTGGACTTTGACAATATTAATTTTAAACCTTTTTCTTACAAAATCTTTATCAAATAACAATGAGAGGTACAGGTCAAAGTGAAAATAAATTATCAGATTCGATGACTTTTAGTGATCATTTAGAGGAGCTTCGTCAAAGGTTACTAAACTCAATTTACTCAATACTTATTTCAATATTCTTTAGTTTTCTCATCATAAAGCCATTAATATCTTTTTTAGAAATCCCAGCTGGTGATATTCATTTACTACAACTTGCTCCAGGAGAGTTTTTATTTGTCGCTATTAAAGTTGCAGGATACAGCGGATTGATAGTTTCTATGCCCTATATTTTTTATCAAATAATATTATTCATTTCTCCTGGTTTAACAAAACAAGAAAAAAGCCTTATCTTGCCCGCAGTTTTTGGTTCAGGTCTTTTGTTTTTTTTAGGATTAATTTTTTCATGGTGGATATTAGTCCCAGCAGCAATAAATTTCTTTATTTCTTTCGGTGCTGATATTGTTGAACCAACTTGGTCTATAGAAAGATATTTTGATTTTGTTCTTCTATTAATGTCCAGCACTGCAATAGCTTTTCAATTGCCAGTATTACAATTTATTCTTGGTTCTCTTGGAATAATCACAACCGAAAAAATGATTTCTAATTGGAAGATAGTTGTTATTTCCTCAGCAATATTATCTGCAGTGATTACCCCTTCAACTGACCCATTGACTATGTCATTGCTATCTATATCAATTGTGTTTTTATTTTTTGTGGGTACTGGATTAACTTACTTATCAGAAAATCTTAAGTCAAAAACTCTTTCATCTTCTCATTAAGAGTTAATTGCAAGCTAACAGCTCTACCTAATCTTGGCTTAGCATTGACTTTCTTTAACCATTCTCTTACTTCTTCTGAATATCCACATCTATTTAAAATCTCGATTTTATCAGCTATCGATTTTTTATATTCATCTTCACTTAAAGGGAATGATTCCTGTCCAAGAAATCCCCACATCATTTGAAAATAAACAAATTTTCCTCGTCTAAAGAGTCTAAAATCATATTTTTTCCCCCAGCGATAAATTAAATAATGTATAACTTCATCTACTAGTAATGGATTCATTTAAATCAATTAATTAAGACTTCCTAAACTTTTACTTTAAATTATTAAAAGTCCTATCTATTTGCAACAGAAATTGAACAATTTGATTCATAATAACTTATAAATAACAGATCCAAGTAGCGAATGACTCAATTAAGTTCCAATGATGTCCCTTCAATGGGTCGAAGGCAATTTATGAATCTTCTTACATTTGGTACTGCAACTGGTGTAGCTTTAGGAGCCCTTTACCCTGTAGCTAATTATTTCATGCCTTTAAGAGCAGGCGGTGGTGGAGGTGGAACTTCTGCTAAAGATGAATTAGGGAATCCAATAACTAAGACAGGTTGGTTAGCTACCCATCAAGCAGGAGACAGAAGTTTAGTGCAGGGTCTAAAGGGAGATCCAACTTATTTAATAGTGAATGAGGGTGGTGAGATAGGAGAATTTGGTTTAAATGCAATTTGTACTCATTTAGGTTGCGTTGTCCCATGGGATAGTGGTGCCAATAAATTTATATGTCCTTGTCATGGAAGTCAGTACGATACAAATGGGAAGGTAGTAAGAGGGCCTGCTCCTTTATCTTTAGCTCTAGCTCATGTCGACATTGAAGATGATGCTGTACTCGTCAAACAATGGTCAGAAACCGACTTTAGAACAAATGAAAATCCATGGTGGGCATAAAAAAATGAAAGGTCTTAAAAATCAAATCATGAAAAAAACAAGTTTATTTATCTGTACTCTTCTTTTCATTTCGAGCATCGTATTTTACCCAAAGATCACTTTTGCTTATCCATTTTGGGCTCAGCAAAACTATGAATCCCCAAGAGAAGCCACTGGAAAGATAGTCTGTGCAAATTGTCATCTAGCTCAGATGCCTACAATTGCAGAGGTTCCACAATCTGTTGGAGCAGACAGTGTTTTCAAAGCTGTAGTCAAAATACCTTACAAAAATGACTTAAAAGAGATCGGGGCTGATGGTTCAGAAGTCCCATTACAAGTTGGTGCAGTTGTAATGCTGCCTGATGGCTTTAAACTCGCTCCACAAGAAAGATGGACCGAAGAAATCAAAGAGGAGACTGAAGGGGTGTATTTTACTAATTACAGTGAAGAGAAAGATAATATCATCATTGTTGGACCTCTACCTGGCGATACCAATAAAGAAATCGTTTTCCCAGTACTTTCGCCTGATCCATCCACTAATAAAGAATATCACTACGGGAAATACTCATTACATATCGGAGGCAATAGAGGTAGAGGTCAGGTATACCCAAATGGAGACAAAAGCAATAATTTAGTTTTCACTTCTACCACCTCAGGAACTATAAATTCAATAGAAACAATGGAAGATGGTAGCTATAAAGTCAATATAGAAAACGATAATGGTGAGATAACTACTGAAGCAGTACCTGTTGGTCCTCAACTTATCGTAAAAGCACAAGACAAAATTATTGCAGGTGACCCTCTTACTAATGATCCCAACGTTGGTGGCTTTGGCCAATTAGATGCTGAGGTTGTACTTCAGAGCCCTTATAGAGTAATTGGATTGATTGCATTCTTCATTGGTGTAGGCCTAACACAAATACTTTTAGTCTTAAAGAAAAAACAAGTGGAAAAAGTGCAAGCAGCAGAAGGTATCTAACTTTCTTTATTAAATGCTTATATTTCAAGCTTTTATACAATCTCCAGGAGAAACTTTTTTAAATTTAGGATTTATAACTATTAGATGGTACGGACTGCTTATTTCGGTTTCGGTTTTAATAGGCCTATTTGTCTCAAAAAAACTAGCGAAGGCAAGAAACATTAACCCAGAGTACATCAGCGAAATACTTCCATCATTAATAATTTCTTCAATAATTGGAGCAAGAGCTTATTACGTAATTTTTGAGTGGAGGCAATATAGCGGAGAGAACTTTTTTACTTCTTTTGAAATATTCAATAACATCATTCAAATACCTTCTTTTCTTGCAGTTTGGGAAGGAGGCATAGCAATCCATGGAGGTCTAATTGGAGGATTAATGTCTATTATCTATTTCTGTAAGTCGAAAAAAATTAATTTAAAAACTTTTTTAGATATATTAATACCCTCTATTATTCTTGGACAATCAATAGGAAGGTGGGGAAATTTTTTCAATAATGAAGCCTTTGGAGTTCCTACAAATTTGCCTTGGAAATTATTTATACCTATCCAAAATAGGCCTTTAGAATTTCTTAATTATGAATTTTTTCATCCTACATTTCTCTATGAATCATTGTGGAATATTTTAATTTTTATCGTCCTTATTATTATTTTTAATAAACAAAGTAAAACAGATTTTTTCAGGCCTGGCTTTATTAGCTGTCTTTATTTAATAAGTTATAGCTTTGGAAGATTCTGGATTGAAGGTTTAAGAACTGATCCACTATGCATTGGTGGACTTCCACCTTTTTGTGATGGCGGTATAAGAATGGCTCAGTTTATAAGCATTTTTCTATTTTCTTCTGGATTAATCGGAATATTTTTTTTAAGATTAAGAACATATAGTGGGGAAAATAGAAAGAATGGATAAAAAAATATCCTTTGTTGGTGTTGGCCCAGGGGATCCTGAATTATTAACTTTAAAAGCATTAAAAAAGATAAAAATTGCAGATGTCATTATTTGGACTGACTCTCTAATTCCTGAAAAGATTTTAGATTTTTCTAAAGAAGGTTCTGAAAAAATAAAAACGAGTTCGCTCAACTTAGAGCAAATCACCTCAATTATGATAGAAAAATATCAGGAAGGGAAGACTGTTGTAAGGTTGCATGATGGAGACCCTTGCCTTTATGGAGCAATAAGAGAACAAATCGAAATTTTAAAAAACGAAAAAATTGAAATCGAGGTTGTTCCTGGAGTAAGTGCTTTTCAAGTTGCTGCAGCATATCATGAAGCTGAGTTAACCATCCCTGACGTAACGCAAACAATAATTCTAACTAGAGCAGGAGGTCGAACAGGGATGCCTGAAAAAGAATCTCTGAAAGATCTTGCGAAACATAATTCCTCTATATGTCTATATCTTAGTGCTAGGCATGTGAAAAGGTCTCAAGAAACTTTACTAGAGTTTTACCCTCCAGAGACTAAAGTAATTGTTGGATTTAGAGTATCTTGGGATGATGGTTGGACATCATTAATAGAATTAAAAGATATGGAAAAATTTTCTATTGAGAAAAAACTAATTAGAACAACCATTTACATAATTAGCCCAGCAATTAGCAATTCTCAAAAAAGATCTCATCTATATAATCCATCTTATAAGCATCTCTTTAGGAATAAATAATCTTAAAGTTGATAGAAAAATATTAATTACTATAATTAGTAAAAATTTATTTGCTTTGAAAGAAATAAAATCTGTTTCGGGAATCAACAATAAAGGAGGAGATTCCTCTTTAAAGAGAATCGGAAATTTCATTAAAGAGGCTAGGTTAAGTAAAAATCAATCAATTGAAGAATTGGCTTCTGATTTAAAAATTGGAGCTCATCAACTTGAAGCCATAGAGGAAGGTAATGAAGAAAAGCTACCTGAAAAAGTATTTATCAAAGCAATGATAAGAAGGATTTCACAGAAGCTAAAACTTGATACAGAATTTTTAATGGATGAATTCAAGACAGAGAGGAAAGAAGTGAAAATTGAAGAAATAGTTGAAGAAGTTTCCAAAAAAAACTACAAAACTAGGCAATCTAAGAATTTTAATCCAATAGAATTCCTAATATTTATTTCAATTTCAGGCTTTCTCGGACTAATCGCCTCGTCCTTAATTTTAAATTTATTTTCAGATTCTTCTCAGAATCAAACTCCAAAACAAGAACTTATTAAAAAAACTAAATAACTTTTAATTCCAAATTCTTTAGTTCTTTTATTACATTACGGCATAATCCTAAGTTCCATTTTTCAAGAAGAAGATCATGGTTTCTATCTAAAGGTAAAAGTTGAAATATAAGATTATTTTCCTGCAATTTTATTTGAACTGAGGAGATCACCTTGTCAGGTCTTTGATCAAGAGCTGCTGCTAGTCTCAGGATTAATGACATTTCAAGAACTAATGTTTTATCTTCTTTGGATATTAAATTTTGCCAAGACTCATGTCTTTTCTTGGGTAGAGTTTTTCTATGGTACCTAGCAATTGAAGCAATAATATTTGTTTCTGCTTCAGAATATCCCAACAACTCACAATTTTTTATTAAGTACCAAGAGTGTTTGTGATATGAACCAACATTCACATATTTCCCACAACTATAAAGATTAGAAGCTGCCCAAAGAAGTTCTTTAGCTTTAGGGTCATTATCGCTATGAAAGATATTTTTAGTCTGATCATAGATTTGAAAGGCAATATCAATAACTTTCTCAGCTCTTGTATTATCTACTCCAAACTTTCTGGCCTGATGAACTATAGTTGTTTTTCTAATATTGCCTTGAATATTTAACTCATTTTTAATTATCCCTTTACGAAGCATCCAATCCACAACCAAACCCTCTCGAAGCGCCCTCTCACTTATTATTAATTCATCAAAGTTCAACATCTCCATTGCGGTGTTTAATATCAATGCTCCTGGAATAATTATTTCTGCTCTTCTCTCACTTAATGAAGGTATTTTCTTGATTTCCGAAACTGGCAATTTAATTAGTTTTTCCAATACATTTTGTAAATTTTCCCTTTTGAATTTATAACCATGCAACTTTTGTTTAGATTCTCCTAAATCATCTGAAATCAAATTTCCTAATGAGGTTGCAGTGCCACTTGTTGCAATCATAGATAAAGGCTTATCTCCCTTAGATCTACTCTTTATTTTTCGAACAGATGGTTCTAAAGATCCTTTAATAAAAGTTTTTAAAAAACTCGATCTTTCTGAAGTTATAGACCCTTTATTTAAAAAATCATTTTTAAGTCTTACCGCTCCAATTCTCGAACTGGTAAGAGCTATAGCATCTTTTTTATCTGCAAGTATTAATTCTGTAGATCCTCCTCCAATATCTATGACTACAAAAGACTGATCTTCAAAAGACATCCCAGAAAGAACACCAAGGTAAATTAATCTGGCTTCCTCAGAACCACTTATCATTTCTATTTTAATATCAGTTTCATCAAGAACTCTTCTAATAAAATCTTGACCGTTTGGAGCTTCCCTAACTGCACTTGTTGCTGCTGTTACGATTTGTTTTACTCCATTACTTTTACAATATTCCTTAAATCGCTTAAGAGTAACTAATGCCCTTTGGATTGATTCTTCAGTAAGATTACCCTCCTCATCTCTTTCTCCAAGACGAGTGGTTGATTTATCAGTAAATTTTATTGAAAATGATTTTAATTCTAGATTAATTTCTGCTACCAAGAGATGTGTAGAGTTAGTTCCAATATCTATAGAAGCTACTAAAATTTGCTTTTCTTGAAAATATCTTAAATCTTGTTTCAGTATCATTTCTTTTTATAAGACGAAGATATCTTTAATCCATTAATAAATATACCCAACATTGATTATTAAATAATAGAAATCATTTAATCCTAGTAAGATTATTTAAAGTTATGAAATATACAATAGGTCATATGCAAAATAAAAATCGACAAATTAAATTAAGTACTTTTTTTGAATTATTAAGGTGGAATAAGCCGACTGGAAGAATGATCTTACTTATTCCTGCTGGATGGAGTTTATATTTAACTCCAGATGCTAATCCAACATTTTTAATGTTGCTAAGAATAATACTGGGAGGACTACTAGTAAGTGGATTAGGCTGTGTGGTTAATGATATTTGGGACAAAAAAATTGATCAAAGAGTTGTTAGGACAAAAAATAGACCTCTAGCTGCAAATAAAATCGGTCTTAAAACAGCTTATTCAATTCTTTTCTTTTTAATTTTATGTAGCTTCTTTCTAACTTTGTCACTACCTCAGCCTGGAAGAATCCTTTCAATTTCACTTGCTTTTTTAGCTTTACCTATCATTTTAATTTATCCTTCTGCTAAAAGATGGTTTAAATATCCTCAATTAATCTTATCCATATGCTGGGGTTTTGCTGTCTTAATTCCCTGGGCCGCAAATGAAGGCAATTTAAATAGTATTGTTTTACTATTTTGTTGGCTAGCTACCATTTTTTGGACTTTTGGCTTTGACACGATTTATGCTTTAGCAGATAAAAAATTTGATATCAAAATTGGAATTAATAGTTCCGCAGTTAACCTCCAGAACAATACAAGAATAACCATTCAAATTTGTTATTTTTTAACTTCTTTTTTTCTCGCAATATGCGGATTTATTAATCAAATGGATTTTATTTTTTGGCCAATTTGGCTTGCAACGTCAATCTTAATGCAGAGAGATATACTAAAAGTATTTCCTGAGGAAAAGCAATCAATAAAAAATATTGGCAATCACTTCAAAAATCAAGCAATTTATGGAGGAGTCATTTTATTAGGAATTATTATTGCCTCATAAATTCTAAATATGGTTTTTAGATTAAAAAAAGGAGATTTAATAGATATTTTAGCTCCAGGCTCCTTTATTGATGAAGACGAAAATTTTCAAAAAGGCATAGAAATCTTAAAAAACTGGGGTTTGGAAATTAATGAAAATAATTCTCTATCAAAAAAATTTGGTTATTTTGCAGGCGATGATCTAACTCGATTTGAGGAACTTGAAAAAGCACAAAATAGTAAGCTAATCATTTTTGCAAAAGGAGGCTGGGGTTCAGCAAGACTTCTAGAAAAAGAACCTTCTTGGCAGCATGGTTTAATGCTTGGATTCTCAGATACATGTTCTTTATTACTATCTAAATATTCTCAAGGATTTATAGGTTCTATCCATGGCCCCATGGTTACTAGCCTTTTCAAAGAACCAGAGTGGAGTCTTGAGAGATTAAGAAATTTACTTTTTGAGGGATATGTTGAGGACATAATAGGAATCCCTTTAAGAGGTGGGAAAGCGAAAGGAGAGATAATAGTTTCTAACTTAACTATTGCTACTTTTTTAATTGGTACTAATCACTTTCCAGATTGCAAAGGCAAAATAATAATTTTTGAAGACATTAATGAAGATATTTATAAAATTGATCGCATGTTGACTTACCTTAGGATAACTAAAACAATTTCTGAAATTGCGGGTATTGGATTTGGAAGTTTTTCTAATGATTCCTGCGACCTTGAATGGAAAGATTTACTAAAAAACTGCATTATTGAAAGACTTCAAGAGTTCGATTTTCCTATTCTTTTTGATCTCCCAATAGGCCACATATCAGGGAATGCATGCATCCCGTTAGGGTATGAAGCAACCTTAAATGGTGACAACGGCATTCTTAGTATCGATAACCCTTTTTAACTAGGAGTTCTTCACAAAAAGTTTTGCTATTTTCAAATCTATAGGGGATGTAATTTTTATATTTGAATAAGTTCCTTCAATAATCTTCACTTTCCAATTAAGCATTTCGAATAGAGAAGCATCATCTGTGACTTTCCAGTTTTTATCAATTGCCATCTTATGAGCTTTTTTTAATCTGTTTACTAAAAAACCCTGAGGAGTTTGCGCTGCCCATAAATAATTTCTGTCAGGTGTTTCTTTAATAAAACCTTCATTATCAACAATCTTTATAGTGTCTGTTACCTTGGTAGCTAAAATTACAGCTTCATTTTCATCTAATTGTTTGGCACAAAGGTCTATCAATTCAGGATTAATTAGACATCTAGCGCCATCATGTATTAAAACTTTTTCAGCATCTTTTGGTAACGCTTTTAAACCATTAAAAACTGACTGTTGTCTGGTGTCACCACCATTAATCCAATGAACTTTATGAGCAAAATCCTTAGCTGAATTTAGTAATAAGTTTTTGTCTTTCGGTTGCCCAATTATTCCAACCCAGTTTGTTGAGCTTGCAGAAAATACAGATTTAAGTGTCCAATAAATCAAAGACTCTCCCTCTAAATCAATAAGTAATTTATTTTTTCCAGCTTTCATTCTGCTACCACTTCCTGCGGCTGGTATTAAAAAGTGCACAATAGAAGGACTTAATATTTTCTAGACAATTATAAATAAAAGCAATATCTTTACACAAATAGTACTACGATTGAAAATTATAAAATTTCATAATGTCCAATACAGATTCATTATCAGGCAAAGTTGCTTTAATCACTGGAGCTAGCAGAGGAATTGGTAAAGAAATTGCTTTAGAACTAAGCCGCTTAGGAGCAGAAGTTTTTATTAATTACTCTTCTTCTGATGAAAAAGCTGAAGAAGTTGTAAATTCAATAAAAAATTCGGGAGGTAAAGCTCATAAATTAAAATTTGATGTATCAAGAGAGGATTCTGTCAGTTCAGCTTTTGAAGAAATCATAAAAATTAATGGTTCCATTGATATTCTTATTAACAATGCTGGTATTACTAGAGATGGACTATTGATGAGAATGAAATCGGAACAATGGGATGATGTTTTAAATACAAACTTAAAAGGGGTTTTTCTTTGTACAAAATATGCTTCAAAATTTATGATGAAAAAAAGAAGTGGAAGTATCGTAAATATTTCATCTGTTGTTGGAATAATTGGTAATCCCGGTCAAGCAAATTATTCTGCAGCTAAAGCTGGAGTTATTGGATTCACCAAAACTTGTGCTAAGGAATTTGCGACAAGAGGTATAAACGTAAATGCAATAGCTCCAGGCTTTATAGAAACAGAAATGACTGAAAAACTTAATACTGAAGAGATACTTAAAGTTATCCCTTTAGGGAAATTAGGAAGTTGTACTCAAATTGCAAACTTAGTGTCATTCTTAGTTTCAAGTGATGCAGGAAGTTACATTACAGGGCAAACAATCAGTATAGACGGGGGTATGAGTATTTAGTTATGTACTTTCATAAGGCTGGCCTAATTCATCTCTCAACCTTCTAATTTTTTGTAAAAGTTTTAGTCTTCTACTTCTAGCAGTTAATGTTAAGAAAAATCTTAAAGGAAAGTATATTAGTGTCATAGCAATCGCGAGGATTGCAGTAAGAGTAAAAATAAGATTATTTGTTTCTTCCATAACTTAAAGATACTCTTATTTGTGTTAATTTGTATGTCCTATTAAAAGAAATTCGGCTTTCCCCACTTAATTAAATATCCCTTAAAAAAGATTCTATGGGAGATTAGAATAAGACAAAAGATCGAGCAAACATGGCTAAACAGTTAAGTTTTTCTAATGAATCAAGAGAAGCGCTAGAAAAAGGTGTTAATTTCGTAGCTAATGCGGTAAAGGTTACTATTGGACCGAAGGCAAAAAACGTTGTAATAGAAAAGAAATTTGGTTCACCAGATATAGTAAGAGATGGATCTACAGTTGCTAAAGAGATCGAGATTGAAAACCCTATTTCTAATTTAGGTGCGAAATTAATAGAACAAGTTGCATCCAAGACAAAAGAGAGTGCTGGTGATGGAACAACAACAGCAACCATTTTAGCTCAGAAGATGGTTCAGGAGGGATTAAAAAATATTGCTTCTGGGGCCAACCCTATGGAGTTAAAAAAAGGTATGGAGTCAGGCCTTGCTTTTGTCTTAGAAAAATTAAGCTCCAAAAGTATTTCATTAAATGGTTCTGATATCCAAAAAGTTGCAACAGTTAGTGCTGGAGGTGATGAAGAAATTGGATCTATAATTTCGAAAGCAATGGATATTGTTACTTCAGATGGTGTAATAACTGTCGAAGAATCTCAATCACTAGAAACAGAATTAGATATAACTGAAGGTATGTCTTTTGATAGAGGTTATAGTTCTCCATATTTCGTAACAGACCAAGAAAGACAAGTTTGTGAACTTGAAAATCCTAAAATATTGATAACTGATCAAAAAGTATCAACCTTAGTTGATCTAGTTCCAATACTTGAAGAAATTCAGAAGTCAGGCTCACCTTTTCTAATTCTTGCTGAAGATATCGAAGGAGAGGCTTTAACCACTCTGGTTTTGAATAAGAATAGTGGGGTTTTAAATGTAGCTTCCGTAAGAGCTCCGTTATTTGGTGAGAGAAGAAAAGCTGCCCTTGAAGATATTGCAATTCTTACAGGGGCTAAGTTAATTAGCGAAGATAAATCGATGACACTTGATAAAGTATCGATTAATGATTTAGGCAAAGCAAAAAAAATAACTATCACAAAGGATAAAACTACAATTGTTGCCTTCGAAGACACTAAAGATTTAGTTAAAGCTCGAGTAGAGAAATTAAAGAGAGAAGTTAATATAACTGAATCCGAGTATGATCAGGATAAAATCAATGAAAGGATAGCCAAACTAGCCGGAGGAGTAGCTCTTATCAAAGTAGGAGCCGCTACAGAAACAGAGATGAAGTATAAAAAGTTGAGAATCGAAGATTCCCTTAATGCTACGAAAGCTGCTATTGAAGAGGGTGTTGTTTCTGGAGGAGGACAAACTTTAATTGAAATATCAGATGACCTTTTAAAATTAAGTGAAACATCTTCAGATGATTTAAGAACGGGGATAAATATAGTTAAGGAAGCCCTTTTGGAACCTACCAAACAAATAGCAAAAAATGCTGGTTTTAATGGTGATGTAGTTGTTGCTGAAATTCAAAGGCTTAACAAAGGCTTTAATGCTAATTCAGGACAATATGAGGATTTAAAAGATTCAGGAATATTAGATCCAACCAAAGTAATAAGATTAGCTCTTCAAGATTCAGTATCTATTGCGGCTATGCTCCTCACAACAGAAGTTGCGATGGCCGACATCCCTGAACCTGAATCCGCAGCCCCTGGAGGACCAGGAGGAGATCCAATGGGGGGAATGGGTGGCATGGGAATGCCAGGAATGGGTGGCATGGGAATGCCAGGAATGGGTGGCATGGGAATGCCGGGTATGATGTAAAAGCTAACTAGCTTTTTTATCGTTGTTAATCCACTTTCTTAAATTTTTAATATAAGGTAGGGGTAATTTTGGGGTTTCAGTAAATTGATTTATTTTTTTAGAATTTTGATTTTTTCTAGATATCTCATTGCTTCTAGCAGTTTTCAGGCCATTTGATTCCATCTTTGTTTCTTCAATATTTTCAAAAGTTTTTGATAATTCAAGCTTAATTTGTTCTTGATTTTCTTCATGCACATTATCAATTAAAGAGATCTGTTCTTGATTTTCTTCATGAATTTCATCAATTAAAGAGATCTGTTCTTGATTTTCCTTTTCTAGTGAACTATGGATTAATAAATCATTTAATGAATCAATCCCAAATCTATGGACCCACTTAATAATTATATTTTCTTTAAGCAAAAAATTATTTTCTAAAGAGGCTTGTTTAAAAACTTCTGTTAGATGTTTTTTTAAAAGCATAAATTTATTAATTTAACTTCTTATTTAACAGAGGCCTTATGATAATCAAGGATAAAACTGTTAAAGAAAATAAAATTGATATACAACTCTTACAAGTTAAATCACCATATGGAGCATGTAAAGCCACTAATTCTAAATTCATAGTTTCTGTATAAGCAGTCCTAATAGGTTCGATCGCAAAAGTTAATGGATTTAATGAAGCCAACCACCCAAGCCAATTTGGCATAAAAGAAATCGGAGCTAAAGCAGTACTCGCAAATAGAAGAGGTAAATTTATTACGAATATAAGAGCGATTAATTCAATATGTCCGGGCAAAACAAACGCTAAACATAAACTTATTGATGTCACAAAAAGAACTAATAAAATTAGTGTGGCAAAAACAATTCCTAAACCATATAAGTTGGGCCATCCATAACCCAAAATGTATGAAACAACCATTATTACAATACTCTGAACAAAGCTCAAGATTGTAATGTAAAAAAAAGAAGATAAAACTATGGATAATCTACTGGTTAAAGGAGCCACAAGTAATCTATTAAGAAATCCAAACTCTCTATCAAACATTAAAGGAAGACCAGAGTTTAGGGCTCCGCTAAAAGCAGTAAAAACAATAAGTCCTGCTCCTAAAAAATTCCCATAAGAATCAACGCCTGGTAAAAAACCTTCAGGAGCTTTAGAGAATAATGCCCCAAATAAAAAAAGCCAAATTATTGGTTGTAATATTCCTGCTAAAAGAGTTGATGGTCTTCTTTTTAATTGAATAAATAATCTCTTTGTTAAGGCAAATGTTTCTTGATATAAAAAAAATAAATTATACTGTTTTAATTCCATATTTAGCAGTAATTAGTATTCATTATAGTTAGTTAACCAAAATTTTTTTATCGCATGGATTGCTTTGATTCTTTTTTTAGATCTCTTTTCCCTGCCATAGAAATTTCGGCATCCAATAATGTTTTTCCAGTTGCCTGAAGATATACATCATCCAAGCTTGGCTGACTTTGGGTAAGAGAAAAAATTTCAAACTTTGAGAAAGCCAATTCCAATTTTAGCTTCGTAAGTAAATCTTTTTCCTTATCTGCCACAAAATTTATTGAGAAGCCTTGAGCTTCATTTATGATAATCTGACTAATTCCATCTATTGAAGATAAAATTTGACATATATTTTTTGCTTCTTCCTGATTACTAAATTCTCTTACTTTCAAAGTTACTCTATCTCCTCCTAATTTATTTTTGAGTTCTAAAGGAGCCCCTTGTGCTATAACTCTTCCATCATCAATTATCACTAATCTGTCTGCCAATTTATCTATTTCATCAAGATAGTGACTGCTTAAAATAATAGTCATACCATTATTTCTCAAATCTTTCAAAAGTTGCCATATAATATTTCTACTTTCAATATCTAAACCTACTGTAGGTTCATCCAAAATTAATACTTGGGGTAAATGTAAAAGTCCAGCTGCCAGATCTATTCTTCTTTTCATTCCCCCTGAATAAGTTCCGCACTTACGATCAATCCAATCATTCATTTCTAATTGATCTATTAATTTCTTTATCCTTTCAAATTTTTTGTTTTTGTTGATGTGATATAAATCTGATTGAAAATCCAAAAGCTCTCGTCCAGTTAATATTTTATCAAGTGCAATATCCTGGGCAACATAACCAATTAATTCTCTAATTTTTCCTGAATTTTTTATCAGATTAATATTATTTATAAAAACTTCTCCACTATCAGGCTCTATTAAAGTAGCAAGTATTTTTATTAGTGTTGATTTGCCAGCACCATTTGGACCTAGTATTCCAAATAATGTGCCAGCTTCAATTTCCATCGATAAATTTTTTAATGCCTTGATATCTGAATAAGATTTTGAGAGCCCTTTAACTTTTATATAATTCATCAAACTTAATTTTTACTTAAAAAACATTTTACATCTAATTTAATTACTAAGTAGGGATACTATAGAGAAAAATATTTGCATTGATTGCTGCTCAAATTCTACGGATAGTTGGGTTCTTGAAATTAATAACAAAAGACAAATACCAAACATATAGAGAATAGACCACCTAAAAAGAGACTTTGCTCTTGAAAGATCTTCAGGAGATTTCTTTAATTTATTTATTAATTGCAAAAGTCTTCCATTAAATGGCAATAACATAATTCCGTATAATAAGCCCCCTTCAGGTAAAGCAAAGACTCCCATAATACTCATTAAAACCGTTGCCCATCCGTAACGAGAAATCGCTTTAGCAGTAAAAACAGATCCTTTAACAGAAGGGAGCATAGGAATACCAACAGATGCGTAATCATCCTTCAACAAAATTGCAAGTGCCCAAAAATGAGCTGGGGTCCATAACATTACCAAACCAAACAACCACCAACCACTTAGACCTACATGCCCTGTGGCAGCAGATGCTCCAACTAAAGGCGGTATCGCACCAGCAACTCCTCCGAAAACAATATTTTTTGTTGTACGAGGTTTCAAAATAACTGTATATAAAATTACGTAGCTAAATAAACCAAGAAGGGTTAATCCCGCAGCCAAATAATTTACACCACTTACTAAAAGCATCGAAGCTGCCAAAGTACATGATACTGCAGCTAAAAATACAGTCTCAGAAGACAACTTTCCTGCTGGCAAGGCTCTTTTGCTAGTTCTTATCATCCTTTTATCTAATTCCATTTCCCACAAGCAATTAAGAGCTCCTGCTGCTGCTGCTGCCAAAGCGCCGCCTCCTAAAGTACAGATAAGCTTCGGTGAAGACAAAGGCCATTCCTCTGTTAAAGCCATTCCTCCCAAAGTTGTGGCTAGTAAAAGTGGAATTAATCTAGGTTTTGCCACTTCAAGCCAAGGGGGCAAAGTTAATCTTTTTCTTGAAGGTACAACTTCATCCCTAATTGAAGATCTATAGTTCAAGTTTTCTAAGTTACTACTGTTCATGAATTGATACCAACCATTTGAGAATTTAGGGAGTGATTTAGACCTTTTTTGTTAAAAGGATTTCTAAAAATTAATGTTGTTAATATCGCAATAAATAAAGAGGCGTTAAGTTGATGACCGATAATAAAAATAGGTTCATTCAAATTTGTTTTAAGACTTAAAACACCTAAAGCAATTTGGGAAAACAATAGAAAAACCAGTGCTGAGAGATATTTCCAATTTTCATTTAGCAAACTTCTCTTATAAATTGCAGTAGCAATAATCAATAGAATTGAAAAAGCAATTGGAAAAGCAAATAATTTATGAGTATTTAGAATTAGACATTGTTTATTAAAAGATAAACAGATATGTGCTGACCAGGTTGATGAAAGCCTTGCTCCAACAAAAGATTGAATAAGAGTAAGCAAAAGAGGGAAAAACAATAAAAATCTCCACCAAATTAATGGCTCTTCCATATCATCATTTTCTAAATTTTGATTTATTGAAATTGTTGTGATGAGAAGTAGAAAAGCTATTAATAGATGGCCAGAAACAGTATATGAATCAAGCAAGTTTATTACTGTTAAAGCTCCAAAAGATCCTTGGACAATAACGAGAAAAAGTAATAGTGAATAAGTTTTAGGTAACCAATTTGGAATTTCATTTTTCCAAATAATTGAAAGGGCAAATTTAAAAAGAATTAATATTCCAACCAGAAAAGCATCTAGACGATGAAACCACTCTAGAAATACTCTTAGGTTCATATGATTAAAAGGCAAAAAAGATCCATAACATAATGGCCAATCTGGACAGGCAAGTCCAGCCTCCATGACTCTAGTAGCACCTCCAATTACTATTAGTGCGATGAGTGCTAGTACACTATGACTTCCCAACCTTTTAAAAATTGTTAGATATTTTGATTTATATAATTGGTTATTAATCAAATGGATAAAACCTATTATTTTGCATAATAAATTAGATTTAAAAACCAAACATTAATTAAAAATTAATATGTTAAATTTAAAAAATAATTTACTAATTTAATCTTTTTTCCCTGACAATTAACTCTAAAAAGTTATTAATAATACCCCTTTTATTTCATAAATCTTAAGAAGTTGTGAATTTAAATGTTTTTCTTTTAACAAAGGATGCAGGATTAAAAAAATTGAATATCTTGAGGATATAAATTCAAATTTTTAGAGATCACTTGTTAAATAAATACTTTTATTTAATACTAATTATTTCACTTGTTTTTGCTATATCTTTTTGGATTGGTTTTAATGTAAATTTGCTCCCAGCTGAAGCAAGTATTAATGCACCAATTTATGATGAACTCTTTAAAATTCTTTTCATCATTGGATTAATCATTTTTATAGGAATGACAATAGCTGTTATCTATAGCTTATTTAAGTTTAGAAAAAGAAATGATCAGATAGGCGATGGCATAGCTCTAGAGGGAAATTTAAGCTTAGAAATTGTATGGACAATTATCCCTTCAATAATTGTTTTATTAATAGGTTTATACAGCTACAACATCTACGATCGAATGGGAGGGATGAAAGACCTAAATCATAACCACGAAATGATGAGTTCTAATACTGAAAAAATTTGGGCTGGAATAAGTCAAACCTCTGACAATGAAATAGCAATAAATAATTTATCAATTGAAGTTTCAGCTATGCAATTTGCATTTCTATTCAATTATCCCAAGGGCAATTTCATATCAGGAGAACTACACGTTCCTGTTGATCAAAAAGTATCAATGAAAATGGAATCCAAAGATGTGATACATGCTTTTTGGGTACCAGAGTTCAGAATTAAACAGGATATTATTCCTGGACAACCAACTATTCTAAATTTTACTCCAACAAAAGTAGGAAAATATCCGATAATTTGCGCAGAATTATGTGGTCCATATCATGGAGGAATGAGAGCCTCAATAATTGTTGAAGAAGAATCTGATTACAACGAATGGTTTAACAAAAATAAAAAACCAGAGGTAAATTTATGACAATATCAATAGATCCACAAAAAACTAATAATGAAAGTCTTCAACCTAAAGGCTGGCTTAGATACTTTAGTTTTAGCCTTGATCATAAAGTAATTGGGATACAATACTTAGTCTGCGGTTTTCTTTTCTATTTAATAGGAGGGACCTTAGCTAGCGCTATAAGAATTGAACTAGCTAGTCCGATGTCTGACTTTATGCCGAGAGATGTATATAACCAAGTTTTAACCCTACATGGAACAATAATGATTTTCCTATGGATAGTGCCTGTAGTTAACGGTGCTTTTGGAAATTATTTAATTCCATTTTATGTAGGTGCTAGAGATATGGCATTCCCAAGATTAAATGCCGTAGCTTTTTGGTTAATTCCTCCTTCAGGTTTGATGCTGGTAGCAAGCTATTTTGTTGAGGGTGCTGCTCAGGCTGGATGGACGGCTTATCCTCCTTTGAGCATAACTACTCCTCAATCAGGACAAATTATTTGGATTCTGAGCGTTCTATTACTTGGAGGCAGTTCTATATTTGGTGGCATAAACTTTATCGCGACCATTATCAAATTAAGAAGGCCAGGATTAAAACTTATGCAATTGCCAATGTATTGTTGGGCAATGCTAGGGACAAGTCTATTAGTTGTTTTGTCAACTCCTGTTTTAGCAGGAACTTTAATTCTACTTAGCTTCGATATCATCGCTAATACAGGCTTTTTCAATCCTGTTTTAGGTGGCAATGTCGTAGTTTATCAGCATTTATTTTGGTTTTATTCTCATCCAGCTGTATACATTATGGTCCTTCCTGCCTTTGGTTTAGTTAGTGAAATACTTCCTGTACATGCTAGAAAACCACTTTTTGGATATACAACAATGGTTTTTTCAATAATGGGGATAGTAGTTTTAGGTTTAGTTGTTTGGGCGCATCACATGTTTACGAGTGGAACGCCCCCTTGGATGAGATTGTTCTTTACTATTGCCACAGCATTTATTGCTGTTCCGACGGGTATAAAATTTTTCAATTGGGTTGCAACATTATGGGGAGGTAAAATTTCTATCAATAGTGCAATGTTATTCTCTTGTGGATTTATTATAAATTTTGTTTTTGGAGGTATTACAGGAGTTGCTTTGGCACAGGTACCTTTCGATATTCACGTACATGATACCTATTTCGTTGTAGCCCATTTTCATTACATAGTTTATGGAGGGACTGTCTTTATTATTTTCTCTTCAATTTATCATTGGTTCCCTAAAGTAACTGGAAAAATGTTTAATGAAAAATTAGGAATTTTACACTTTATAATTACTTTTATTGGATTTAACTTGTGCTTTGCTCCTCAACATTGGCTTGGTTTAAATGGAATGCCAAGAAGAGTTGCAGAATATGATCCTCAATTCCAGTTCGTTAATCAAATTAGTAGCCTTGGGGCTCTTTTGATGGCTATTAGTACGATTCCTTTTTTAATTAATGTATTCGTTAGTGTGAGAAATGGAAAAGATGCTGGAGATAACCCTTGGAATGCTCTTACACCTGAATGGTTAACATCTTCTCCCCCTCCAGTTGAAAATTGGGAAGGAGAAGCCCCACTAGTTCAAGAACCTTATGGTTATGGTGAAGAAATTTCTGAACAAAAATAAACACATATGACAACACTAGATAGCTCAAACGAAATTCAAAAAAATAATTCTGAAGTTGATGAATCACATGAAGACTTCAGAATGTTTGGTCTTATAACTTTCCTAATTGCGGACGGAATGACTTTTGCTGGATTCTTTGCTGCTTATTTAACTTATAAGGCAGTAAATCCATTACCTGATGGTGCTATTTATGAATTAGAACTACCAATACCTACACTCAATACAATTTTGTTACTTGTTAGTAGTGCAACTTTCCATAAAGCAGGCAAAGCACTTTTAAAAGATAAAAACTCTGATTCCCAAAAATGGTTATGTTTTACTGCTTTTCTTGGAATTATATTTTTAATATGTCAATTATTTGAATATTTTCATTTACCTTTTGGATTAACCGATAATTTATTTGCAAGTACTTTTTATGCTCTTACTGGTTTTCATGGATTACATGTCACTTTAGGCACTCTAATGATTTTAATTATTGCTTGGCAATCGAGAATCGATGGCGGAAGATTAAGTAGTCAAAATATGTTCCCATTGGAGGCTGTTGAATTGTACTGGCATTTTGTTGATGGAATATGGGTTATTTTATTTATTATCTTGTATCTTTTATAAAAAACTAAATTTAAAAAATTAAATATATTTTTTATTAATTTATATTGCCACAGTTCTCCTTTTTAGTAAGAATATATAATTAGAAATTTGTCAGATAATGCTAGAAGGAAAAGAACTTCTTGAAAAAACAAAACTATTAAGTAAAAAATCTGAAGATGAAATAGCAAAATGTTGTGGATACGTAGGTCCAAGCGGAAGAATCTTAAGAAAGAGTTTTTATAGAGCGCTTATCGAAGCTAAGGGTTACAAAATAGGAAATGGTCGTCAGGGGAAAAATGGTAATAGAGCTTCAAGAGGCAGACAGACAGAATTCAAAACTAAAGTTCATGGCAATGGCAACCTTTTAATTGGTCATGCCTACACCAAAAAATTAGGTCTAGAACCTGGTCAAGAATTTAAAATCGATCTAAAAAAAGAATCAAAAACAATTTATCTAATTCCATTAAATTAAAAAATATATTTTACCAACCATTTTCTTTAAGCCACTCCGAAGAAATAATATTAGAAGTAGAATCATGATTGCTATTTTTATTAAATAAAAGTAATTTCTCTACATATTTAATTAATGCATCTGCCTCAAGGTTTACGCTTTCTCCGACATTTAATTTATTCAGATTTGTGTTATCCCAAGTATGAGGAATAATAGCAATAGTAAATATTTCTCCTTCTTTCTCATATTTTGCAATTGTAAGACTTATACCATTTACACAAATACTGCCTTTATTAACTATGTATTTCGAAAAATTATTATTTTTCCACTTTATAGATAAAAGCCAGGATTTCTCTAATTTTTCTATATTCTCAACTATTCCAAGACCATCAACATGACCACTTACTATATGCCCTCCTAGACGGTCAGACACCCGAAGAGCGGGCTCCAAATTAACAATCTGATTCAGGTTCGACTTTACTCCTAAAGTTGTTTTTTTTAATGTTTCCTCGCTAACATCGACAGTAAATTTATTTTGAAAAATCTCTTTAACTGTCAAACAAATACCATCAACAGCTATGCTGTCACCTATTGCCATATCAAAAGGATTATCTAGAATTTCAATTTCTAAAATATTTTTTTCTTGTTTTAGTTTTCCAATTGATTGAATTATTCCTGTGAACATAGATTTAAGAAAAATATTTTTGCAAAATTTTGTATTTAATTTAATCTACTTTAAATCATTTTCAACTATAAATAAATTAAAGAGTAAATAACAAGAAATTGATCATATTTAGATGATTATTCATTCACAAAAAAGATCATTTGGTAGAGGAGCGCAAGTAAGCTTATTCACTTTAGGGACGATGCGAGCGGTTGAAAGTCTCGAAAAAATGTATAACATTATAAAAAATGCATATTATGTAGGAATTAATCATATTGAAACAGCACCTTCTTATGGTGATGCTGAATCACTTATTGGAAAGTCATTAAAAAAACTAGCAATAGAAGAGGATATAAAAGAAAAAAATTGGGTGATTACTTCCAAAGTTTTACCAAGGGGTGATTTTGACTTTTTAAAAAATAATTTTAAAAGGTCTCTTGAAAATTTAAATCGCAAGAAAATTAATAATCTTGCAATTCACGGACTCAACTTAAGACAACATCTAGATTGGGTTCTGGCTGGGGAGGGTAAGAAATTCATATCATGGATACTTGAGAAAGAACTAGTTGATCAAGTTGGTTTTAGTTCACACGGAAGTTATTCACTAATTAAAGAAGCAATTAATTGTAAAGTTTTTAGTTTTTGTAGTCTACATTTACATTATTTAGATCAATCTAAAATTACTTTGGCAGAGGAAGCTATTAAAAAAGGCATGGGAGTATTAGCAATATCGCCTGCTGATAAAGGCGGTAGACTATATTCCCCAAGTGATATTTTGTTAGAGGCCTCCAAGCCTTTTCATCCATTAGAATTAGCGTATCGATTCTTATTGGCAAAAGGCATTACGACTTTGTCACTGGGGGCGACAAACAAAAAAGATTTTGAATTTGCGCATAAACTTAGAAACTCATTCGAAAAGCTTACAAAACTTGAAAAAAGCGCTTTGAATAAAATTGAGGAAGTCGCTAGTGAAAGATTAAACTCAACCAAATGTGAACAATGTAGATCTTGTCTTCCATGTCCAAATGAAGTACCTATTCCAGAAATACTTCGTTTAAGAAATATATCCATTGGTTATGGCCAACTAGAATTTTCAAAAGAAAGATACAATTTAATAGGAAAAGCTGGCCACTGGTGGGAAGAAAAAAATTCCTCATTTTGTCAAGAATGTAATGAATGTGTTCCTAAATGTCCTAGTAAATTAGATATACCGAATTTATTAAAGGAAACTCATACCTTATTAATTGAAAATCCTACAAAAAGATTATGGGGATAAGGATTCATTCCAGAAATTTTTAAGATTAATTTTTTGTTCATTTGTTAGTAAAGGGAAAGACCAACTATTTTCCCAACATTTCTCAGAAGGTCCTGAGATGGAAAACATTTCAGGTTTATATTTACTTTGCAAATAATCACTATTGAATGGTAGATACCAACCCTGGCTTACTAATTTATCTACTGTTGATTTATTTTCTAGAGATTTAATCCATTTAATTAATATTCCATAATTTAGATTTGATCGACTAAGTAGAAAATGCCACATCAAAGGTACGCCTTGGCTTGGAAAAACTAAAGAAAGCCTTGGATCTATTTTTAAATATTTCGAACAAAGACTATAAGGAACTATTGCGACACTAGCATCAGAATTAATCAACCAATTGAGCATATTTTTATCATCAAAAAACATTGCTTGGCTTTTGAGTTTTTTTAAAGAATTAGATGAATTAATCCTTTGAGCAATTGATAATATTATTCTGGGACTTTGTGGGAAAATAATTTTCCCATTTAATTTTTTAGAAAGAAGAAAATCCCAAGAAGTTCTTGCGGAATTTATTAATTCTTTATTATTTTTAATGATAATTGTATAGGGTACTACACCAATAGGAAATAATTTTCTTCTCTGAATTTGATTAAAACTTCCCAAAAAATCTATCGATCTCTTATCCAAATTTTCGAACAGTTCATATTCATTTATTTTTTCAAATTCTGCAAAATCTATACTAGAAATCCATCCATCATTTATTAAAGTAAAGTCAGAATTGAAAATTGTGTTTCTATTTTTTTGTAGCCGAAAATTTTCAAAATTAATTTTTTCCTGCTTCCAATCTTTTGGAATCGTATCTTTAAAAGATTCTGGATAAAAAGAATTTTGTAATGCAATTTTTACTTTATTAGGAAGATTACTACAAGAGTTTAGGAAAAATAAAAGCGAAAGCTTACTACAATTTAAAAATTCTCTTCTGGTTGCAAATTTTGAAAACATTTAGCAATCCTTCTCTAAAGAAATTTGACCTAGGCCCTTCATCATTTCCAGATTTTGTTGACACAATGAAACTATTTCTTCATTTTTAAATCCATTTAAAAATGCAAGCAATGATATTCCACCAGCACCAACGCCTTCTTTTACATGACCTAATTCATAATCCCTCAATTCTTTGTATTTTGAAGATTTGAAATTTAAAGGACTGGTTAAACCTAATAATTTGACATCATATTTTTCATTAATTAGATTTACTAAATGGTTTAGAGAATTATCTTTTACAAGCCATCCAGTTGTCGCTATAAAAACATATTCAATAAATTCATCTTTATTTTTTTCTTCTAAAAATTCTAATACTAGCAAAATGACTGCTAGCATCTGACTTCCTCCAGACAATATTACAGGTTGTTTTGCTAACCTGGCACCAATTAATAGACCCATTGAGAAAGCTTGGAAAGGATCACCTACCGCCGCGACAACATCAAAAGAGTCGAAATCAGCCTTTAAATTTGCATTGAAAAGTCCTCTTTTAACTACTTGTTTTTTCAGTTCTCTCGGAGCTTTAAATAAACTACTCCCTACTAAATTAGACACCTGCAAACCAAAAGCTTCCATTACTGCCTGAGCAGTTGTTGTGCCCCCCGGTACAGATTCAGAAATTAAAACTGGTTGATTTAGGGATTTTCCTGTCGCGAGACCTTTTTCATAGAGATTTAAAACTCTCTCTTTAGTCATCGATTTACCAGTAGTAAGACAGTTTGATGGTCCTAAATCTCGATCTTTTACGACCAAATGATTAAAATAAGGGTTTGCTCCTATTCCCAGAGGAACAATCACTGGATCAATATTTATAAGCTTTGCACAAACATGACTTATTAGGGCTGGAGTTACTCCTGCATTGAGAAGAGGCAATTTATATTTAGGATCTTTTAAAGCACCCTCAAGCAAAAATTCGGCGTCTGCAAGCGCAGTTTTTCGCCTTGATTTTGCATTAATACCTGCAGCGGAAATTCCTGGAATTTGAGATGTATTAGTGCCTGCAATTATAAGAAATATTTTGAAATTATTAATATTCTTTTTTAGTATTTCTATCTTATTAAAATGTCTTTTTTTATTGGATTCATTACCAAAAAAATTTATCCCTAATTCTGTACTAAACATATTTACTTTTTTCAATTATTTAAATCAACTAAGCTATTTAATAATCTTGGAGGATCAGGGATATTTAATTTAAATCTTGGAAACAGAGAATATGCAACTACATGTACCGTTAAAACATAAACTATTTCTTGAAAAATAATTAAAAAAATTGCACCTAATTGGATACTTATAATTGAGGGGGTAAAAGGTAAATTTAATAATCCAATAAACTTTTCTAGTAGACCATAACTTGCTCTAGTAATTAACACCCAAAGATTATCACCAACCAAAGTAGATAATGCTATAACTCTTAGGAAAAAGCCAAGGGTTCCAATAATAACTCCTATAGTTAGACTAAACCTCCAACTTTTTTCTCTAAACCAACACCAGCCCAACCAAAAAGCCAATATTCCATAAGGAAATAGAAATAAAGTTCCTCTAAAAGGACCCATAATAATAAATAAAAGTAGAAATTGTATTAAAAGTCCTTCCAATGCAATTTTAGTACCTCTTCTCAAGTGCAATAAAATCATTGGGAGGGGCAAAATCAACCTTAATAAAGCTCCCCCAATTGGCAAATAATATAATGCAACCCATAATAAAGACGAAAGAGATGCTAAATAAGAGGTCTCGACAATATTTAATGCTTCAGTTTTTGTTGTTATTTTCATTTTTTGTTAAATTTTTTTAATTAATTTTTATTCATAATTTTATTTTTTGAATCTAAGATACGCTCGATCTTTTCTATTTCAAAATTTACCTCAGAATTACTTAAAATGGAACTTAACTTTTCCGTGGGATCTTTTGGATCTACATCTTTTAAAATGAATATTATTTTGTAAGATTGAAGCTCAATTTTTCTTTTTTTTGAAGGATTCTTAACTTTTTTATTTTTTTTATCATCAAATTTTTTGTTTTCTTTTTCTAAATTCATATCGTTTTTATTTTTTGGAACATTTTTTAGCTTTTCTACTTTTTTAATTTTTTTATTTTTTTTATCATCAAATTTTTTGTTTTCTTTTTCTAAATTTATATCGTTTTGATTTAATAAATTATTTTGTAAATCTTCAATTTTGCTTGTTTTTTCTAGATCATTAAAACTACTTTCAAGAAAATTTCCAATCCTCCCTCCTGAGCATGATTGCAAGAAAATTAAAAAAATTAATAAAAAAAATTCTTTTTTTTTTAAAATCATATTTTTTCTAACTTTTCTTTTTCCTTGTAGTTTTTTTATTACTAATTTTTGTTTTTTTTAAAATTGAGCCTTTTTTATCTTTTAGTTTTTCTTCTAAAAGAGATACTGCGTCATTTATGGTAATTTTTTCTATATCAGTATCTTTGGCAATCGATACATTAGTTTTGCCACATTTTAAATAAACGCCATATCTTCCATTTAATATTTGAATTTTTTCTTTAAATTCTTTCGGTTTTCCAAAGTCTTTAAGTACCTCTTGACCACCTCTACCCATTTTTGGCATCGCAAGAATTTCTAATGCTCGTTCTATATCAACTGTAAAAACATCATCCTCTTTCTTTAAGGATCTGTTTTCAGATTCATTTTCATTTTTAATCCATTTGATATAAGGGCCAAATCTTCCTCTATCAGCTTCAACAACTCCTCCTTCAGGATGAATTCCTAACAATCTAGGCAAACTTAACAATACAAGAGCCTCATCTAGAGTTAGATCATCAGTTTTCAACTCTTTGGGTAATGAAGCTCTTCTTGGTTTAGCATTATCTTGATCATTATTTCCCAATTGTACGTAAGGTCCATAAGGTCCAAATCTTAAAAAGACTTTTTCTCCAGTTTTTGGATCAGTTCCAAGATCCGATGGGCCACTTAAGATTTGATCAACTTGCTTTATGTCTAAATCTCCAGGAGTAATATCCATTGGAAGATTACCTTTAGCCTGAATTTCATTACCAGATTCATCAATTTTTGTACCCTCTAACCAAGGTCCGTTAGAGCCTATTCTGACGACGCAAGGAAGGTCTTCGAAATCAACTTGCCTATAAGCTTTACCATCAATATCACCCTCTGTTTTCTGAACCTTTACCTCCAAACCATTTTTACCTTTATAGAAAGTTTCTAGGTATGGTAGCCACTCAAGATTGCCTGAAGATATTTCATCCAATGAAGATTCCATCTTTGCAGTAAAAGTAGTATCAACCAGATCAGGAAAATGTTCTTCTAACAAAGCAGTAACAGCAAAAGCTGTAAATGTTGGAGCCAAAGTATTGGAAGATATATTCGCATAACCTCTATCAACTATGGTTCCAATAATGCTGGCATAGGTAGAAGGTCTGCCAATCCCTTCTTTTTCAAGAACTTTAACTAATGCAGCCTCTGTATATCTTGCAGGAGGTTTAGTTTCATGAAAAGTAGATTCCTTATTAGTAACTTCAAGACATGTTCCAATTGTTAAGTTTGGGAGTATAATTTCTTGTTGTTCAAGGGATGAACTTGGATCATCACTTCCCTCGACATAAGCTCTAAAAAATCCTGCGAAATCAATACTTTTCCCACTCGATTTGAATAGTCCATCCCCTACGCTAATTTCAGCATTGATCATTGTTAGCTTAGCTTCCGCCATTTGACTAGCTACAGTTCTTTTCCAAATTAAATCGTAAAGTGATAAGTCCCTACCAGTTAGATTAGTTTCCTTTGGAGTTTTAAATACCTCACCTGCCGGCCTAATAGCTTCGTGTGCTTCTTGAGCATTTCTTGCAGTTGAATTAAATTGTCTTGGTGAGTTAGATAAATATTCTTTTCCATACATAGAACTTACACATTCTCTAGCAGCTCTTGTTGCTTGTTCGGAAAGATGAACTGAATCAGTTCTCATATATGTTATGAACCCTCTCTCATATAGCCCTTGTGCACATCTCATAGTTTCTCTTGCAGACAAACGAAGCTTCCTATTTGCTTCTTGTTGTAATGTGCTAGTTGTAAATGGAGGAACTGGCTTACGAGTGGATGGCTTTTTTTCGATTTTTGAAACTAACCAATCTTCTGAGGAAAAAGTCCTCAAAAGATCATTTACTTGTTCTTCTCCAATTATTAAAGATTTGTTTCCTTCTTTTAACTTTCCAGATTGTTCATCGAAATCAGAACCGTTAGAAATTCTTTGACCCTTTAAACTGAATAATTTAGTTTCGAAAGTAATATTATCTTTTACAAGGGAAGCTTTAATCCCCCAGTAACTAGCTTTTTTAAAGGATCTTCTTTCTCTCTCTCTTCTAACGAGAAGCCTTACAGAAACTGATTGCACACGACCAGCAGATAGTCGGGGGGCTACCTTCTTCCAAAGTAAAGGAGATAATTCATATCCAAAAAGCCTGTCCAAGATTCTTCTTGTTTCTTGAGCCTGAACAAGTTCCATATCAATTTCTCTTGTTTGGTCTAAAGCTTTATTAATTGCCTTTTTAGTGATTTCATGAAAAACCATTCTCTTAGTTGGTATTTTAGGCTTAAGTATTTGCATGAGATGCCAGCTAATGCTCTCTCCCTCCCTATCTTCATCAGTTGCCAGTAATAGCAGGGTCGCACCTTTCAATGCATCTTTTAACTCTTTAACAACCTTTTTCTTATCTTTTGGAACTATATAAAGTGGTTCAAAATCTTCTGTTGTATTAACTCCTATCCTTGACCATTTTTCCTTTTTAACCGCAGCAGGTATTTCAGCAGCTCCTTTTGGAAGATCTCTTACATGTCCCATTGAAGCGAGAACTTCATAATTAGAAGGCAAAAACTTTCTTATAGTTTTTGCTTTGGTGGGACTTTCAACAATAACAAGTGTGTGATCCAAGGTTTACTTCAAAAATTGGTGTTTTTGTTCAGTTAGGGCATATTATGATTATTTGAAGCTTTTTCAAGTAATTTCTTCTTAAAATTTCAAAAATCATACCTACAAATTATAATCAAGTTAAGATTAACTCTTAGACCCTTACAATCAAACATCTAATTTAATCCAATTTAATAAAGTGCCCAACGAAATCTTTACAATTAATTTAAATGCTCAAGCCATTATTCCAGAGGCTTTTATTTTACTAGGTATTGTTGGAACACTTCTTGTAGATTTAGCTGGAGAAAAAACAGCATCAAAATGGGCACCAATAATTTGCTATTTATCGATTGGAAGCTCTCTTGTTAGTTTGGCATTGCAATGGAGTAATCCGGTAGAAATCGCATTCCTCGGGTCTTTTAATTCAGATAATTTAGCAATCGCATTTAGAGCAATAATTTCTTTATCAACCTTAGTATCTTTACTTATAAGCTGGCGATATACAGAACAAAGTGGTAGCCCTATTGGCGAGTTTGCTGCGATAGTTCTTTCGGCCACCCTTGGAGCAATGCTTTTGTGTGGATCTACTGATCTTATTAGTGTATTTATATCTTTGGAAACTTTATCCGTAGCAAGCTACTTACTTTCTGGTTATCTCAAGAGAGACCCAAGAAGTTCAGAGGCGGCTTTAAAATACCTCCTTGTTGGATCAGCTGCTGCTGCTGTCTATTTATATGGATCCTCTTTTCTTTATGGATTAAGTGGTTCAACAAACTTAGCGACAATAGGTTTAGAGATAATCAATAAGCCATCCTTCATTACGTCACTAGCTCTTGTATTTGTCTTATCAACAGTTGCATTTAAAATTGCTGCTGTTCCCTTTCATCAATGGACTCCAGATGTATATGAGGGTTCACCTACACCAGTAGTAGCTTTTTTATCTGTCGGTTCAAAAACAGCAGGCTTTGCATTTGCAATAAGAATATTAAGCACAACTTTCTCTTCTTTTGACGAAGAATGGAAACTTTTATTTTCCATTTTGGCCATATTAAGCATGGCTCTAGGAAATGTTGTAGCTCTAGCTCAAACCTCAATGAAAAGGATGCTAGCTTACAGTTCTATTGGACAAGCCGGGTTTGTAATGATTGGAATAGTTTCTGGCACACAAGATGGTTTATCAGCAGCTGTTTTATATTTAGCTGCATATTTATTTATGAATTTGGGTGCATTTTCTTGTGTAATACTTTTCTCACTAAGAACTGGTTCTGACAGAATTCTTGATTACTCAGGACTTTACCAAAAAGATCCTCTCATTACATTAGGCTTAAGCCTTTGTCTTCTCTCTCTTGGAGGTTTACCTCCAATGTTAGGATTTTTTGGAAAGATATACTTGTTCTTTGCAGGTTGGGCAAATCATCAATATCTATTAGTAATAGTTGGATTAGTAACTTCAGTTATATCTATTTATTACTACATTTCAGTGATAAAAATGATGGTTGTTAAAGAACCACAGGAAGCTTCTGAAATAGTCAAATCATATCCTGAAATTAATTGGGGAATTGTGGGATTACCTCCCTTGAGAATTGCACTTTATACTTGCATCGCAGTAACTGCTCTTGGAGGAATCCTTTCTAATCCTCTTTTTAAATTAGCTAATACAGCGGTTTCAGAAACTCCTTTCTTACAGGATATTATTGCTACAGCAAATAAAATTTCCTAGAAGAATTCTTCAATAAATGTCTAAGAAAGTCGCTAGTTTAGAAAATATATCTAAAACATATGGAAAAGAGGATCTAACTGTAAAAGCCTTAGACAGCATAAACTTAGAAATTTATAAAGGTGATTATTTAGCTGTAATGGGAGCTAGTGGGTCAGGCAAAAGTACAGCTATGAATATTATTGGATGTCTAGATAGACCATCTAAAGGCATCTATAAATTAAATGGCATTCCTGTTGAGAATTTATCTGATGATGAGCTCGCGGAAATACGCAACCAAAAATTAGGCTTCGTTTTTCAACAATTTCATCTTCTTTCAGACGCAACTGCACTTGAAAACGTAACTTTGCCGATGATTTATGCCGGTATTGATCCTGAACAAAGATTAGAGCGTGGTAAGAATGCCTTAAAAAAAGTTGGCCTTTCAGAAAGAATGAATAATCGTCCAAACCAATTATCTGGAGGTCAACAACAACGAGTTGCTATCGCGAGGGCTATTATCAATAACCCTGCAATTTTGTTGGCAGACGAACCTACTGGAGCACTAGATTCAAAAACCACTGAAGATGTATTAGATCTTTTTGACAAACTGCATGAATCTGGAATAACTATAGTTTTAGTTACCCATGAAGATGAAGTTGCGAATCGCGCAAAAAAAATAGCCAAATTTAAGGATGGAAGAATAATTGAATTAAAAGTTAATTAAATTCAAAACAGTCTAATTACCTTCAGTTGAGTTTCATTTTTAATTCTTAAATTCCCATTGACATCAATATCTTTAATTTTCCACGTATGAGGACAGTAACCACTAGGTAAAAAACTTTTAGTAAGAAACTTATTTGCAGATTTAATCACATATTCTTTCTTCTTATTACATTCAATAGCATCATAAAAAGCTTTAAGAACTTTGGCTGTCCAATAATGATGATTAATATTCTTAGTTTGAAGTACTTTTGATAATGAAATGCCTTCTGATGGAGTGTAATTTAAAACGTTCATACCAATTCCTACTCTTACATAGATAATTTCTTTGCCTCTTGTTATCACCCTTGGTAAAAATCCAATCAACTTTTTTGAACCAAAAAAAATATCATTTGGCCATTTCAAACAAACATTTATATTCTCTTGTCTAAGCATTTCACACAACTTAATACCTAAAGACAAATTAAATATTTGACATGCAAATTCTTTTGAAAATATTGGGTAAGCTGCACTTAACCAAATCCCGCCTTTTGGAGAAACCCAAGTTTTTGAGTTTTGGCCAATCCCCGAGAACTGTTCTCTGGCGATTACTGCTAGTGGCTGATTTTTCTTTATTTCAGAATATCCAAGCAAGTTTGTTAGCTCATTTTCGGTACTTTTACATTTTATTTTGTAAAGAAGTCTCCAAGTTGGATATTGACCCTGGATTTTTTTTAAGTAAAAAACTGTCTTAGATGCAGATCCAATAACTTTCAAAATTCTTTATTAAAACAACGAGCATCTTTTTGAAGATTATATTAACTTTAGTCTTAATAAGTAAATTTTACAAATTGGACAAAAAGTATTTGCCAATAGTGAATAGAAGGAATCCACATCCATTAAAAAATTGTCTTGACAATTTCAAAAAATCATGGGGAGACTTAGATAAACTTTCTAAAATCAACGAAAACTGGAAGAACTTAATCGGCCTAGAACTATCTCAAGAATGCAAACCATTAAATATTGAAAAAAAAATACTTACTATTGCAGTAAATCATCCACAGTGGCGCCAAGCTTTAATTTATAACAAGCATAAATTAAAAGAAAGAATCGAGGAAATTGGAATAACTTTGAATGAAATAAAAATAATACAAAATTATGAAATTAAAAATAAAAATATCAAAGATACTAATGCAAAGATAGTTTGGGCAGCGCATCCAAGCAGAATCCATCAAAATAATATGTGCATTTGTACTCTCTGTAAATCCCCGACTCCCGAGGGCGAAATCAAAAGATGGGGAAAGTGTTCTTTATGTTGGAGAAAAATAAATAACTAAATTCTTTATTTAGTTAAAATTAGTATGCCCATTTGTCCCCCCAAAATAGTCCTATATTCAGCTTTTTCAAATCCAACTTCCAAAGCAATATTTAAAAGCTCATTTTTCTTTGGAAAATTTCTAATACTTTTTTCAATATATGCGTACTCTGGACCTAAATTAAAAAGCCGCGAAATGGGTACCACAATAAATCTCAAATAAATTTCCTGAAATATATTGGATAAAGAACCCTTTGTTGAGTGATTAAAATCCAAAAATCCTGCCCTTCCGTTATCCTTCAAAAGATAAAAAACTTTTTTTATTCCTTCTTCAACATTATTCAAGTTTCTTAGTCCATATGACATGCAAATTCCATCAAAATTTTTTGAATAATCATTAATTTCTAATACATCTCGAATTTCCCACTTAATATATTTATTTTTTTTAAACTCTGATTTTTTCTTTGCAATATTTAAGATATCCTCTGCACTGTCAATTCCAGTAATTGAGCCCATTGGACTAACTCTCTCAGAAATTAAGAATGCTAAATCTCCAGTTCCACAGCACAAATCAGCCCAATCTTCACCATTTAAAGGTTCCAATAAATTAACTAATTTCCTTTTCCATAATCTGTGCAGCCCAAAACTTAATAAATTATTTAAAAAGTCATATTTATAAGAAATTTTATTAAATATATTTTTGACCTCGATAGCTTTTGTGAATTTCATTTTAAATTTTAAGCTTATTTCTTTTTGGGTTTAAAGTAAATTTTTTATTCATATGGTCTAATTGGAAGTTTTTTTTCGAGGAGGAAAGTTTTTATTTCTTTTAAAGTAAGTTTCTTATCATGAAGTAATGATGCTAAAAGTGCAGCTGATGCCCTGCCCTCTTTGAAAACATCATAGATATCCTCTAGAGAGCCTGCCCCTCCAGAAGCAATTACTGGGATATCAACAATATTTGCAACGGTTTCCGTCAAATTCAAATCATATCCATTCTGTGTTCCATCACCATCCATTGAAGTAAGCAATATTTCCCCCGCACCTAATTCCTCAACTTTCTTTGCCCAACTTAATACATCTATACCAGTATTTTCTCGCCCTCCTTTGACATATACCTCCCACTCACCAAACTTATTAACTTTTCTTCGAGCATCAATTGCTATAACGATGCATTGAGTACCAAATTCTTTAGAACTTTCAGAAATTAAATCAGGATTTCTTACGGCTGAGGAATTCAAACTCACTTTATCCGCTCCTGCTCTTAAAAGATCATTGATAGAAGAAACAGAATCAATACCCCCACCTACTGTAAAAGGGATTTTTACTGATTTTGCTGTCCTAGAAACAAGGTCAACTAATGTATTCCTATTTTCCACACTTGCTCTAATATCTAAAAATACTAATTCATCAGCGCCTTCATCAGAATATTTACAAGCCAATTCAACAGGATCGCCTGAATCTCTCAAGTTAACAAAATTTATCCCTTTAACTACTCTGCCATTGGCGACATCTAAACAAGGAATTAAACGAAGAGCTACCATTTTAGTAAAAATTGTCCAAATGCTGTTAATCTTGCATAATAGCTTCCATTTTACCTCTTATGGCTGAAACAAAATTATTACCCAAAATCGGTAGTAAAATCAAAATTAACATTAACAAAGTAAAAGATAGACTACCAGCTAAATTAATCGATCAAATATCCACGAATCCTAAAGCCGTGATAACAGGCTATAAAATGACAGACGGTAGAAGTATTGGGATCACCGCAAAATTTCAGAATGGTGAGCAAAATTGGTTTTTCCCAGAAGAAATTGAGAAAGGTTAAAGAGTAAAGTGAATGATCCAAAACAACTATTAGGAATTAAGGGTGCCTCTGAAACATCAAGTATATGGAAACTCCGTATACAGTTAATGAAACCCATAACGTGGATCCCTTTGATATGGGGAGTTATTTGTGGAGCAGCTGCAAGTGGGAATTTTGAATGGACATTTAGCAATGTCCTAGCTTCATTAGCATGTATGTTGATGAGTGGACCACTTCTGGCTGGTTATACCCAAACCATAAATGATTTTTTTGATAAAGAAATTGACGCAATTAACGAGCCAAATAGACCAATTCCTTCTGGCAAAATTTCAATTAAAGATGTAAAAATACAAATTTGGGTATTACTTATCGCAGGTTTAATAGTTGCTTTTCTATTAGATTTATATGCTAAGCACAGCTTCCCCTCCGTCTTACTTTTGGCATTAGGAGGTTCCTTTGTTAGTTATATATATTCTGCTCCGCCACTTAAATTAAAACAGAATGGTTGGCTTGGAAATTATGCATTAGGGGCATCTTATATAGCATTACCTTGGTGGGCAGGACAAGCCTTGTTTGGGAAATTAACTATCGTGACGGCGATACTAACACTTTCTTATAGCCTCTCAGGACTTGGAATTGCTGTTATTAATGATTTCAAAAGTGTTGAAGGAGACTCAAAGCTAGGCTTAAATTCTCTACCAGTAGTATTTGGAATTAAAAATGCAAGTAGAATAAGTGCAGGACTGATTGACATTTTTCAATTAGCAATGGTGATAGTATTAGTCATTATTGGTCAACATTTAGCCTCTGTAATCTTGGTTTTATTGGTAATTCCACAAATTACATTTCAAGAAATGTGGTTACTAAGAGACCCTCTAAAGTTTGATGTTAAATATCAAGCAAGTGCCCAACCGTTTCTTATAACTGGAATGTTAGTTACAGCTTTAGCGATAGGACATAGTTTTTTAGTTGCTTAAGGTGCAAAAGATTAAATTCAAATCTTTTGTTTTAATAATTCCAATATTAATTTTTTCTGGAATATCATTTTATTTTTTTAGTCTAATATTTAGTACATTAAAATTTGATGTATCTAAAAATAAAAAGTTTCGGGGAACCAAATATTCTTATGTAATATCATCTTCTGATAATAAGATACTAAGCAAATTAAGCCGCAAATTTGAAATAGATAATAGTTATCATAAAATTCCATTTTTTCTTAAACATTCTTTTATATCTTCTGAGGATAAAAGATTTTATAAACATAATGGAATAGATTTAAAAAGTATTTCTCGTGCCATTATTCAAAATATCAGAAGTGGTTATGTTAAAGAGGGAGGAAGTACGATTACACAACAAGTTGCTAGATTACTTTTTCTAAATAATGATTTAAGTTTTCAAAGAAAAATCAAAGAAATATTTATATCACTCATTCTTGAATTTAGATATAACAAAAATCAAATTTTAAAATTATATTTAAATAATATTTATCTAGGATCAGGAGCATACGGGGTAGACGAGGCTGCCCAAGTTTATTTTGGAAAATTTATAGAAGAATTGACATTATCAGAGATCGCATTAATTGCAGGATTAGCTCCAGCTCCATCAATTTATTCACCTTATCAAAATTTAGAACTGGCTATTAAAAATAGAAATAAAGTTCTTGAATCAATGTATGTTGACGGATATATTTCTCTTGCAAATAAGAATAAAGCTATTAAAGAAAAAATAAAGTTAAATTATCAAACAGCTGATAATTTTTTAGATGATAAATTATTAATAAACTTTATTCTTCAGGAAACAGATAAAAAAATTGGAAGTAAAAATGATTATAAGTTTTTAAGAATTAAATCTTCTATCAAAAAAGATTGGCAAGAAAAAGGTCAAAAAATATCAAGATACGCAGGGCCTAAAGAACTTGAATTTGGTCTGTTATCTATCGAATCAAACACAGGACTAATCAGGGCAATGATAACCAGCAAAAATCCATCAATTAATGAATACAATAGAGTAATTTCATCTGTAAGACCTTTAGGTTCTACTTTTAAAATAATCCCTTATGCTGCTGCTTTAATAGAGGGAATAAAATTAAGCGATAAATTTGAAGACTTAGAAATATGCTGGGAAAGTTATTGCCCAAAAAATTTTTCAGAAGATTATAGAGGTTCAATATCTTTGATTGAATCATTTAAAAGTTCATCAAATATCGTTCCAATATCAATAGCAAAAAAAATCGGCTTAAAAAATATTATTAATTTAGCTAATTCATTTGGACTAGGTTATGAGCAAGAGTTTGAGGAATTCCCATCATTAGCTATTGGCGCCTACGGAGATAATCTTTTAAACATCACAAATGCATATTCTGCAATAAACAATAATGGGAAGATTCAAAGCCCTGAAATCATAGAAAAAATAGAATTATTTAAAAAACAACCTATTTGGGAAAATAAATCTATTTCCAAGAAAATATTAGATTTAAAAATAAACAAGAAAATAAATAAACTTCTTGAAAAATCTGTAAAAGAAGGCACTTCAAAAGCAGCCTCTATAAAAGGAAAGAAAATTTATGGGAAAACAGGAACATCTGATGGAAATAAAGATCTCTGGTTTATTGGTTCCATTGATAACCTTACAACAGGGATTTGGATAGGTTACGACGATAACAAGGAATCTGAATTATCTAGTGGGAATGCAGCTTATTTATGGAAAAAGTTCATATCTGAAATTTTTAAAATTCCAATTTAAAAATAAATTATATTTTAAGATTTATAAGAAATTATTGCAGAATAAAATCCATCACCAGGATAATCCAAGTTAGGTAAAATCTGCTTTTGGCTAACCAATTTTAAAGTTTTGTTTTTTTCAATAAATCGTTCAATTAATCGATTATTTTCATCGGGACAAATAGTACAAGTTGAATAAACTAAAGTACCATCTTTTTTCAAAAGAGGAAAAATACTCTCCAAAAGTTTTTCCTGTAATAAAGTTAAAGATTTTATTTTTTCTTTGCTTAAAGACCATCTAGAATCTGGATTCCTGGAAAGAGTTCCAATCCCTGAACATGGAGCATCTAATAAAATCTTATCAAAATAAGATATAAACTTAGGATTTAATTCAATCAAACTCGTAGCATCAGCCTTAATGGTATTAACAGATTTCAAATTTAACCTTTCTAAATTTGATTGCAGTATTTTCAATCTTTTTGCTGATCTATCTACGGCAATGATTTCAGCAGTATCATTTGTTAATTCTGCAAGGTGGGTGGACTTACTTCCTGGAGCTGCACAAGCATCTAAAATCTTTTCACCTTCTTTTGGATTTAAGAGAGGTGCTATCCACTGAGAAGATCTATCTTGAATTGTCCAAAGTCCATCACTATATCCTGGTAAATTTTTTATAGATCTTGGATTAGATTTTAAAGTAATTCCATTATGTAAATCTTTAATAATTTCAGCATCAATTTTATTTTCATGCAGTACTTTCAAAAAGTTATCTAAATTAGTTTTTAATTGGTTAATTCTCAAATCAATTGATGGTTTTTTATTAAATGCCTTAATGATATTTTCACCCTCGCTATTGCCGAACCATTTATAAAGATCCTTCACAAGCCATAGTGGAAATGATTCAAGATATGAAATTCTTTCTTTTCTATCAGAAGATAATTCCGGAAAGATTTTTTGTTCTAATTTTCTTGATGCATTTCTCAATATCGCATTTACTGTTCCCGCTAAACCATTTAAATCTGTTTTTTTAGCTACTTCTACAGTGGTAGAAATAGCAGCAGGAAATGGGATTTTATCCATTTTCAATAGTTGATAAAGACCTATATGTAGAAGCCATCTTAACTTTGGAGGCTGCTTTTTATGAGTAATTTTTGATGTATGATCCGTCCAAAGATCAAGAAATTTTCTATACCTTATGCATCCAAAAGATAATTCCGTGATAAAAGCTATATCAAGAGAATTAAATTGATAATTTTTTAAAACCTTTTCAAGAGCATGATCAGAAAAATCACCAGAACTAACTTTTAATAAAATTTCCCAAGATGCCTTTCTTTGTAAATATCCTATGCTCAAAATATAATTAATTTTTTAAAGATAACTTTAATATACAAAAAATTCAAAAATTTAAACTACTTTTTCAAATGCAGAATTAAACCAAATAAAACCTAAGATAGAAATAAGTGAAAGATTAAATCCTAAAAAAAGAAAGATATTTAAAGAATGAATTTTCACGAAAAAATATTTTTTTCTCTTTTTGATACTTCATTATTAAAATAAAAACTTATTCAGGATTTCAAACGGCAACCAACATTGATAGATCCTGCATCAAGCATTCTGCCTAATTTAATTGCTATGGATTCCTCCAACCTAGTGAAGTTAGATTGATGGGTAGTTATCCAATCTAATTCAGAAAAAGTTATAATTCCTGTCGAATTACTTTTTAAAAAAAGTGTTCCAATTTCCATTAGATAAAGCTAATATTTTTATAACTTAACATCCGTACTTAATATTTCTTCACCACATAATATTCTTTTAATTTTTCAAAGACAACTGTAGGTTAGTACTCTTAATTTATTGAATATCTCTTAAAAATTTATCGGCCGTTTTTAAGTGATTATTTAATTTTTCCTCTGACATTTTATCGAGATTTCTCGTTAACATTGCCAGACGATATTGCTTTCTAAAAAAGCTTTCATTATCTTTAATAAATTTCCAAAATAAGCCATCCCATATTTCACACCATGGGCCACTTTTAAAATTAGACATTTTTTTTACATAGTTAGAGCTTGATATATATGGCTTTGTTGAAAAGATACCACCATCACTAAACTGACTCATTCCGTAAACATTTGGGACCATAACCCAATCATAGGAATCAATAAACATTTCCATAAACCACTTATAAACTTGGTTAGGGTGAATTCTACATAGAAGCATAAAGTTGCCAAGAATCATTAGCCGCTCAATATGATGACAATAACCAAATTTAATAATATTTTTTATAACAACATCTACTGGTTCGATTCCTGTATTTCCTTGATAAAAAGATTTTGGAATTGGCTTATCTTCAAAATTCCAAAAATTACTATTTCGCATCTTTGTTCCGTACTTTTTATAGACGAGGCAAATAAATTCTCTCCATCCAATAATTTGACGAATAAAACCCTCTAAAGAGTTAATAGGAACATTATTATTTTTTGCAAAAAGTAATGCTTTATTTACTACTACATTTGGGGTTAATAAGCCGCTATTTAAAAGAGGAGAAAGTAAACTGTGCCATAAAAAAGAATTTTCTTTAGAAATAGCATCCTCATAATCTCCAAATAAGAAAAATCTATGTTTAAAAAAATCATTTAACCATTCATCTGCCTCTTCAAAATTAGTTGGATATAAAAAGTTATTACTTTCTCCAATAAACTCAATATCAAAATTGTCTAATGACCTTTCTGCATTAACTACAAATTTATTTTTTTGTAATTTAGGTATATGAGGAATATTTATATTTTTTGGTAATTTTTTTCTGTTCATTTCATCGAAACTCCATTTACCACCTTCAGGTGTATCATCAGGATTAACTAATATCTTTTGGCTTTTTCTTTGATTCTCATAAAATCTCCCCATAAGTGGTTTTTTTGCATTTGATGCAAATAAATCTTTTAAATCTTGACTGCTCATAAACATAGGAGAAGGCAAAATATTTAAAGCTAAATTATTACTTTCAACAAAATTATTAATTCTCTTCATTATTAAAAAATCATGAGGGTCAATGAGATTTATTTTCTGATATTTATTTTTAATTAATTCTGATAAGTAATCAACTGTAGAAAAATTATCCTTGTTTTCGATATATAAGACTTTAAAGCCAGATATTTCTAAATAATTTTTATAAGCGAGCATAGATGCTCTATGAAAAACCAACTTATTTTTATGGTTAATTAATTTATGAAATTTATCATTTCCAAAGAATAATGAGTCTTCCAAAATCAAAACTTCACAATTTATTTTTAAGATTGGGCTTTCTCTAAAAAGTTGATTCGGGAAAATAATTGATACTTGTTTCATCTTTGCGACTTCCTCTGACTGCATCTTTTTGAACAGTAGATAACATCATCCCAACAATTTTTCCATTTTTTACGCCACTCAAACGGCCTATTGCAAACAGGACAAGTTTTAGTAGGAAGATTTTTCAAAATTTATAATTTTCTTTTATGAGTAGATTTAAATCTAGTTGAATCTTTAAGGGCCATATGTTTTGTATTCCTTCCCGAAACTCTCTTTCTCCAGACTTTGAAAGATTTGGGTTTAAGATTTTGACGCATAATTTTTATCGCATCTTCCTCTTTTAAACCAAATTGATACTCGATAGCCTCAAAGGGTGTTCTATCTTCCCAACACATTTCTATTATTCTGTCTATATCAATACTTTCCATATTTATTGTTCACATTGTGAGGTACAAAATTTTTCAATATTTGATCTACCTGTAATTTGAAGTCTATATTTTGCCCAATATCTGTAAACCAATCTCAATAATGGAGATAAGAGCTTAATCTTCAAGGGATAATAAACCCAACCTAAACCAACTAATTCATAAGAATATGCAAGTACATCTAGTCCCCTAATAATTTCACCATTTTCAATAATCCCATGCAGGTTTGACATGGCTTCTGAATATGAGATGTCATAAAAAAGACTTTGATCATAATCCTTACTATTAATATCTATAAATGCAATTTGATTTAAGGTGTCTCTTTTTTTTAGAAAATTTGTTTCTCTCAAACAAAGTGGGCATCCACCATCGAATAAAAAAGTTAATTTATTTTTCATATTTTTATTCAAATATAGAAATTAAATAACTTTTTTGTGGAATAAAAAATTTTTTTTAGAGTACAAACTTTATAAAGCCTTAATAATTGCCAGTTCTAATTTAGTTAAATTATATTATCTTATTAATTAATAAGCCATTGATTAAGGGATACATCAATGGTTTAAAATTATTCATGATCATTCATCTAGAAGATGAACTCCTTCTCCTACATCAGGAGTAAATTTACAATATTTTTCAAAAATAAGTCCAACACCTCTCATTTTTTCTCCTAATTCATCGTTAAATTTATTCCATTCTTCCGATTCACGATCAGGCAAATCCCACCCTTGTTTTTCTACCATACTTGTTATTACTGTATAGTCCCATTCTATGTATGCCATTGAGTTAATTTAAACTACCAAAATATTATAAACCAAGAGATTTAATAGGTAATCAATATTTTTTGAATATAATTTAAAAGTGTGAAAAAATTATAAATGTCAATTTTGCCAAGAAGATTTGAACGAATCAAAAGTGTTTTAGATTGCAGAATGAAAAACTTGACTGTTTTAGTTGAGGATGTCAATAAACCACATAATTTATCTGCGATATTAAGGACATGTGATGCAGCAGGAGTTTTCGAAGCAAATTTTATTAGCAAAACGAATGCCGTTAAGACTTTTAATAGTACTGCTCAAGGGAGTCAAAAATGGGTAAAACTGAATAATCATGAAAACACTATCAAAGCAATATCTGATTTAAAGAATAAGGGTTTTAAATTATATGGAACGACTCTTAATAGTGAATCAGTAGATTATAAAAATTTTGATTATTCTCAAAATACATGTTTTGTTTTAGGAGCAGAAAAATGGGGACTAAGTAATGAACTTATATCAATGGTTGATCAATCAATTTTTATACCTATGAGAGGTATGGTTCAATCTCTGAATGTTTCAGTTGCTGCTTCTATATTATTATTTGAAGCTGTTCGTCAAAGAAAAAATAAAGGTATATTGCCCGCTAATGGAGAAGGGTTAAATATGCATGAATATCAAAAAACACTTTTTGAATGGTGTTACCCAGAATTAGCTGCGGTGTATAAAAAATCAGCTAAAGAATATCCAAAGTTGAATGATCAAGGAGAAATTGATCCGGCTACAGATAACTAAATTTATTCAGAATTTTGAATATCAAAAATTTCTTCAAGGTCCTCTCCTATAAAAGAAAGACCTAAAACTAAAAAAAACATTGCCAAACCTGGGAACAAAGCCGTCCACCAAATACCTGTAGGTAAAGCGGCAAGAGCCAGATTTAAATCACTTCCCCACTCTGGGACATCTGCAGGAACGCCAAGGCCTAAAAATCCTAAACTTCCTAATACTAAAACAGCATCTGCAGCATTTAGGGTAAGCAGAATAGGCAATGGTGTTATTACATTTGGGAGAATATATTTAAAAATAATTTTTTTAACATCAGCTCCTGCTACTTGAGCTGCCTCAACGTAAGTTTCAGATTTAACCAATATTGTCTGATTTCTGATTAATCTAAAATATTGAGGAGAGTAAACAATACACAATGCCAAAGCCGCGTTAAGGATACCTTTACCCAATACAAAAGCCACAACAACTGAAAGCAAAATTACAGGTATTGAAAAAATAGTATCCATTATTAGTGATAAGCATTTATCAAAAAAACCACCAAAATATCCACTTAATAATCCCAATGGCAAACCCAAACTTAATGAAAAAAGAATAGCTAAGAATACAACTTCTATCGCTAATGATGATCCTTGCAAAGTTCTTAAGCAAACATCTCTTCCTAATCTATCTGTGCCACAAAAATGATTAAGAGAAGGAGGGGCAAAGATATCATTGCTTAACATTGAAAATGAATAGCCAAAAAAATTATTGGCCTCTAAAAATTTCATTATTAAAACAACAAGAAGATAAAAAATTACAATTAAAAATCCAGCTTTTCTGATATTTGCGCCGACATGATTAAATGAGTTAATATCCAAAATCTTTTTTTACAGATATAGATGAAATATACCCAATTATTTTAAAAATAAATAGCTATAAATTTTAAATTAAAAGAAATTACTGGTTTAATTTCAAGACTGCCATAAAAGCTTCTTGAGGTACTTCAACTTTACCCATTGCCTTCATCCTCTTTTTACCTTTGGCTTGTTTCTTTAAAAGTTTCTTTTTCCTAGAAATATCTCCTCCATAACATTTAGATAAAACATCTTTTCGCAAAGCACTTATGCTTTCACTTGCAATAATCCTGCTACCGATTGATGCTTGAATGGGTATTTTAAATTGTTGTTTTGGAATAAGTTCTTTTAATTTCTCAACTAAACTTCTGCCGATTCCATAAGCCTTATCTTTATGAACAATAGAAGTTAATGGATCTGCCCTTTCTGAATTTATTAGAACATCTAATCTAACAAGGTCATTTTTTCTATAGCCAATCAAATGATATTCCATTGATGCATAACCTTGGGTTCTACTTTTCATTTGATCAAAGAAATCTGTAACAACTTCTGCTAATGGAATTTCATAAATCAAGGTAACTCGATCTGTTGTTATGTATTTCATATCTATAAATACTCCCCTTCTTTCCTGACATAAACCCATTAATGTTCCATTAAATTCATTGGGAGCATAAATTTCCATTTTCACATAAGGCTCTTCTATTGATTCTCTAAGTTGTGGATCAGGAATTGTTGAAGGATTATCTATAAAGATATGTTCCTGCTGATTTAAATTAACTTTATAAATAACTGATGGTGCCGTTACGATTAGATCCAAGTCATATTCTCTTTCTAATCTTTCTTGAACAATCTCCATATGAAGAAGTCCTAGGAATCCGCACCTAAATCCGAAGCCCATTGCGCTACTGGTTTCGGGCTCATATTTTAAAGCCGCATCAGATAATTGTAATTTTTCTAGTGATACTCTTAAATCTGGGAATTGATCAGCATCAGTCGGGAATAAGCCACAAAAAACCATAGGATTTGCTGTCTTATATCCAGGCAAAGGATCATTGGCAGGTGAATTTAAAAGAGTAATCGTATCCCCCACTCTCGCATCAGCAACCGATTTTATAGAAGCAGCTAAATAGCCAACTTCTCCTGCATGTAATTCATCAACTTGCTGTTGATCAGGCGCCATTATTCCTATCTCATCTAGTTCATAATTTTTCTTACTTGCCATTAATAGTATTTTTTCTCTCTTATTTAGAGACCCAGATATCACCCTGAAATAAACAATCACACCTCTGTAAGGATCATAATAAGAATCAAAAATCAGTGCCTTTGTAGGTAGTTTAATTTCATCTTGAGGAGAAGGTACTCTTCTTACGATTGCTTCCAAAATATCTTTAATACCAACTCCAGTTTTTGCTGAACAATTTATTGCATTAGATGTATCAAGTCCAATAATTTCCTCTATTTCTTGTTTTATTTTTTCAGCATCAGCCCCTGGTAAATCAACTTTATTTAAAACAGGAATTATTTCAAGATTATTTTCTAAGGCAAGATAAACATTAGCTAAGGTTTGAGCTTCTACTCCTTGACTTGCATCAACAACAAGTAAGGCGCCTTCACAAGCTTGAAGAGATCTACTAACCTCATAAGAGAAATCAACATGCCCTGGAGTATCTATTAAGTTCAAAACATATTCTTGGGAATCGTCAGCTTTATATTTCATCCTAGCGGCCTGTAACTTGATAGTAATTCCTCTCTCTCTTTCAAGATCCATACTATCCAAAAATTGTTCTTGCATATCCCTTTGCTGCACAGTACCAGTATCTTGAAGTAACCTATCTGCAAGGGTAGATTTACCATGGTCAATATGAGCGATTATGCAGAAATTTCTAATTTGTGAAACCGATATATCAGTCATATAGAAAGAAAAATTCTCCTCTTATTGCATCTTGATTAATATTAGCTAATTAGAATTATGGATGGAAACCAAAAATGGAATTATTTCTTTTTTTAATTTCTTTTATGAAGGTACTGTAATTTTCAGAGACTGATAGTTCTGGATAAATTAAGTCATTTATTTTTTTCTGAATATTATGCTTATCGTTTAAAAATAAAACAGATTTTTCTAGAACCTCAACCATAATTGAAACCGCAGTACTTGCTCCCGGAGAGGCTCCCAACAAAGCAGATAATGATCCATCAGATGAATTTACAATCTCAGTTCCAAATTTCAAAGAACCACCCCCTTCAGTTTTTTTAATTATTTGGACTCTTTGACCAGCATTCTTTAAATACCAATCAGAAGGATTAGCTGATGGCATCATATTCTTTAAATTCTCAACTCTTGAGTTATGGTTCTTTAATGATTGTGATATTAGGTAATTAATTAAATCGTTGTTCCTGAAACCAACGTCTAACATAGAAAAAATATTATTCTTTTTAATTGAACTAAATAAATCAAAGTATGAACTTTGTTTTAGAAATTTCGTTGTAAATCCAGCAAAGGGTCCATATAAAAGAAGTTTTTTATTATCAATCCATCTTGTATCTAAATGAGGCACAGACATTGGTGGCGATCCAATATCAGCTTTACCATAAACTTTTGAGTTATGTTTTTCTGTTAGATCTTTTTTCTCACAAATAAGCCATTTCCCACTAACAGGGAATCCACCATATATTTTTGCTTCTGGAATTTTTGATTTTTGTAAATAATTTATTGTTTTTCCACCAGCACCAAGAAAAACATAGCCAGTTCTAATTGAAGTTTTTCTTCCTTCATTACTTATTTCTAGTTCCCATTGTTTTTTATCAATTTTCTTTAAATCTACTAATTCTGTTTTGTATCTAATTTCAACATTTTTGTTAGAGGAAACTAATGATAAATACTCTTTAGTTAAAGCCTCAAAATTAATATCAGTTCCTCTATCTATTCTGGTAGCAGCAATTTGAGTAGATGGATTTCTATCTTTTGTTATTAGAGGAGCCCATGATGAAATTTCATCAAAAGATGTAGAAAATTCCATATCGATAAATTCAGGATTTTCGGTCATTTTCTGAAATCTTTTTTTTAAAAAAGAAATATTATCCTGACCAGAAACAAAGCTAATATGAGGAATAAATTTTAGAAACTTCTTGATATCAATTTTCCCTGCTTCATACAATGAGGCCCACAAAGACATGGATGTCTCAAAAGAACGATTTATTGAGAGCGCTTTATCTATTTTTAGATTTCCTTTTTCATCTAAAGGGGTATAGTTTAATTCGCAATTAGCCGCATGTCCTGTACCTGCATTATTAAAAGCGCCAGTACTTTCACTTCCTGGACCATTTAATTTTTCTATGATAAGAAATTTTATATCTGGTAAAACTTCTGAAATTAGGAGGGCTAAAGTACTACTCATTATCCCTGCTCCTACTAAGACTGCATCAAAGTAGCTATTGTCATTAGTGGGATTTTTAGATGAAGTCACAACAGAAAATTATCTTTTTTGCAATTAATCAGATTTCTTTCTAGGCTTATTATAAAGTTAATCCAAAATTATGAGTACTGAAACACTCTCGCTAACAAACGAAAATGTAGAAAAAGTCCTTGACGAACTAAGACCTTTTTTAATTTCAGATGGAGGTAATGTAGAGATTGCAGAAATAGATGGTCCAATTGTCAAAGTCAGACTTCAAGGAGCATGTGGTAGTTGCCCAAGTAGTACTATGACTCTCAAAATGGGTATTGAAAGAAAGTTAAAAGAAATGATTCCTGAAATAAGCGAAGTTGTCCAGGTTTTATAAATTTTTTAACTGAAATATATATTATTTAGTTTTTAATTCCTTCAACAAAGATGATTCCATATCAAGGCAATCAATTGGAAGTCCTTGACCAATAGCGATTAAAAGAGGTGCAAGTATTCCTAAAGTAAAAACTAAATTTGATTGGCTTACATCATATTTACTCAAAGTAAAAGTTATTAAATAAATAATTGAAAAATAAGCATGTAGTGAAAAAAATTCTTTTGGCTTTAACACTGGCCACCTTAAAGTATTTCCCAAGAAATATAAAAAACCTGTCATAAATAAATAGTTACATGAAGATTAAACCAAATATAAACATAAACCTTTTTAGAGACTATTTATAAAAAAATTTACCTAAGATAATAATTAAAAAAACATTAAATCTTCGTTTCTATTTGTAAAAGCTAGACATCCCTAGATAAATACGCTTATAATAATTTGGTAGCAATTGCTACTTTTTCGTTCACCCTCTTTGAGGGCGCAGTTCGAGTCATACCATGGAACGGGGGATGGCCGTGTTGTCACATCGAAACATGACTACTTTAACTTACAGAGGTAAAAACTACGTTCAAAACAAAGAAGCTGCTAAAAAGCAACTTGTTGAACTTACCTACAGAAGAAACGTATACACCAACAGAATGGATGACGCTTCTTCAAGTAATGAAAAAGCAGAATTAAATTACAGAGGTGTTAATTACACTAAATAATTTAATTAAACAAATTAAAAGCCCCTTTTCCAGGGGCTTTTTTTTTTGGCTATATTTATCAAGAGTCCCTTAAAAAATATGTCTGAAAGTTGCTGTAACACAAACACATCTAGTCAATTCGATCATAAAGATGCGATTCAAGAAAGATATGGTTCAGCTGCACAAGAACAAGAAAGTTGTCTTTGTACACCAGTTGGGTTTAATCCCGTTTTACTTGAAGCAATTCCTCAAGAAATTATAGAAAGAGACTACGGGTGTGGTGATCCAACAAAATATGTTCAAAAAAATGATATAGTCTTAGATCTTGGAAGTGGTAGCGGCAAAAATGCTTTCATTTGTGCCCAAATTGTTGGGAAGAAAGGGAAAGTTATTGGAGTTGATCAGAATCCTGACATGCTTTCTTTATCAAGATCAGCCTCTAAAGAAGTTACAAAAAATATAGGTTTCAACAATACAGAATTTCTAGAAGGTTCAATTGAAAAACTTGATGAATTAGATAAAGATTTAAATCCATTAATCGCAGATAAATCAGTTGATATTATATTAAGTAATTGCGTTTTAAACCTGGTAAGTCCAGAATCTAGAAAAAACCTTCTAAGAAATATAAAAAGAGTTTTAAATGATAATGGAAGAATTGCAATTAGCGATATCGTCTCTAACAAAAAAGTTCCTTTAAGATTGCAAAATGATCATGATTTATGGACAGGATGTATTAGTGGAGCATGGTATGAGCCAGAGTTGATAAGTGATTTTAAAGAACTAGGATTTAAAAATTTAAAATTTTCAGAAAGGAGTGCTGAACCTTGGAAGGTAATTGAGGATATTGAATTTAGAACAGTAACTTTAGTAGGCAACATTTAAAAAAATTCAAGAGTTGAAAATATAATGTAAATTTCCATGAGAAATAATCTAAGAGATCAAATACCCGCATTAAAAAATAAGTATTATTTCAACTATGGCGGTCAAGGACCATTACCAAAATCTTCTCTAGAAGCAATAGTTAAAACTTGGGAAATTATCCAAGATTTAGGACCATTTACCAATGATATGTGGCCTTTTATTTACAAAGAAATATTGACCACAAAAAGAATCATTGCGCAAAAATTAGGTGTCAATTCAAAGAATGTAGCTTTTACCGAAAATATCTCTTCCGGTATGATTTTGCCCTTTTGGGGAATAAAAGTAGAAGAGGGAGAAGAGTTGTTAATAAGTGACTGTGAACATCCTGGAGTAGTGGCTGCAAGTCGAGAATTTTGCAAAAGAAATAAATTAATATTCAAAATTTTGCCAATCCAAAAAATTAAAAATCTAAACGAAAAAAATATAATTTTAGAGATTTTGAAAAATCTAAATAGTAAGACTAAGATCCTAATTATTTCTCATATCTTATGGAACTTTGGATATAAAATTCCTTTAAAACAAATTTCTATCGAATTAAAAAATAATCGAGAAGATTCTTATTTACTTGTTGATGGTGCTCAAACCTTTGGGCAAATAAATATTGAAAAAGAAGTTTTTTATTCTGATTTATATTCAATAACTTCTCATAAATGGGCATGTGGACCAGAAGGACTTGGAGCCATTTATGTCTCAGATAGATTTATTAATGAAACAGATCCAACAATAATTGGATGGAAATCATTAAAAAAAGAACAAGGCATTTATGAGCCTTCAGATAATCTTTTTCATGATGATGCAAGGAAATTTGAAATAGCTACCTCATGTATTCCTTTACTTGCTGGGCTCCGAAATTCTTTAGATCTTTTGGATAAAGACTGCCATGAAAAAGAAAAAAACAAAAATATCAAAAAATTAAGTGTAAAACTTTGGGATGAATTAAATAAATTAAAAGAAATTGAATTAGTTTTAGAAAAAAAATATTTAAATGGGATTGTTAGTTTTAATATCGAAAATATTAAAGATAAGGATAAATTTGTAAAGAAACTTGGAGAAAAGAAAATTTGGATTAGAGTTTTAGAAGATCCAAAATGGTTTAGAGCATGCGTTCATCAAATGACTACAGAAGCTGAGATTGATTTACTTGCTAGAGAAATAAGAAAAATATTGACTTAAAAAGATCTATTGATATAAAAAAATTCAGTTTACCAAGGTATCTCCGAGTTGTCCCATGCAATAAATTTTCCTGTAGATTCAGGTGATTGATTTTTAATAATATTGATCAAGAATTTGGAGGATTTTTCTTTACTAAATAATTTATGTTCTGGAACAAATTTATGAAAAGGTCTAGATAAATCAGTATCTACTGTTCCTGGATGAAGCAATGTGATAATAGCCTTTGGGAAACGTCTAGCCCATTCAATACTTAAAGATTTAAAAAACTGATTTTGCGCAGATTTTGCAGCTCTATATGAATACCAACCTCCAGTTTGATTATCTCCAATGCTACCAACTCTTGCACTTATACTTGCAAAATTAAAATCAAAATCTTTTGGTATAAATTCTTCAATCGCTTTAGCTAATAAAATAGGAGAAAAGGCATTTATTGAAAAACTTTCCATCATATTTTTTTTATCAAGATGTTGTAATCTTTTTTCTGGTTGAAGAGAATCACTATGAAGTCTACCTGTAGCATTAACAACTAGCCTTAATTTTGAAGGATGATTTGATATTTTATTTTTCAACTGCAAAAGAGATTGAGAATCCTCTATATCTAATTCCCAAAAAGGATTAAATTCACTTTTTCTTCCACACAAAACAACATCTAAATCTTTTTCACTTTCATTCAGATCTTTAGCTAGTTGTGTTCCAATTCCACCTGCACCTACAACTAAGGCTAAGCCTTTCATTTTATTAAAAATAACTTCATTGATTCTAAGAAACTTTTCTAGTGATTTGCGTAAAGATCTTTCTTATTTGATAAGGAAATTTTATTGAGATTTACTTTTTTCTTTTAATAATTTATAAGCTATTTTTCTATCATCAAAATTAATAACTTTATCATTGAGAATTTGGTAGTCTTCATGTCCTTTTCCTGCAATTAAAACAATATCTTTTTTATTGGCAAATTTAATTGATTCATTTATTGCTTTAAATCTATCAATTTCAATTGTTATTTTTTCTCTTTTTTTTATACCCATCAAAATATCATTTACTATCTTTTGGGGTTCTTCTGATCTTGGATTATCTGAAGTTATAAAAAGTTGATCAGACAACTCTTCAGCTATTGATCCCATTAAAGGCCTTTTACTACGATCACGATCTCCGCCACAGCCAAAAACAGTTATTAGTTTCCCTTCACAAAGTTTTTTAATTGATTGCAAAACTTTTTTTAATCCATCAGGAGTGTGGGCATAATCAACAATTACTGTTGGAAGAGATCTTAAAACGTCATTATTATCAATTTGTATTTTCTCCATTCTCCCTGGAGCACCGGGGAAAGATTGTATTAACTTTGATAAATCTTTTAAAGAAAAATTAAGTTTATACAAAATTGTTATTGCTTGAATCGCATTCATTAAATTAAATTCACCG
>CACGER010000006.1 GCA_902572075.1 uncultured Prochlorococcus sp.
CATACTCAAATCAATCCAATTACTTTTGGTGATTGAAGAACTTGTTGAAATCAAATCAATACCTTTTATTAGATATTTACTAATTTCTTGAGGGTTTATTCCAGAAACTTCTATTATCAAATTTTTATTGACTTCTTTTTTAAAGCTATTAATTGATAAATCTCTTAATTCTTGAACGCTTTTTTTGATTGTTTCAGGACTAAGTTCATCTAATAAGACACTATCAGCTCCTGCTAATACTGCTTCTTTTGCCTGTTCGATATTCTCAGCTTCAATTATGATATGAGTTGTAAAAGGCGAATTTAGGCGAATTTTTTGTACCGCATTCTTAAGATTATCTGTCCATGCAATATGATTTTCTTTGATCATAGCAGCATCGTATAATCCCATTCTATGATTCACTCCACCTCCGCATTTGAATGCATATTTTTCAAATATTCTTAAGCCGGGAGTCGTTTTCCTAGTATCTGCTAATTTTATATTTGTGCCTTCTAATTTATCTGTAAGATTCTTTGTATATGTTGATATTCCAGATAAATGCATTGCTATATTTAAGCTGATCCTTTCACTAGCGAGTAAACTTTTTGAAGGTCCATGTATTTCTAATAGTTTTTGATCTTTAACAAATTTATCTCCATCAGAGATATTAAATTTCGGACTGATTTTTAAATCAATTTTTCTAAAAATTTCTTTTATAATTTCAACCCCACAGAATATACCCTCCTCTTTTGCAATCCAATATGCATTACCATTCTCTTCTATAATAGAGGGACTTGTAAGATCTCCCCTACCTATATCTTCATCGATCCAATTATCAATGATTTTACTTATTATTGGAGTATTTAAATCCACTAAACTAAAAAATAATTAATTAATAAAAATTAAACTGAAGCTAGAGAATCAACTATATATCACTATGTAATTTAACTCAAATTTATTTACCAATACAAAACTTAGAAAAAATATTATCTAGAAGTTCCTCTGTTAATTCTTGTCCAGTTATTTTAGATAAGTTTTGAATTCCATCTCTCAGCTCAATTGATAACAAATCAAATGGCAATTTATTTTCAATTATTTCATCCGTATCATTTAAATTAGATAAGCAAGCAGACAAATTTGTTAGATGTCTTTCGTTTAAAAATATATTGATATTTTCTACTTGTTTTAATCCGCATTTTTTTATAATTATGTCTATTAATAACTTTTCACCATCATTATTCTTAATACTCATAAGAATTGTGTTTTTTAACTCATTTGAATTAATATTTTTGCAATCAATTAAATCTTTTTTATTGCCCAAAATAGTAATTAATTTTTCTTTGGGAATTTCTTGTATTATTTTTTTGTCTTCTTCATTAAATCCTTCTTCAAGACTATAAATATAAATTATAAAATCTGACTCTTTTATTTTCCCAAAACTTTTTTTAATTCCAATACTTTCAATTTGTTCATGAGTTTCTCTTATGCCAGCAGTATCAATTATTTTCATTGGAATATCATTAATAGTTAAATTAACTTCAATAACATCTCTAGTTGTTCCGGGAATATTAGTTACGATTGCTTTCTCTTTTTTTGCAAGTAAATTTAATAAAGAGCTTTTACCAACATTTGTTTTACCTATAAGCGCAATGGATATTCCATTGTGAATATATGAATTTCTTTTTGCATTTTCTATTAGTAATTCTATTTTTTCTTTGACTTTTTTAATGTTTTTTAGATATTTGGTGTAATCAAAATCTGTGAAGTCTTCTTCAAAATCAACTCTCGCTTCTATTTCGCAAAGTTGATTTATAAGGTCATTTTTAATATCATCAATTTTTTTCTTTATTTCTCCTTGAACCCCGCTAAAGGCTAACTCTGCTGCTCTGGTATTGCTTGCATTAATTAATTGATTAATCGACTCGGCTTGAGTAAGGTCTATTTTCCCATTAAGAAAAGCTCTTTGACTAAATTCTCCTGGGTTTGCAAGTCTAACTCTAGAATTACTAGATAGTAATATCTTTAAAACTTTATTTACTATGATAATTCCGCCATGGCAATGAAGTTCAACTACATCCTCTCCTGTGAAGCTATTTGGGGATTTCATCACTAAAATTAAAACCTCATCAATAAATTTATTTTGTTTATTTTCCTGAATAAAACCACGAAAAACCCTATGTGATTCCCATGCATATTTAGATTTAGTTTGAACAATCTTTTTGCAAGAATTTATTGCGTCTTTCCCTGATACTCTTATTATCGCAACTCCTCCCTTCCCAATACTTATAGCTGAAGCAATTGCGGCTATCGTATCTTCTGTAGTAACTATCGAATCCATCTCTCGCTTTGTTATGGATAATTAAGTAAGATTATCAAGAATTTAATTTTGAAATTTTCTTTCTGAATGAGATTTAAAAGAGATATTACCTATAAGAAAATTCTATCATTATTTTGGAGTCAGAATGGAAGTCCTTTCTTTAATGCTAAAGGTTTAGCTATAGGGGTATTTAGTGGTTGCTTTCCATTTTTTGGTTTTCAGACTTTAATGGGAGTATTTTTTGCGAAAATAGCTAAGGGCAATATTGCTCTAGCTGCAATTGGTACCTGGATCAGCAACCCTTTTACTTATATTCCACTTTATTATTTTAACTATAAAGTTGGTTCGATTTTTTTAAATAATCCCACTAATAAAATTCTTGAAAAAAGTTTAGTTATTGATGACTTATGGAAACAAGGTAGAATTTTTTCCTTAAAATTACTCTTAGGTTCATCTTGTGTAGGTATTTTATTAGCATTGATTTGCGGCAGTGTTGTTTTCTTTATCTACAAGATAAAAAGTAAAAGATAAATTGATCTGATTTTAAACTTAACTTTGTCCAACTCTGGCAATATCTAAAACATCTGCCATTGATTTAATTTGTTCAATTGTTTTGTGAAGTTGATTATAACTTTCAAGACCTACACAAAGATTTATAATAGCTGGTTTACCATAAGCAGTTTTAACATTGGCATCACTAACGTTTATACCTTTATCAGATAACCGCATAAGAATATCTTTAAGAACTCCAACTCGATCAATTACTTCTATTCGTAGCTGAATTGGAAACTTATTATCGCCAGTTTTATTATCTTGATTCCAACCGACAGGTAATCTTCTTTCTATTGGAATTGGTATTACATTTTCACAATCTTCCCTATGTATAGTTATCCCATGGTTGCCGAGCGACACAGTTCCGATAATATCTTCGCCTGGGAGTGGGGAACAGCATTTACCTATTCTGTAATCAAGACCTTCTATCCCGGAAATTGGTGATTTAGCTGCTGTATTAGATTGATTAGTGGATAAATTATTATTACTTTTAAGAGATTTTGCTATTTCAGATTCAGAATCATTTTTTACATCTTCTGTCTGTAATTTTATTTCTTCTCTTAGTCTGTTTAATACTTGATGCAAAGTTAAACCACCAAAACCAAGAGATGCAAGAAGGTCTTCAGTAGTTTTTAAATTGCATCGATTTGCAACTTTTTTCATGGCTTCACTAGAAAGTAATGCATCAAAACCGTTTCTACCTACTTCTTTTTCAAGTAAATCTCTACCTCTTTTAATCGTTTCATCACGATGGCTTTTCTTATACCATTGGCGAATTCTATTTTTAGCAGTTGGCGTAACTACAAAGTTCAGCCAATCCAAGCTTGGAGTAGCATTATTACTTGTCAGAATTTCTATGAAGTCACCATTTTGAAGTGCTGTAGATAATGGAGAAAGCTTTTCATTAATTCTTATTCCATTACAGTGATTTCCAACTTCAGAATGGATTCTGTAGGCGAAATCTATCGCGGTAGATCCTTTCCTTAAACCAACAACATCTCCTTTTGGAGTGATTACAAATACTTCTTCATCAAATAAATCTTCTTTAATTGAAGCTAAATAATCATTATGATCCCTTTCATTACCTTCTTGTTGCCATTCTACTAATTGTCTTAGCCAATTAAATCTCTCGGCATTACTTTTAGCAGGAGAACCACCCTCTTTATATTGCCAATGAGCGGCAATACCATATTCAGCAATTTGATGCATCGAAGTAGTTCTAATTTGAACTTCAATAGGTCGATGTCTTCCAATCACAGATGTGTGTAAGGACTGATATCCATTGGGTTTTGGTAATCCTATATAGTCTTTAAATCTACCTGGAATTGGCTTGAAAGTATCATGAACAACTGCTAAAGCTCTATAACAACTATCTGAATTGTCCACGATAATTCTTAGGGCAGCAACATCATAAATCTCGTGAAAATGCTTTTGTTGTCTTTCCATTTTGCTCCAGATGCCATAAAGATGTTTTGGCCTTCCTGTTATTTCAAAATTTTTCAAACCCGCTGAAATCAAGTTTTCCTTCATAAGATTCAAAGTTACTTTTAATCTTTTTTCTCTATCACTTCTTTTAACGGCGATTTGATCTTTAAGATCTAGATATTCTTTAGGCTCTAGGAATTTAAAAGCTAAATCTTCTAATTCCCATTTAAATCTGTTTATTCCTAGTCGATTAGCTAATGGTGCATAAATCTCTCTTGTTTCTCTCGCTATTCTTAGTTTTTTCTCATCATTTAGCCATTCAATTGTTCTCATGTTATGAAGTCGATCTGCAAGCTTAACTAAGACAACTCTGATATCGCTGGCCATAGCCAAAAACATTTTCCTAAGATTTTCAGCTTGTGCTTCAGTCCTGTTGTTAAAGTGGATGCCGCCTAATTTTGTTACACCCTCTACAAGTATTTTTACTTCTAATCCAAAATTTGTTTCTATTTCGGATAAATCAATGCCAGTATCTTCAACTACATCATGTAAAAGGCCTGCAGCAATAACAGATGAACTAGCACCTATTTCTTTAAGGAGATTTGCAACAGCAACCGGGTGGATAATGTATGGCTCGCCGCTTGCACGGAATTGTCCATCATGAGCTTCATAAGCAAGTTTAAAAGCCTTTACTATAAGGTTTTGATTCTCATCATTTTCTTTATTTGATTTTTCAAAATTATGAATATCCTTAATAAGCCAATCGGGAATGTTTATTTGATAATTCAAAGATTCACTTTCATATTTTTTATTTTCAGGCAAAATAGTTTTGGAAACTTTAATTTCGTTCTTTTCTTTTGAATTTGCAGCTGCCTCGGACATTTTATATTGCTTTAGATGTATTTTATTTATGTCTAGAAAAATTTGCTATAAATCATGGAAAAAAATAAAGAAAAAATTATTGTAGTTAAAAATCTTGCTGTTAAATATGGTCTAAAACAGCAACCTATTATCAAAAATTTTAATTTGGAGATAGATAGTGGAGATCATTTGGCCATAATAGGACCTTCAGGATGTGGAAAGACCACTTTTGCAAAAACATTAGTAAATATATTGCCTGCAAAGGCCACTTCTAAAGGGTATCTATCGATTTCTAATGTAGATCCTAGGAAAATAAACAACAAAGATGCACAATTATTTAGAAGAGAGAATTTTGGATTTATTTATCAAGACTCTATAAAAAAACTTAATCCGCTAATGAGAGTTGGGGATCATTTATATGAATTATTTAAAACACATTATCAAACTAAATCATCTTTAACTATTAAAAAATTAGTAAGAGAAGTTTTTCAAAAAGTCGGAATTGAAGAAAGTAGACTTGATTCTTTCCCACATCAATTTAGCGGCGGAATGAGACAGAGAGTTTCTATAGCAATGGCACTTGCTTTGAAACCTAAATTATTAATAGCTGATGAACCTACAACAAGCTTGGATACCAAAACAAGTTTTGAAATTATGCAAGAAATAATTCATCTATGTAATGAATTTGATACAACTTTAATTTTAATTAGTCATGATATTAATCTTGCAGCAAAGTGGTGTAAAAAAGTTGCAATAATTGAAAAGGGATCGATTGTTGAAAAAGGGAATATATTAGATATTTTTCAATCACCAAAATCAGATATCGGGAAAAAGTTAGTAAATGCTTCAAAAATCGTATTAGAACCAAATACTAAAAATAATGCTCGAGATCAAGTCGTTCTAGAGGCAAATAACTTAAGACATTGGTATAAATTAAATTCTTCAATTTTCATTAATAAATGGAATAAGGCTTTAAATGAAGTTAGTTTCAAGTTATATGAGAATGAGACTCTTGGAATAGTTGGTTCTTCAGGGAGTGGTAAAAGTACATTATGTAGGGCTTTAATTGGACTTCTTAAAGTAAGAGGTGGTGAAATCAAAATTTATGATAAAAATCATGCATCGAAAAAAAATAAATCTTTTAAAAAGAACAATAAACTGCAAATTATTTTTCAAGATCCTTTTTCAAGTTTGAACCCAAAAATGACAATTAAAAGTATTTTGGAAGATATATTTTTTATTCAACAAATTTCAGATAAAAGAAAAATCGAAAAAGAAATAAAATTAATGTTTAGAAATTTGAATCTTCCCTTAAATAATGATTTTTTTAATTCTTATCCTAGCCAATTATCGGGTGGTCAATTGCAAAGAATTTCATTAGCCAGAGCGCTATTGTTGAAACCAAAAATTTTGATTTGTGATGAGAGCGTTAATATGTTAGATGCTTCAGTAAAAATAGAGATTCTTGAATTACTTAGAGTCTTGCAAGAAAAAATGAATTTAACGATTATCTTTATTACTCATGATTTGGGCATTGCTAAAAGATTTTGTGATAGGTTGCTAGTTATGAATCACGGAAAGATAGTTGATGAAGGAGAAAGTTCTACAATATTCACTAAAACTCAAAACACGTATACAAAATCGCTTCTAAATTCCTCTTTGAATCTTATTTAACTTTAAGAACACTTAGTAATTTTTGAAAATCTAATGGTAATTCTGATTCAAATATCATTTCTTTACCATTTATTGGATGTATAAGTCCAAGCTTAATGGCGTGTAAAGCTTGGCCATCTAATTTACATGGTAGTTTTTTACATCTTCCATATAACGGATCACCCACAATTGGATGATGAATGTGAGCGCAATGTACTCTTATTTGATGCGTTCGCCCCGTATCTAGTTTGAAACTCATTAATGAGTAATTGCCAAATCTTTCTTCTAATTTCCAATAGGTACAGGCATACCTTCCTGAAGTTTCTTCAACTACTTTATATTTCAATCTATTTAATTTATCTCTGCCAATGTTTCCCACTATTTGGCCTTCTTCAGAATTCGGTGCTCCATGAATTACTGCAATATATTCGCGTGATGCTATTTTTTCTTTAATTTGTTTCTGGAGATTTACTAATGCCTCTTGGCTTTTTGCAACAACCATACATCCGGAGGTATCTTTATCTAATCTGTGAACAATCCCAGGTCTTAGTTTCCCATTAATTCCAGGTAGATCTTTACAGTGAAAAAGTAATCCATTCACTAAAGTTCCAGATTTGTGTCCAGGGGCTGGATGAACAATTAGTCCTGATTGTTTATTAATTACTATGATGTGCTCGTCTTCAAAAAGGATATTTAAATCCATTTTTTCAGGTTTCAAATAAATAAGAGGTTCTGGAGGAGGCATCCATATTTGAATATTGTCGCCATTTTTTAATGGGGTCTTTGATTTTGCAGTCTTATAGTTTACAAGTACTAAACCTGAATTTATAAAATGTTGAATTCTTGCTCTACTTTGTTCTGGCCTTTTACTTACCAACCATCTGTCTAGCCTCATAGGAAGAGGTAGCTCATAAATAATTTCTATAAGCTCACCTTCTCCAATGCCGAAAGAATTTTGATTATTTAATTCCATAGTGGGACTTCTAAAGCAATTTTACCCAGCATTTGATTTCTATAATCTTCCAATAACTTATGAGACATTCTCCTTTTATCGCCTGAGGTATGTTTTGAAGCTGCTTCGTCGATCCAAGCAGAAGGACTCTTAAAGCCTTTAGTAATATCAACTCCATATCTATTAGATATTTGTTTAACTGAGATATTCGCATTCTTATCTTTGTTGAGAGTAGATATAATTTTGATAAATCCAATTGCGACACTCTCTATTTCATAAGCAGCTTCTCCAATATCGTCACAAAGTGCAAGATTAAGTGCTGATTTTTGATCTTCTAAATTTGGAGGTATAACACCAGGAGCATCTAGCAGATCTATACCACTTTCTAATTTTATCCATCTTAAATTACGAGTCACGCCTGCTTTCCTAGCGCTATCTACAACTCTTTTTTTTGCGATTCTATTAATTAATGCCGACTTTCCTACGTTTGGAAAACCAAGTGTAAGGGCTCTAATTGGCCTAATTCGCATTCCTCTAGAGAGTCTTCTATCGTCGATTGACGCCCTAGAATCTTTGGCTGACTTACAAATTTCTTTAATCCCTATTCCTCTTTTAGCATCACACCAAAGAGGATATTGATCTTTAGAATTAAACCATTTATTCCAACTATTGATTGTATTCGGGGAGATCATATCTGATCTGTTGATGACAAGAATATGTTTTTTATTATTTATCCATTTATTTAAGTGTGGATGTCCAGTTGACAAAGGAATTCGTGCATCTCTAACTTCTATAACTAAATCTACTTTATTGATAACTTCAGATAATTTCTTTTCTGCTTTTGCGATATGGCCTGGGTACCATTGGATTTTGGGTATGTCCACTTCAATAAATCAAATAAAATTTTGTATTCCTTTTAGTTTTTATAAGTTTCAAAAGTATTTACTTCTAAAGTTTAGTATAAATTTATTAACTAAAAAATTTTTATAATCGTTAATTTTTAAAATTTATTAAGGCATAGGTAACAGTAACTACTTTTTAACCCAATAAGCCCAAATTAACGTTAGGGTCTTGAGATTATAAATATAGCTTGTTTAATGTCAAAATTATCTCTTTCCAGTCTTGATAAGACACATTTAGAAGGAAAAAAAGTTCTTGTAAGAGTAGATTTTAATGTTCCATTAAATGAAGATGGTCAAATAACCGACGATACGCGTATTCGTGCAGCGATTCCAACTATTGAATATCTTATTAATCATTCTGCAAAAGTTATTTTAGCTGCTCATTTTGGTAGACCAAAGGGTCAGGTAAATGAAAAAATGAGATTAACTCCAGTAGCAGCAAGATTAAGTGAATTGTTGGGGCAAAATGTTGCTCTTACTAACAGTTGTATTGGTGATGAAGCAGTTGCACAATCAAATAGCTTATCTAATGGAGATGTTCTTTTACTTGAAAATGTTCGTTTTTTTGTTGAAGAGGAAAAGAACGATTTGGAGTTTGCTAAAAAATTAGCATCACATGCAGATATGTATGTAAATGATGCTTTCGGTGCTGCTCATAGAGCGCATGCTTCAACTCAGGGTGTTACAAATTATTTAAGTCCCTCAGTAGCTGGATTCCTTTTAGAAAAAGAATTGAAATACCTACAAGGAGCTGTAGATTCCCCAAATCGTCCATTGGCAGCAATAGTTGGAGGATCAAAGGTTAGTAGCAAAATAGGAGTACTTGATTCTTTACTAGATAAGTGTGACAAAATCATGATTGGTGGAGGAATGATTTTCACTTTTTATAAAGCAAGAGGTTTAGATGTCGGAAAGAGCCTTGTAGAAGAAGATAAACTCGAGCTTGCTAAAGATTTAGAAGCAAAAGCAAAAGCAAAAGGAGTAGAATTGCTATTACCTACTGATGTCGTTTTGGCTGATGAATTTTCTCCTGACGCCAATAGTAAAATATCTCAAATTGATGCAATTAGTGGGAATTGGATGGGTCTAGATATTGGTCCAGATTCTATTAAAGTTTTTCAGAATGCTCTTGCAGAATGTAAGACAATTATTTGGAATGGTCCAATGGGAGTTTTTGAATTTGATAAATTTGCAGACGGTACAAATGCAATAGCTACGACTCTTGCGGACTTAAGTGCTTTTTCTGAAGTTTGTACAATAATTGGTGGTGGAGATTCAGTTGCAGCAGTTGAAAAAGCAGGATTAGCTGAGAAAATGTCTCATATATCTACTGGAGGTGGGGCTAGTTTGGAACTTTTAGAAGGCAAAACTTTACCAGGTGTGGCTGCGTTAAACGATGCTTAGTCTATATCTTATCAACAATATCAATGCTCTTTGTGAAAGTAATCATTCCTTCAGGATGAGCTATGATTCCTGACCAAATTTGTATCCCTGGTTTTGAAGGAGCTCTTGTTATTTTAAAAATGCCTCCAGAAGCCAATGGCTCCAATAATATTTCTTGTTCAAACAATGAATTAACTTGATGAGGTTTTATAGCTCCAGCAATAATTACTTCTTCAAGAGGCTTATTTAGAATTATATCGATATCGTATTTTGAACCAGTAAGAACTTTATCAGGAATATTAAAACTAATATCTATTTTTTTATTATCGCTTCTTATTGTGGTGAATAAATTTTTGATAATCCCTTCATCTATTTTCCCATTTACGATTGAAAATAAATAATCAAATTTAGATTCAAGTATATATATTTCTCCATTAACTATTTTTTCCCCAAAAACTTTTATTCGCAAAATATCTTCATCTAGGATATTAGAGTTTAATCTTTTGATCTTCCATTTGCTGTTAGGGAAATCATTAATAATCTTTGAAAATTGTTTTGGTATATTTTGGCTTTCTTCATTTCTAAAATTTTTTCTAATGAATTCTAAATCTTTTGCATTTAGGGAGTTTTCTAGATTTCTTATAAAATCAACTTTCAAAGTTTGCGTTATTGCTGAATAGGGAAAAATAAGATAAACAAATAAGTAGAGAAAAAATCCTGTATTTTTGAATAAGTTTAAATTAAACATATTAATCATTGGTTATTTTATTCTACTATTTTAGGTTTTTATGTCTAAAAAAAATAATTTATTAGTTGCAGCAAGTGGGACAGGGGGGCATATTTTCCCAGCCTTAGCAGTTTCTAAAGAGGTGGAAGATGAATGGAATATTCATTGGTTGGGTGTTAGTCAAAGACTTGATGCAAACTTTGTTCCCGAAAAATATAATTTGAGGACTTTGAATATAAAGACACCAAGAAAAAATATTTTTTTGTTTTATCAATATATAGAAATTTTAATGTCAACTTTTCAAATAATTAGGATCTTAAAAGAAAAAAAAATTAACTTAGTTTTTGCTACTGGCGGTTATATATCAGCACCTACTATTGTTGCTTCAAAACTTCTAAGGATACCTATCATTATTCATGAATCAAATGTAATTCCAGGAATGGTCACGAAATATTTTGGTTTTTTATGTAACTATGTTCTTTTAGGATTTAAAGAAACAAATTCTTATTTAAAAAATTGTAAAACTATTTTCACTGGAACACCTTTAAGAGAGCAATTCTATAAATTTAATTTTTTGCCAGAATGGGTTCCAAAAGGAAATGGACCTCTTTTGATTGTTATGGGAGGTAGTCAAGGAGCAAAAGCTATAAATCAGATCCTTTATGAATCTCTAGAATTTTTAATAAAAAAACAATTTCGGATAGTTCATATTGTTGGCGAATCTAATCAAAAACCTTTTTATGTAAAAAACTCCAAAAATTACATTCAAAAGAAATTTACTAATGAAATAGCAGCTTTAATTCAAAACTGTGATCTAGTAATATCGAGATCTGGTGCAGGAACAATCAATGAATTAATGGAGGCTGAAAAACCTTCAATTTTAATTCCATATCCAGAATCTAAAAATAATCATCAGGAGAAAAATGCCATGATTCTTGCTGAACGTGGAGGCTCAGTTTTAATCAATCAGAATAAAATGACCAAAGAAGTTTTTGAAGAAACTCTAGAAAGAATTTTTAAAATAAAATCAAAAAGGAAAAAAAATCATTATGAAATATTAGATCTTATGAAGAAGAATATGGAAAATAATAATAAAATTAAATCTAAAAATGAGATTAAAAAGCATATTAATTATTTTTTAAAGGAATTCTGAATTTCTTCACATAAAAGAGTGTTATTTTTTCTATTCTGCAGACTTATTCTTGCCCACTTTTCGTCAAGAAATCTAAATGAAGTGCATTCTCTAAGCAATATTCCCTTATTTTCTAAGTATTTAATATTTGGCGACAAGGATGTTTCACTTTCTATTAAAAAAAAGTTGGTTGAAGAGTTATGAATTTTAAGGTTCTCTATTTTTAATAATTTTTCAAATACTCTCTTTTTTTCAATATTTATCCAGCTGTGAATCTGTTTTGTCCACTCTTCATAGAATTTCTTATTACTTAGTAGATCAATTCCGGCCTTAATAGAAAATGAATTTAAAGGCCAAGGATCTCTATTGATTTCCCACTGTTTAAGTTTTTTCGAAGAGCCAATTACGTAACCTAATCTAAGACCAGGAATATTAAAGATTTTGGTCAAGCTTCTCAAGACTAATAAATTATCAAATCTTTTGGTTAATGGTATTAAAGATTCTTTGTCTCCATTAGGTGTTATCGATAAGAAAGCTTCATCACAGATAACTAATTTATATTTTTTCACAACTTCCTCCAATGAATTCTTTTCCCATAATTGGCCGGTAGGGTTATGTGGATTTGTTATCCAAATAACATCACCTTTTGGCTGAAGTGGAAATGATTGAGGAAAAATATCATTCCAGTTTTTTGGTAATTCGCAATGTATAAAATTGCTATTCCAACAATTTAAAGATCTTTCATAATCAACAAATGATGGAGAAGGAATACAACTTATTCCGTATTTGGATGCTTCATAACCTGCCCAGGTTATTAATTCAGAAGCTCCATTCCCAGGCAATATATTGTCTGGATTTATCCCATGAAATTTGCCTATTATTTCTTTCAGATCACTCAAGTTTCTTTCTGGGTAATATCTAAAGCCAAGATTCTTAATTTCCGCATTAATTGAATCTATTAGTATTTGAGGTGGATCAAAGGGTACTAATGATGCACTTGCATCAATGATTTCGGAGGGTAATAAATTTAATTTTTTCGCAGTTGCATATACATTTCCCCCGTGTTTCAAGTTTGATCCTTGCATGGCTAACGTTGAGTAATCATGAGGTTCATTATTCATTCTTTAATTTTATTCAACCCATTTTAAATCTGATCCAATTGCATCTTCTATACTAGATAGTTGATGGTTATTGAGTTGCATTATAATTCCCTCAAGTATATCTGGTACTAATTGTGGACCCTTATATATCCATCCTGTATAAAGTTGAATTAATGATGCTCCAGAACAAATTCTTTCCCAAGCTGACTCAGGACTATCTATTCCACCAACGCCAATTAAAATAATCTTTTTATCAATATTATGTATATGTTTTATTATTTGATTTGCTTTTTTTTGGAGAGGCCTTCCACTTAATCCTCCATTCTCTTGAGAGAGTAATAATCCAGTTTGCCTGAGTTTTCTATTTTCAAGACCTAATCTATCAATGCTGGTGTTTGTAGCAATTATTCCATCGATGTTTTCCTCGATTATTAATTGGCAAATATCTTCAATATCTTTAAGGCCTAAATCTGGCGCAATTTTTACAAATAATGGTGGACAATGAGGTAAGTTTTTAATTTCTCTAAGAAGTTCTTTTAGAAGAATTGGATCTTGTAATTTTCTTAGCCCTTCAGTATTTGGAGAACTAACGTTTATTGCTGCGTAATCACAATATGGAATTAATAATTTTAGAGAAGTTAAATAATCATCTTTTGCTTGAGATAAATCTGTAATTTTTGACTTCCCGAAATTTATCCCTAAACAAATATTCTCCCTGTTTTTTTTAAACTCAATACCTTGTTCGACAAAGTTTTTAACTAGATTTTCAGCACCATTATTATTGAACCCCATTCTATTTAATGCTGCTTCTTCTTCTGCCAATCTAAATAACCTTGGTTTGGGATTTCCATTCTGAGCAAATTTAGTTACTGTTCCAAGCTCAGCGAATCCAAAACCAAAATTTTTCCATATATTTGCGGCATTTCCATTTTTGTCAAAACCCGCAGCTAAACCAATTGGATTACAAAAATTTATTCCACATATGTTCTGAGTTAACCTTTTATCAACTACAGAAAATTCTTCATTTAGATTTTTTAAGATAGAAGATACTATAGGCCAATTATATTTTCTTGAGCTGAATGATAGGAGACTAAGAGATAAATTTGTTAAGTATTCTGCATCAATTCCAGAGTCTTTTTTTAATACAGGGGAAATCAAGTTTTTATAAAGATTTTTAAATCCCCCCTTCTGTTCATTCATAAAAAATTAGGCTTCTTTTTTTTCTATTATCCAATATTTTTTATCTTTAGGAATCAATCTCCAATTACGCCATTCAAAAAGTGAATATTGTTTTATCTTTAAGTGGTTTTCATCACCTAATAAGCTGTCTAGTTCAGGTGAACTTAACTGGTACTGTTTTTCTGCAAATTTTTGAATTAATTCATTGCGGGAAAATAATTCCTGAATTTCTGCAGGTGCATTTTTTTCAAAAAAATCAACTGAGGATTCTACTTGTTTTAAGTTACTTTCTATCGATATACCTTTGCTGTAATTAGTTGCAATTTTATCAACCCTATCATTTTGTTTATCCCCGCTATGACCTTTAACATATTCCATTATTAGGCCATTAATTCTTAATTGATCAATTTTTTGCCATAGATCAAGATTTTGAACTGGTTTTCCTGAACTTGTTTTCCATCCATTTTTCTTCCAATTAATAATCCATTTTGTATAACCTTCTATGACATATTTACTATCAGTTCTTAGTTTAAAGTTCTCTTTTAATTTGTAGGTTTTTAATTTCTCAAGAGTTTTTATAGCCGCTGTGAGTTCCATTCTATTATTAGTAGTATTTAGCTCAGAACCACCTATTTCTAATACGCTGTTATCGTCAAAAATTATTAAACCGCCCCAACCACCTGGGCCTGGATTACCACTGCAGGCTCCATCACTTGCGGCTTCAATCGCAATACTATTAATATTCATAATTTTTGAAGCCGATATTAAGGTTATCGGCTTGAAAAAATGTACTCTTACTTAAGTGTAACTTTACCGCCAGCTTCTTCAATCTCTTTCTTTAAAGATTCAGCATCTGCTTTGGCAATTCCTTCTTTTACTGTTTTTGGTGCAGATTCAACAAGTGCTTTTGCATCGCCAAGACCTAGACCAGTTGCATTTCTTACAACCTTAAGTACTTTGATTTTTGCAGCTGCATCAAAGCTTTCGAGAACTACATCAAATTCAGTTTTTTCTTCAGCAGCGCCACCATCTGCGTCACCGCCAGCTGCTCCTGGGGCTGCCATTACTACACCTGCAGAAGCTGCAGCAGATACACCAAAAGCCTCTTCAATTTGCTTTACAAGCTCAGATGCTTCTAAAAGTGATAAAGATTTTAATGATTCAAGAATTTCTTCAGTTTTTGCGGACATTTTCTTAAAAGTTAATTAGGGTTTTGATTTAAGATTCTGATTTTTCAGAATGTTGTTTAAGTGATCTAGCAAGTCCAGAAGGCACTTCATTGATAGAGATCGCAATTTTTGTTGCTACGCCATTTAGAGCGCCAGCAATTTTTGCCATCAATACTTCTTTAGATGGAAGACTTGCAATTTCTTTTATTTCAGAATCGCTAAGAAGTCTGCCTTCAAATAAAGCTCCTTTGGTCTCGGATTTTTTGGTGTCTTTTTGAAAAGATTGGATTGCTTTTACAGCACCACCAACATCTTCTTTAATTAACACAAAAGCGTTTGTTCCGGTCAGCAAAGATTCAAGATCATTCCAATTACTATCTCCATCAATAGCTTTGCGCATTAATGAATTTTTAGTAACTTTGCAGATGCCGTTAGTTGTTTGCAATCTAGATCGCAAATCTGACATCTCTTTGATAGTTAAACCTTTATAGTCAAGAACTACAGCCATTTCCGAGTCGTCTAAAAGAGATTTAATCTCAGTAACGATTTTTTGCTTATTCTCTAGTGTTCGGCCCATTGATGTTTTTTGGATCGTAATTTAGGGAGAGCAGGAAATGCGGCAAAGTTCTTTTAAAGAGGCCGCTTTTATTAGATCCAAAAAGAAATAATTTAAGACGAGTCCTCGGTAGGAATTAAAAATTTAGAATAACTAAATCAACCTACTTTCTTTGGCCGTATTATTGCAATTAAAATTATACTACAAAGAGTTAACCTTCAGGTTGGTAATCTTGTACAGCATTTATGTCTAATTGAACTGAAGGACCCATTGTCGAAGTTATATAAAAAGTTTTCCAATACTTTCCTTTAGCTCCACTTGGTTTATTTTTATCAATTGATTCTTGTAAGGTTTTTAAGTTGTCAAATAGAGCCTCTTTCGTGAAACTTGCTTTTCCAAAGCGGACATGAACGATTCCAGCTTTATCTGCTCTAAATTCGAGCTTACCAGCTTTGAATTCTTTTATTGCATTAGCAATGTCATTAGTTACTGTCCCAGCTTTAGGATTAGGCATTAAACCTCTAGGTCCTAAAACTCTTCCTAATTTTGCTACTTTCGGCATCATATCAGGAGTAGCAATAAGAAGATCAAACTCCATATTTCCTTTGTTGATGCTTTCTACAAGATCTTCTTCGCCAAATAAATCTGCACCCGCAACCTTAGCTTTCGATACATTTTCACCTCTTGTAATTACTGCAATTTTGATACTTTGACCAGTACCATGTGGTAATGCAACAGTGGTCCTTAATTGTTGATCAGTATATTTTGGATCAATACCCAAACGTATATGTGCTTCAATAGTTTCATCAAATTTTGCATTAGCATTTTCCTTGATAATACTAATAGCTTCAAGTGGTGCGTAAATACGATCTTCTATCTTTGTTGATAGAGCCGCCATTCTTTTGGATAGTTTTTTCATAATAATTTTGGGTCCAAACGGTTTTAATTAACCTCCCCTAAGTAGTGAGCAATTTTGTCTTGAACTCAATCAGTGATAGAGACGCCCATATTACGAGCAGTACCCTCAATTACTTTCATTGCTGATTCAACACTTGAACAGTTTAGATCAGGAAGCTTAGTTTTGGCTATTTCTTCTAATTGAGCTTTACTTATATTCCCAACTGAGCCTTTTGCGGATTCACCTGATCCTTTCTCTATACCAGCTGCTTTGGTTATTAAGACGGAAGCAGGAGGTGTTTTCGTGATAAAAGTAAAACTTCTATCTTCAAAAACAGAAATCTCCACTGGAATTACAAAACCTGCTTTATCTTGTGTCCTTGCATTGTATTCTTTACAAAATGCCATGATATTGACACCATGTTGACCTAAAGCTGGCCCTACAGGAGGAGCAGGATTTGCTTTGCCTGCTTGTAGAGCAAGCTTGATAACTGCAACAATTTTTTTTGCCATTAGATTAGAGAGTTTAAGCTGAAGTAGAAAATCATAAGTTTACTAGATAAACAAGAACAATTTGAAATTAATTTTGTTTATTGATTTGGGAGAATTCTAATTCTACAGGAGTCTCGCGCCCAAATATTGAAAGTAATGCTTTTAATTTATTTCTTTCCCCAGAGACTTCTATTACTTCTCCCTGGAAATCCTTGAAAGGGCCGCTAGTTACTATAATTCTATCTTTTTCTTCAATATCTAACTTGATTACAGCTTTTTTCTCTGATGCGCGCTTAAAGATTCTGTTAACTTCTTGTCTGGATAATGGCCGAGGTTTGATATGACCTCGCGATCTTCCGCTGCCTCTACCATCTTCAGCACCAACAAAGTTAATTACATTTGGAGTACTTTTTACGGCCATCATTGTATCTTCATCCAAAATCATTCTGACGAGTACATAACCTGGGAAAACTTTTTCTTCAGTAGTTTGTCTACTTCCATCTTTTTTTAATTTAATTCCAGGTGTTTGGGGAATTTCAATTTCAATGATTCGATTATTAACACCTAATGTTACGGACCTCTGCTCAAGAGTTGCTTTTACTTTTTTTTCACAGCTTGATGCTACTTGAACTGCGTACCATCTTGCGATGCTCGTATTTGCTTTTGAGGAAGCAAGGTTTGTAGTCAATTCATTACTCATTTTTTTATAGAAGCTTAATTAAGAACTTTATAAATGGATATTCAGGGATAATTCAACCAAAAATTTGAGAGGCTGCCCATCCATAAAATCTGCTGACAGATGCTATGGCTGCCGCAGAAAAGGATACCATAATAATAACCGCTACAGATTCGCTAAAAAGTTGTTGTTTGTTTGGCCACACGACAAGTTTAAGCTCATCGTAGGTAGATCTAAAAAAATTATCCTTTTTTTTAGGCTCTTCAATTTCAGGAGAATCCTTTTTTAGAGGTTCTTTATTGGTAGTAGGACTTGTCACAAAATTTTTTTGAAATTAAGCTTTACGCTTTGATTTTTATTTTAGCTTATTGATTTACTCCTCAGCTAGGTTTGAAAATAATCTCATTTTTTTTAGTGGGGTTAAGCTTAATCGTGATATTTTTTTTGTTTTTAAAGTTATCCTCTAAAAGTTTTGCAGCTAAGGGATTTTCTATTTGTCTTCTGAGTTCCCTGCTAAGTGGCCTGGCACCATATTCAGGTTCGTAAGAATCGTTTGCAATTTTGTTGATAACTTTTTTGTCTATAGCGATATTTATATTTTGCTCAAGTAGAAGGTTCTTTAAATCTTCTGTTTGTAGAATGATTATTTTTTGAAGTTCATCAATAGATAATGGATCAAACTTTACTACTTCGTCAATTCTATTTAAAAATTCAGGTCTAAAAATTGAGGACAAAGCATTTCTAATTGAATCATCTAGAGTTTGTTGATCTTTTTCTAACTTCTCCTCACTTTTAGAAATCTTTTGTGAATACTCAAGTATAGATTTACCAGCTAGGTTACTTGTCATGATGATTACGGTATTTTTGAAATCTACGGTCCTTCCTTGAGAGTCCGTTAATCTTCCTTCATCTAAGACTTGCAAAAGGATATTAAATACTTCTGTATGTGCTTTTTCTATCTCATCAAGAAGTATTACTGAATAGGGTTTACGCCTTACGGCTTCAGTTAATTGACCTCCCTCTTCATAACCAACATAACCTGGAGGAGCTCCCAAAAGTCTTGCTACGGCATTTTTCTCCATATATTCACTCATGTCTAATCTTAAAAGTGCGTCTTCCTCATCAAATAAAGCTGTTGCAAGAGATTTTGCTAATTCGGTTTTACCAACACCCGTAGGACCCATAAACAAGAAAGATCCAATAGGTCTTTTAGGACTTTTCATGCCAACGCGAGCTCTTCTAATTGCGGCAGAAACAGATTCTATAGCTTTTTCTTGTCCAATAACTTTCTCACTTAGTTCTGTTTCTAGATTGACTAATTTCTTACGTTCATTTGAAACTACTTTAGAAATTGGAATACCTGTGATTTTCGAGATAACATCAGCAATATCATCAGGTTCAACTTGATATTTAAAAGGGAAATTTCTATTTTTCTTTATTTTATTAAAGTTCTCTTCAACTTTTTGTATTTCATTTTCTATTTCAGTTAACTCTTCTTCAAGCTTTTCTAAATAATCCAGATCATTTTCAATTTCGTGATTTGATTTATCTTTAATTTGTTTGGTTAGTTTATCTTCTTCTTTCATCAAAATAGAAAATTGCTCCATTTCTTCTTGCAAATTGTTCCAATTTTCCAAAAGAACGTTTAATTTTACCTCTGATTGTTGTCTCATATTCAATAGTTTTTCTTGAGCTTCAATATTTTCTCCTTTCAAATTATTCAGTTTTTCATCAATAGTATTTATTTTGTTCTCTTGTTGAAGAATTATTTGAGGCTTATTATTTGATTCGATTTTTAACTGTGCAGCTGCTTCATCAATTAAATCTATTGCTTTATCAGGAAGACATTTATCGCTTATATATCTATCAGCTAATTTTGCAGAATAGTTGACAGCCTCTTCAGAAATTTTTATGCCATGGTGTGACTCATATTTCTTTTTGATACCTTGTAGTATTTTTGCGCTTAATTCTACTGAAGGTTCATTAACAGCTATCTTTTGAAAGCAATTATTCAATGCCTGATCTTTTTCAATAGTTTCACGAAATTTCTCAGGTGTTGTTGTACCGATACATCTAAGTTCTCCTTCAGCTAGTAAAGGTTTTAAGATATTACTAATGTCTGTAGTAGATCTGTCAGAACTTAATATTGAGTGAATTTCATCAATAAATAGAATCATTCCTTGACTTGGATTGTTTAGCTCCTGCATTATTAAGCTTAGTCTTTCCTCTAGTTGGCCTCTAAATTTGGTCCCGGAAACTAAAGCACCTAAGTCAAGTGAAATAATTTTTAAGTCTTTTAAAGAATTAGGAACTTTGTTTTCTACAATTAATTGTGCAAGTAATTTTGCTATTGAGGTTTTACCAACTCCAGGATTACCGATAAGTATAGGATTATTTTTGTTTCTCCTGCAGAGTACCCTCATTAAATTATTGATCTCATTTTCTCTTCCTAGAACAGGATCCAGTAAGCCTTTTTTTGCTGATTCTGTTAAATCCTTTCCATAAATTGAAAGTGCATTTTCATCTTTTTTAACTTGTTTTTTGGTTTCAATTTGAAGTTCACTTTTAGGTAATGGAACAATAGCTTTTTCAAATTTTCCTTCTTTAACTGAAGTCTCTTTGTTTGATTCAAAATTAGATTTATTATTTATCTCAATTAAGTTCTTATAGTTAAAAGAGTCTTTTGATTGATTGATATTTGGAAAAAACTTTAATTCTTCCTCTAATTTTTCCATTGAAAGATTGCCTTCTTCAAAAACATAATTTCCAATTCTTAAATCCCTTCCAAGAGCAATTAGTAAATGAGGGATTTCTATTAATTTTGATCCCCATTGAATTTTAATCTGATTCGCATTATCTAATAAAATTTCTAAATCTTCTCCTATAGTAAAAATATCTGAATCATTTGTTGGTGTTTCTTCTAAAAAATCTTCTGTTATGTCTAAAACAGTATCTTGGTCGATTGATAATTTTTCAATGAAAGTAAAGAATTCACTTGATGAGAACAATGTATGAATTATGTGTTCAATATTAAATTCGCTATGATCCCATTTTTTTGCGGTTTCTTCCCCTAATAAAAGAAGATTCCAACTGATATCGCTAAAAAGTTCAGGACTGGATGTAAGTGTTTCTCTCATAAACTATAAAAACTATAGTTGATTATTAATTAATATTCTAAATAGTATTTGGATGAATAATCATCCAATAATTTTCAAATTGTAAGATGAATCTTAAAAATAATGTTTATGAGATAGGAAGCGAGTTTTAGAATTAATAAAAGCTTTAAATAATATCTAAGTTACACTGAAACTAAAAAATTATATTTGGTTAACATATTTATTTCAGATATTAGCCAAATAGTTCAGCTATTAATAGGATTTAAATAGTAGTAATTAAATCGTGAAAGAAACTATTGATTTTCTAATTGATACTATTGAAGCAAGGCAAGTCCTTGATTCAAGAGGTAATCCAACTGTAGAGGCAGAAGTATTTCTAGAATGCGGTGCAAGTGGTAGAGCTATAGTTCCCAGCGGAGCTAGCACTGGTGCTCATGAGGCACATGAATTAAGAGATGGTGGTTCAAAATATATGGGGAAAGGTGTTTTGAATGCTGTTAATAAAATTCATGAAACAATATCCCCGGCTTTATGTGGTTTATCAGCTTTAGATCAAACTGCAGTAGATAAGTTAATGATTGAAATTGATGGAACTCCTAACAAGTCAAACCTTGGAGCAAATTCAATCCTTGCGGTAAGTCTTGCAACTTCTAGAGCGTCAGCAAATGCTTTAGACATTCCCCTATATAGGTATCTCGGAGATCCATTATCCAATCTTCTTCCAGTCCCATTGATGAATGTGATAAATGGTGGTGCTCATGCACCAAATAGCCTTGATTTTCAAGAATTTATGCTTGTCCCACATGGAGTTAATAATTTCAGTGAATCATTAAGAATGGGTACTGAAATTTTTCACTCATTAAAATCATTACTTGATCAAAAAGGTCTATCTACTGCTGTAGGAGATGAGGGTGGATTTGCCCCTAATTTGTCATCAAGCGAAGAAGCAGGAGACTTATTATTAGAAGCAATTCAAAAAGCAGGATTCAAGCCTAGCGAGCAAGTATCTTTAGCTTTAGATGCTGCTAGCACTGAATTTTATAGTGATGGTATTTATAAATATGAAGGGAAAAATTTAAATAGTTCTCAAATGATTTCATATCTTTCAAAATTAGTTTCTAATTATCCAATAGTTTCAATAGAGGACGGTTTAGCAGAGGATGATTGGGAGGGCTGGTCAGAATTAAACAGAGAATTAGGAAAAAAAGTTCAGCTTGTAGGTGATGATTTATTCGTTACTAATACAGAAAGGTTAAGGAAAGGGATTATAGAAAAATCTGCCAATTCAATCCTAATAAAGGTAAATCAAATTGGAACATTAACTGAAACTTTGGAAGCTATTGAGTTAGCTAAAATGTCCGGTTTCACAAGTGTTATTAGTCATAGAAGTGGTGAGACTGAAGATACAACAATTGCAGATTTATCTGTCGCCACAAGATCGGGTCAAATCAAGACCGGCTCTTTGAGTAGAAGTGAAAGGATTGCAAAATACAATAGGCTTTTAAAAATTGAGGAGGAATTGGGAAATCAAGCAAGATTCGCTGGAGATTTAGGCTTAGGTCCTAAAAATATGTAGTTTTTTAGCGCTTAAGTTTTTCTAAACGTGAGCCTTTTCTCATACTTAATTGGCATTTTATCCAATCAATACTTATTGGTAGTGCAAAAAAAATTGGCAACAACGCAAAATTATTTTGTTTATTGGTCACAAGTAAGGCAGATGCAATTGATAAGCTTCCTATAAGAATTGAATGGCCTAAAGTTTTTTGAGCAGTAAACATTTTTTTGAATTGCCTATCAGACTCTCCCATTCTTATTTGCAATTGTAGATCGCCCTGCTCTAATCTTTCTAAACTTTCATCTATCCTTTTGGGAATTCCAACAGCTTTCGATCCTAGTTCACCTACTTGCCTTCCAAATTGGTTAATTAAATCGTTGGGAGTTTGATTATTTGAAGTCATAAGTTCTATTAAATAAGGCTTGGTAACTGATACAAGGTTAAACCCTGGATCAAGCATTCTACCAACTCCTTCAAAAGTTGATAAAGCTCTCATCACAAAGATTAAATCTACTGGCAGTTGAAATGGTGTTTCATAAACAAGTTCGTATAAATCTCCAGATAATTTTTCAATAATATTTGGACTAAATGGCGGAGTTAATGCTTCTTTAAGCATCAACCTGACTAATCTTCTGACTGGTCCTACATCAATATCTTTTGAAATTAGCCCAGCTTGTTGTAATTGACTGACAAGTGATGAGGCGTCTCTAAGAGCAGCAGCCTTAACCATTCCTCCTAATCTAGTTTGAAGATTATTTGAGATATTGCCCATCATTCCAAAATCATAAAAAATTAATTTGCCTTCTTTTGAAACTGCTAGATTCCCTGGATGAGGGTCTGCATGAAAAAAACCGTAATTTACTAATTGTTTTAAGTAGCTGATTGCACCAATTTCTGCAATTTTAGGTAAATCAATTTCTTGTGATTGTAATTTTGCTAAATCGCTTATTTTTGTTCCTTCTAGATAACTTAAACAAAGCACTTTTTCACTGCTCATATCCCAAATTACCTCAGGAACTTCAACATTTTCATCATCAAGAAATTGCTGTCTAAATCTAGCTGCATATTGTGCTTCACAATTAAAATCAAGTTCTTTCATGAGAACTTTCCTACACTCTTTAGCAATCTCTACCCAGTTTCTACCTCGACTCCAATTCTTATTTTTCTGCAACAACCCTGCTATTTGTTGCATTATGCCCAAATCAATAATAAACAATTCTTTTAAATTGGGTCTTTGAACTTTAAATACTACTTTCTTACCATCTTTTAAAGTCGCCCTATGAACCTGGGCTAGTGATGCTGATCCAACCGGATCACATATTATTTGATCTATTTCATTGAACTTAGATCCTAGTTCATCTCTTATAGTCTCTTCAACTTGCGCAAATGAAAAATTAGGAACTTGATCCTGTAATTTAGATAATTCCTGTATCCAGGTATTAGGAATTAAATCAGGTCTCGCTGATAATAATTGTCCAATTTTAATAAATGCTGAACCAAGTTTTATTAATTGATTAGTAAACGCTCTGGCTCTTTTAATTTGGACCCTACTTTTTTCATTTTTCTTAGTTTGGAAAATTGTAAATCTAATATTATCTATCCACAAATTTATTAAAAGCGAAATCAGAGTTATCCAAATAAGTAAGGCCCTCTTCACTTTTTTTAAACGATAATGAAGAATGTGATAACTCATTGAATTTGATTATTTATGGTTTTATTAAAGAGATCAATTTGCTTATTGATAGCTTCAATTTCATTTAAAGCTTTTTTTATTGTGGAATCTTGATAAGTATTTTTAGACTCATTTTCTTGAATATTTTCGGCCTTTTTCATTCTTGAGGCTTCTTCGATTATGGATTCTTTCAAACTATCAAATTCTTTTTTGAGAATTTCTGGAGCATCCTGAGCAATATTTGTTGCTTCTTCAATTTTTTCAACCAATATCTCATTTAATTTTTGGGTTACTTTCTTAATGGCAGCTTTTAGAAGGTAATCAGAGTTGGTCATGAAAAATATAATGTTTCTACGGCAATTGATTTTTCGATATGACCTAATAATAGATCAATACAGAACATTTCACGTAACTGATCATTTTGATAATTAATATTTATGTTTTTCCTATGTAAGTTTGTTTCTATATTATGCTTTTTTCTATTTTTTCTTTTAACTTATATCTATATAAAGGTTTAGATATTTACATTAAAAATATCTTCTAACCAAGAACTCATCTAATTAACTACTAAAAAGGAGTTTTTAAAAATTGGAAATCATTGAGTCAGATGTAGTTATTATCGGAGGAGGCCCGGCCGGATGTACTTGCGCACTCTATACATCTCGTTCAAACTTAAAGACAGTAATTTTAGATAAAAATCCATCTGTTGGTGCCTTAGCAATAACTCATCAAATAGCTAATTATCCAGGTGTTCCTGTTGATATAAGTGGGGAAAAATTACTTACTCTAATGAGAGAACAGGCAGTGCAATACGGCACAGACTATAGAAGAGCACAAGTGTTTGGAATAGACGCTAGTGGAGAATGGAAAATGGTTTATACACCCGAAGGCACTTTTAAAGCTAAAGCACTTGTACTCGCAAGTGGAGCTATGGGTAGGCCTGCATCATTTAAGGGAGAAGCGGATTTTCTTGGTAAAGGAGTAAGTTATTGTGCTACGTGTGATGGTGCTTTTTATAAAAATAGAGAAGTTGCCGTTGTTGGAGTGAATAAGGAGGCAATTGAAGAGGCAACTGTTCTAACTAAATTTGCATCAACTGTGCATTGGATTACATCAAGTGATCCTAAATCAGATAATGAAGAAGCTATGGAATTGATGGATAATTCAAATATAAAACATTGGAGTAGAACAAGATTATTGGAAATTTTGGGTGATGATATGGGTGTGAATGGGGTTGTAGTAAAAAATAAGCAAGAAGAAAATCCTATTAATTTAAATTTAGATGGAGTATTTGTTTATATGAGTGGTTCAAAACCTATTACTGATTTTTTAGGCGATCAAATTGCTTTAAAAGAAGACGGAGGAGTTATTGTTGATGACTTTATGTCTACAAACTCAGATGGAGTATGGGCTATTGGAGACATAAGAAATACACCATTTAAGCAAGCAGTAGTTGCGGCTTCTGATGGATGTATTGCTGCAATGTCAATTGATAGATACTTAAATAGTCGAAAAAATATAAGAGTAGATTGGATTCATTCTTAAAAATAAATATTGCTTCTTTAGTTTAAAGGGGTGTTGCTTCAGAAATATAAGCTACTCCTCCGTAGTAGCTTAAATCGTCCCTGATGTTATCTCTCATTTTATCTATTAATTCTTGCTCACAAAAAACAATTACATGAGCATTTGCTCCTAATCCTGTAAATTCCATATCTTCAGTAACAACTCTTTCAGGCCCTCTGCCTGTGGCGTGCTTCATAACTGTATATCCAGGAACATTAGCTTTTTCTAATGTTTTAATGATTGCATCTAGTTCTCTTTCACTAAATATCAAGTCTAATCTTTTCATTTTTATAAAGGGGACAATGGAATAATGGTATTTACTAAACTCATATATATGGGAATGCCAAGAACTATATTAAATGGGAAAGTTAGACCTAGTGTAGTTGAAATATAATAACTAGATTTAGCTTCTGGAACTGTCATCCTCATAGCTGCAGGAACTGCTAAATAAGAGGCGCTTGCACATAGAACCACAAATAAAAGTGCGTTGCCAGGTCCTAAAGATAAAAATCTTGCAACGAAAACACCAATAAATGCGTTAAATAAAGGCATAAAAATAGCAAAGCCAATCAGGAACGAACCAGCATTCTTCAGTCTCGGTAATCTTTGAGCAGCGACTATGCCCATATCTAACAAGAAGAAGCATTCTGCTCCATAGAATAATTGTCCAGTAAAAGGCTCCATTTTTGCAATCCCTGAAGGATTACTGTAAGCAGTAAGAAATCCTACAATTAAGCTTGAGAGTAATAAATAAACTGAACCATTCAAAAGTGATTCGTGTAATATTGCGCTTAAATGCATTTTTCTAGATTTTGGTCTATTTTTGGGAGCTGCAAATTTCACAAGCAATAATCCAACAATTATCGCAGGAGATTCCATTAAAGCTAAGGCGCCAACCATAAACCCATCAAAGGCTATTTTTTGACTTTCCAAAAAACTTTCTGCGGAAATAAATGTAACAGCACTAATTGAACCGTATGCTGCTGCTATTGCGGCTGAATTAAAGACATCAAACTTAAATCTTAAAATTAAAAATCCAATCAGCGGGATTACAAGTGACATCAGTATTGCAGCACTCAAAGTAGGCAATACTTGAGCTGTAAAACCACTTTTTTGTATCTCTATACCTCCTTTAAACCCAATAGCTAGTAGAAGATATAAGGAGAAGAGTTTAGGTAATGGAGCGGGAATTTCTAAATCAGATTTAAAGAGTACTGATATTGCTCCAATCAAAAAGAAAAGAACTGGCGGGGCTAATACATTTTGCAGAATTGGATTTATTTCCATAAATTGCTATGTTATTTCATTTAAAGCAGTTTCTAAAGCTTCTTTTCTTGTTTCAATAATGCCTTCAACTCCAAACTTAGCTAATCTATCTTTGACTTTTTCATTAGCACCAGCAACAAATGCTTTTCGAGAATTATTTTTTGCTTCTTGCATCATATCCTCTATTGCCAGAGTCGCAGTAACTCCAAGACGTGGTACATCAGTGATATCTAATATCAAAACTTTGTAGTTTCTTACAAGCATCATTCTCTCAGATATGCCTTTAGCTGCTCCAAAACTAAGTGGCCCTTTAAGTCTAAATAGCATTACCTCGCCTGAACATCTATCTAGAAGTGCTTTTTCATCAGCAGGCAAAGAATTCTTTCCTTGATCATCTTCTGATAAAGGATTATCCTCATCCATACCTTCTAATTGAGTTTCGGTTATTGAATCAATAGTGAGCATATTTGCTATGAATACACCCACTAAAACTGCCCAAATTAAATCCCAAAAAACAGTCATTAGGAGTACTCCATACATTACAACTGAAGTTTTTAAAGATAATTTGTGAGCCCTCCTCAAGAATCCCCAATCAATAATATCTAGGCCTACTTTTATAAGAATTCCTGCTAGCAATGCAGTTGGTATTTGCTCAGCTAAAGGTCCTGCACCAACTAAAACTATCAACAACACAACCGAGTGAACCATGCCAGAAATTGGAGTTGATCCTCCAGATTTAACATTTATAACTGTTCTCATGGTTGCTCCTGCGCCAGGTAATCCTGAAAACAGACCTGCAACAGCATTTCCTATTCCTTGACCAATAAGCTCTCTATCAGAATTATGTTTTGTTTGAGAGATATTGTCTGCTACTAGAGATGTCAGTAAGGAGTCAATTGCACCAAGAACTGCTAGTACTAAGCCAGCTTTGAAAATAATTGGGAAATATTGATTAAAACTTGGGAAATTTAAAGATGGAACACCCCTTGGGATTTCTCCAATTCTATCAATAGCTCCATCTCCAAAAATTAATATTGATATTGGGGTAACTATCAATAGGGCCAAGAGAGGAGAAGGAACCCACTGACTTATTTTTCTAGGAGTAAGAAATACTATACCTAGTGTCATTATTGCTACTCCAATAGCAGCACCATTGGGCTGGAAATTTGAAAATACAGTAGTTAAAGATTCGACTACTCCACCTCGAGTGCTAATTCCAAGTAATGGACCAATCTGAAGGGCAATTATTATTACTCCAATACCAGACATAAATCCTGAAACAACAGAATATGGAACTAAAGTAATGTATTTACCTAATTTTAAAATTCCGAATAATATTTGCAGTAAGCCGCCAATGACTACCGCTGCCATAACTAAAGGTAAAATTTGTCCTGCAGAAAGATCTCTTGGAACCCCTACTGCTGCTAAGCCTGCTACTACACCTGCAACAGTTACGCTCATAGGACCGGTAGGTCCACTTACTTGAGCAGGTGTTCCGCCGAATAATGCTGCTAAAAAACCAACTACAACTGCTCCATATAGTCCATAAATTGCCCCGCCAGGTCCTAATGCAGCATTACCAAAAGCAAGAGCGAGAGGTAAAGCCACCACTGCGGCTGTGATGCCTCCAAGAATATCGCCTCTCACATTTTTTAGATGAAATCCATTAATTATTTTCAAAGATGCTCTCCTTAAAATAAATACTTAACTAGAAGATATTATCTCTTAATGACGTAAATTTGTGAAAAATGAAGTTTGAGCAAAATATTTTTGTAACTTTTTTTCTCTTATTTAGATAAATTTTAGTTAATTTTCCTGAACAAAATGAGTCTCCGATTGATTTAAGTGTGAGGTGAGCGATTAATGTATTAAATAAATATTTTTTTAATTTAAATAATATTCAAATGAATTCGATTATTCGTCCTAGAAGGTTAAGAAGAACTGAGGCAATTAGAGAAATGGTTAGGGAAAACCATCTAACGGCATCGGACTTTATTTATCCATTATTTATCCATGAAAAAGATTTTAAAGAGGAAATTTCAGCAATGCCAGGAACCTATAGATGGGATATTAATGGCTTAATAAAAGAGGTTACTAGGGCATGGGAATTGGGAATAAGGTGTGTGGTTCTTTTTCCGAAAATTAACGATAGCTTAAAGACTGAAGATGGTGCAGAATGTTTCAATGAAGACGGTTTAATACCTAAAGCTATACGAATATTAAAAAAAGAGATTCCAGAAATGGCAATAATGACAGATGTTGCCTTGGACCCATACTCTTGTGATGGTCATGATGGATTAGTTGATGAAACTGGAAAAATATTGAACGACGAAACAATCGAAATTTTAAAAAAACAAGCTTTAACACAAGCAAGAGCTGGAGCAGATTTTATTGGTCCTAGTGACATGATGGATGGGAGAGTTGGAGCAATTAGAGCTTCTCTTAATACCCAAGGATTTTGTGATGTAGGTATTATTAGTTACACAGCAAAATATTCATCTGCTTATTACGGTCCATTTAGAACTGCTTTAGATTCGGCTCCTAGAGAAAATAGTAAGAAAATAATTCCAGACAATAAATCTACATATCAAATGGACCCTGCCAATTCAAAAGAGGCTTTAATTGAATCAGCATTGGATCAGTATGAAGGAGCTGATATTTTGATGGTAAAACCAGGAATTTCATACTTGGATATAGTTTATAGATTAAGCACTTTTTCAAATAAACCTATAGCTGCATACAACGTTAGTGGGGAGTATTCCATGGTAAAGTCTGCTGCCATGAAGAACTGGATTAACGAAAAAGATATTGTTTTAGAGACATTGCTTAGTTTTAAAAGAGCAGGAGCAAAATTAATACTTACTTATCATGCTTGTGATGCATCTCAATGGTTGCAGGATACTTAAAAACTCATTATTGACAAGAATTTGGTTTATTCTTAGATAAGTAATAAATTAACTGCTTTGTTTTGAAGTTTTCACAAGGAGTAAATAGGATTGGTCACATTGCACTTAGAGTAGAGAATCTCGAAAGGGCGAAATCTTTTTATATTAAACTGGGTATGAATTTGGTTTGGGATGATAAAGATTGGTCTTATTTAGAGGCTGGTAAAGGGAAAGATGGACTTGCGTTGTTAGGCCCTAGCTACAAAGCTGCGGGACCTCACTTTGCTTTTCATTTTGAAAACAAAAAAGAAGTGGAAAATATTCAAAATGATTTAAAAAATTCTGGTGTAAAAGTTGGTCCTTTACATGAGCATAGAGATGGAACAGCATCTTTTTACATGAAGGATACTGAAGGAAACTGGCTTGAGATGCTTTATGTTCCTCCTGAAGGGATTCAATCGAATGTTTGATTCTTTTTTTGTATGCAAGAGAAAAGTTATTCTAAAAAATCATATTCAGATAACACCTTAGAAGAAGAATCTATTAACCTTTTAGAGTGGGATTCATTAAAAACGCATTTATCTTCGTTCGCCTCTACGGAAATGGGTAAACGATCAATTTTAAGTTTTGTTATTCCTTCAGAATACGAGTCATCTAAAAGACTTTTAAATGAAACTATTGAAATTAATGAGCTAGAAAAAAATTTAGATAAATCAATTAGTTTTTCTGGTGTTTTTGATATTAGTAGAAATATTGAAATTTGTTCCAAGGGGGGTGTAATTTCATCTTCTGAATTGTTGGAAATAGCGAAAACGATTGCTGCAGCAAGAAATTTAAAAAAAATCTTATTAGATTTTGAACAAAGGCCTTATATTTCATCATTTACAAAAAATTTAATTGACCATCAGAATATTGAAACGATTTTTAAAAAAGGTATTGAATCGAATGGAAGGATTTCAGACAATGCTAGTAATGAACTTTCTATTCTTAGAACACAATTTTTATCTAAGAAACTTGAAAGAAAAATATTAGTTGAGAAATTTATTCAAAAGAATTTAGCTTATTTGCAAGATACTACTATTGGAGATCGATATGGAAGGCCTGTTTTAGCAGTGAAAGTTAATTATATAGATAAATTTAAAGGCATAATTCATGACTCTTCATCTTCAGGAAATACAGTATATTTTGAGCCTGAAAGTGTAGTAACTAAAGGTAATAAGATTGCTTCATTAGAGGCTAGGATCACAGCAGAAGAATTTAAATTACTTAAAAAATGGTCCTTGGTTATTAGTGATAATTCAGAAAATCTTATTGAAATGGCATCGATTTTATTGAGATTAGAAAATGCCCTAACTCGTTCACGATATTCGAAATGGATTGGAGGCAAAACTCCTAGGTTTGAGAAAAGTCCTATTATTTCTTTAATTGGGTTTTCTCATCCGTTATTGATTTGGGAACATAAAAAAAAAGGAGCTCCTCCACCAGTAGCTGTCGATTTTTATATAAATAGAAATATTAAGGTTGTAGCTATTACAGGTCCAAATACTGGAGGTAAAACAGCAGCTTTAAAAGGTTTGGGCTTGTCTTTACTTATGGCTAGAGCAGGATTATTGATACCTTCAACTAATAATCCTATTATCCCTTTTTGTCCAAATATATATGTGGATATAGGAGATAATCAATCATTAGAAGAAAATTTATCTACCTTCAGTGGGCATATATCCCGTATAAAAGAGATATTAGATTCACTTGATCATAAGAAAGGATTATCAGTTGTTTTGCTTGATGAAATAGGATCTGGCACAGATCCTCTTGAGGGAAGTGCTCTTGCGATGGCTTTATTAAAAGAATTTGCAAATAAATCTGATATCACTTTTGCAACTACACATTATGGAGATATTAAGGCTTTAAAATATAACGACTCAAGATTTGAAAACGTATCAGTTGCCTTTGATGAGGATTCTTTGAAGCCAAAATATATTCTCAACTGGGGTATTCCTGGGAGAAGTAATGCTTTGTCAATTTCAAAGAGAATTGGTCTCGATGAAAGCATACTCAATGAAGCTGCAAATTATTTAAGGCCAAAAGAAGTTGACAATATTAACAGTATTATTAAAGGACTTGAGGAAGAGAAGATTAAACAACAAAACTCTGCAGAAGCTGCTGCAGAATTGATTGCAAGGACTGAAATATTACATGATGAACTGAAGAGAAATTATGAATATCAAAAAATAAATGCTGAAAAAATCCAGGAAATTGAAAGGTCAAAATTATCAAAACACATTGTATCCGCTAAAAAAGAGGTTATAGATTTGATTAAAAAATTAAGAGATAAAAATGTTAATGGAGAGGATACGAGAATTATTGGAAAAAGATTAAAGGAAATTGAGACGGAACATTTAACCCAAAAAAAATCTGAAAAGTCAATATCATGGAACCCTCAGGTAGGTGATTTTGTAAAGATTAAAAGTCTAAATAGTACTGGACAAATTGTAGATTTAGATAAAAAAGGTGGTTTTTATGAAATTAAATGTGGATCATTTAGAAGCACATTATCTGTAAATGACTTTGAAGGTATTAATGGAGAAAAGCCTAATTTCAAAAGGTCAAAAATTGAGATCAAGTCTAAAAGAGAAGATTTTTCTTTTTCTAAAATTAGAACGAGTAAAAATACAATTGACGTAAGAGGGTTAAGAGTTCATGAAGCCGAAATAATTATTGAGGAGAAAATGAGAAAATTTCATGGACCGCTATGGATTGTTCATGGAATTGGCACAGGAAAATTAAAAAAAGGACTAAGAAATTGGTTATCAGGTTTAAATTATGTTGATAAGATTGAAGATGCAGCCAACAATGAGGGTGGCCCTGGTTGCAGTATTGCTTGGATAAAATAAAATTTAAAATATCTAGAAAAAAATTTAATAAGCGTATTAAGTGCAATTTATTGATCAAGCCAAAATTATTCTTAAAGCTGGAAAAGGTGGAAATGGAATAGTTTCATTTAGGAGAGAAAAATTCGTTCCTGCTGGAGGACCTTCGGGGGGAAATGGTGGAAGAGGGGGTTCAGTTATTTTGATGGCTGATAATAATCTCCAAACATTATTAGATTTTAAATTCAAACGTGAAATAATTGCTGAAGATGGATGCAAAGGAGGCCCTAATAAGAGATCAGGTGCTTCAGGTCAGGATACAATCCTTAAAGTACCCTGCGGTACAGAAATAAGGGATATTAAAACCGGCATTATTTTAGGAGACTTAACTAAAGATAAACAGAGTTTAACTATTGCCATTGGAGGAAGAGGTGGACATGGTAATGCTTACTATTTAAGTAACCAAAATAGAGCCCCAGAATCATTCACTGAAGGAAAAGATGGTGAGATATGGGAGGTTCAATTAGAACTAAAACTTCTTGCAGAGGTTGGGATTATAGGTCTTCCAAATGCTGGGAAAAGTACTTTGATTTCTGTTGTATCATCTGCCCGTCCAAAAATCGCAAATTATCCTTTCACAACTCTAATACCTAACTTAGGTGTAGTACGAAAAATTGATGGGAATGGTTGCCTTTTTGCGGATATTCCTGGATTAATATCAGGGGCAGCTGATGGAGTGGGTTTAGGGTATGATTTTTTAAGGCACATCCAAAGAACGAAGATACTTGTTCACTTGATTGATGCAATTGCAGAAAATCCTTTACATGATTTTGAGATAATTGAGCAAGAATTAAAAAAATATGGAAAAGGTCTTTTAGATAAAGACAGGATAATAGTACTGAATAAAATGGAGCTAGTAGATGATGATTATTTGAAAATAATTTCAAAAAAGTTAGAAGATTTATCTAAAAAGAAAGTTTTAGTTATTTCTTCATCTTTAAAAAAAGGTTTATCTTCACTGCTTTCTGAAGTATGGAAAAGGATCTAACTTGAATTTAAAATTTTTTTGTAAAAAAAAACACTTGATTTAATAATGAAAATTAGTCATAAATAAGATACTTCTTTAAACACAATATGAATTTCTATACTTGCTTTGATCAAAAAGGAAAAATAATAGCTAGATGTCAAACCATTCAAGATATTGAGGTTTTAAAGAAAATGGGAAGACCGATTGTAGAAGTCAAGGAAATGAAAAATGAGGAATCTGTTGTATGTTCTCTTACAGGGAGTCCATCCGACTTTAATAGAGATTACTAATAGAATTAATAAATAAAAAAAGGGCTTTTATAGCCCTTTTTTTATTGTGCAATATCTATCAAAAGAAAACTTAATCATCATAAACAAGACATTCTGGTTCATCCGGGTTGGCATCGCAGAATAGTTCCAAAGCATTAGGGTCATGTTTATCATCTGGATGATGATCCTTATACTCTTCGAGTTCTTTTAGCTCTTCAGTTAAATGTCTGACCTTTGGAAGATTGCCCTCTGCTTTTGCAGATTCGATTTCCGATTGATCTTTTTGGATGTGTTCGTCAATGGATTTCATTTTAAGCTTTTCGTACTTTAGTAGACATACATAACATAGTTAATTTCTGAATAAATTGCATTATCTATGAACTAAATAAGTGTTCATTACAACATCATTTTTTTTAAAATTGATTTATTTATTTTTTAGGTCTCTATTTTCATTATTTCCTCTAGCGATGGTAAAACTGGGATTATTTGATTTGGGTTTAAAGGGAATAAAGCTTTGTAGTAATCTTTTTTCCATTCATTGTCGAAGCATGTCCTATATACGTTAGATAATTTAAAAAATTTTAATCTCCATTCAATAATCTTTTCAAAACTTGATAGTTCTTGTTCAGTACATTTGAAAAGTTTGCTATATATCAATTCCCATCTTATAAGCGTTGGAAAAAGGTAAATATCTGCGTAGGTTAACTCTTCTCCGAATATCCAGTCCCCTTTATTTTTCTGTAGTAAATTTTCAATTTCATTTATAGCTTCGAAAAGATTTTTACTTGCTTTTTCGTAAGCTGACTGGTTTCTGGCGAAACCGCATTTGTATACGCCATCATTAATGCTGTTATTAATTAAATCTAAAAAATTTTGATTACCATCTTTAATACTTAATGCCTGATATTTCGATTCACTTTTTATTGAATTGAGTAGTCTTATAATCTGTGAACTTTCATTAGACAAAATATTTACTTCATCTTTTACAAAGCTAATTAAAAGAGGTAATGTCGCTCTAAAAATAATCTTTTTATTAGCTTTTTTGTAAAGGTCTGAAAGTCTCATGCATCCCTTAATCTTTGTATTGAAAATCCATTCGCCATGCTCAACATCTGCCTTTAAAAAAATTACTTTAACTTTTTTAGATAAATCTTTTATTTGGTGTACGAGTAAAGTTCTTTGACACCATGGACACGAATGACCTACTAATAAATAAATTTGTCCATTCTCATTATTAATATCGTATTCACTATTAATGGTTATACCTTTAGGCCTTTTATAATTACCATGTAAATCTGATGGCGCGAAGCCATCCATTAATTGGGTCCAAAACCAAAACCAGAATTTTCTGGAGGCCTTTATAAGGTATTTATTTTGCATAAAATTTTATTTTTAAAGAAAAAATGACTGTTCAAAGAATACTTATCGTTTCAGGCACTCATGGGAATGAAATTAATCCTGTTTGGGCTGTTAAGCAATTTAATAAAAAGGAAAATAATTTTAATAATGGTATTGAGTATGAGTACATCATAGGTAATCCTGCTGCCTATGAAAAAGGTTGCAGATATATAGATGTAGATTTAAATAGATCTTTTAAAGAAAGTGAGAATTTTGATCAACACAAGAATAGCGTTTATGAAACGAATAGAGCCAATTTTTTAGTAGATGAATTTGGAATTGATGGATCTAAACCCTGTCAAATTGCGATCGATTTGCACACTACTACTGCGAATATGGGAACAAGCATTGTTATGTATGGGAGGAGATCTAAAGATTTTTGCTTAGCTGCATTACTACAGAACAAATTTGGATTACCTATTTATTTGCACGAAAAAGATAAAGCCCAAACAGGCTTTCTTGTAGAAGCTTGGCCATGTGGTTTAGTTATTGAAATAGGAGCTGTCGCACAAAATTTTTATGATCAAAATATTATAAATAGATTCTCTCTAATAATTGGCTCCCTTAGGGAAGAGATAGATAAATTAAAAAATAAACTTATAGAACTTCCAAGGGAATTAGTGGTTTACGTTCACCAAGGGAGTATAGATTATCCAAGAGATGAAAAGGGAGATATTGATGGCATAATTCATCCTGAGAGAACAAACCAAGATTGGAAAATGATTAAAAAAGGAGATCCTTTATTTCTGGATAGCCAAGGAATAATCCACAAATATGAACGGGACCAATTGATTTGGCCTGTTTTTATTGGAGAAGTTGCTTATAAGGAAAAAAAAATTGCTATGAGCTACACAAAAAAAGAAGTGATTTGTTCCAAAAAAGAATGGGTTCAAGATTTTGAAAATTTTTAAATTAAGAAACCGGAACAATAAATCGTTGAAAACTAATAAGGATTTTTTATTTTAAAGATAAGTTTATTTAATATTTAATACTTTTATTTTTTTTTCTAATTTTGATAAACTTAAAAATCTAAATTCTTTCACTCCAATAAATAACAGCTCCAAAAGCCTCTAATTGCAGTCTTCTATGCTTAGCCTCTCTTAAGGAAACTACCTCTCTAGATCTTTTTCCGTTAAGAAGCCATTCGATTATTACCAAGTTGAATCCTCAATAACAAAGAAAATCTTAAGACATGGAAGTTCTTTTCTCCTGATTTCCAAAAAATAAGTTTACTTAAAGAAAAAATATTTACACATTTTTAGCGATTTTGGTCTAAAATCTTCGAAGCGGATTTAATATTCCGTTTTTATTTACACGTCTCACTTTAGAGACATACTTTACGAACTCATGACAACTATTCAGCAGCAGCGTTCTTCGCTGTTAAAAGGTTGGCCACAGTTCTGTGAGTGGGTAACATCAACTAACAACAGAATTTATGTTGGTTGGTTCGGCGTCTTAATGATTCCATGCCTTCTTACAGCAGCGGCTTGCTTCATCGTTGCATTCATCGCAGCACCACCAGTAGACATCGACGGAATTAGAGAGCCAGTTGCTGGTTCATTCCTATATGGAAACAACATCATCTCAGGTGCAGTTGTTCCTTCATCTAACGCTATTGGTCTACACTTCTACCCAATTTGGGAAGCAGCTACTGTAGATGAGTGGTTATACAACGGTGGTCCTTACCAGCTTGTAATTTTCCACTTCCTAATTGGTATCTCAGCATACATGGGAAGACAGTGGGAGCTTTCATACCGTTTAGGTATGCGTCCTTGGATCTGCGTTGCATACTCTGCACCAGTTTCAGCAGCTTTCGCAGTATTTCTTGTATACCCATTCGGTCAAGGTTCATTCTCTGACGGAATGCCTCTAGGTATCTCTGGAACATTCAACTTCATGTTTGTTTTCCAAGCAGAGCACAACATTCTTATGCACCCATTCCACATGGCTGGTGTTGCTGGTATGTTCGGAGGATCTTTATTCTCAGCTATGCACGGTTCACTTGTTACTTCTTCTCTAATCAGAGAAACAACTGAGACAGAATCTCAGAACTATGGTTACAAGTTCGGACAAGAAGAAGAAACATATAACATCGTTGCAGCTCATGGCTACTTCGGTCGTTTGATCTTCCAATATGCAAGTTTCAACAACAGCAGAAGTCTTCACTTCTTCCTAGCTGTATTCCCAGTTGTTTGTGTATGGTTAACTTCAATGGGTATCTGCACAATGGCATTCAACCTTAACGGTTTCAACTTCAACCAGTCAGTTGTTGATGCAAACGGTAAGATTGTTCCTACATGGGGTGACGTTCTTAACAGAGCAAACCTAGGTATGGAAGTAATGCATGAGCGTAACGCTCACAACTTCCCACTTGATCTAGCAGCAGCTGAGTCTACAACAGTAGCTCTTTCAGCTCCAGCTATCGGTTAAGCTTAAAGTTCTTAAATTAACAAGCCCCCTTTTTGGGGGCTTTTTTTTGTTTAATTTTCAATTGGTTTCATATAATGTTTATATATAAATAAAACATTTGATATTTCTATGAGTAGTAGTTTTGGAAAAATTTTTCGTGTTAGTACTTTTGGAGAATCACATGGTGGTGCAGTAGGAGTTATCCTTGATGGATGTCCACCTAAGTTAAAAATAGATATAAATCTGATACAAAATGAATTAGATAGGCGCAGACCTGGCCAAAGTGACATTACAACACCCAGAAATGAAGAGGATAAAATTGAAATATTAAGTGGGATAAAGGAAGGTTTAACACTTGGAACTCCAATAGCAATGTTGGTAAGAAATAAGGATCAAAGACCTAGAGATTATAATAATTTGGAGCAGGTATTTAGACCTTCTCATGCAGATGGTACATATCATCTTAAATATGGAATTCAGGCAAGTTCTGGCGGTGGAAGAGCTTCTGCTAGAGAAACAATTGGGAGAGTAGCTGCTGGTGCAGTAGCAAAACAATTATTAAAAACCTTCTGTAACACTGAAATACTATCTTGGGTAAAGCGTATACATGATATTGATTCTGATATAAATAAAGAGAAGATTTCTCTAAAAAAAATAGATTCTAATATTGTTAGATGTCCTGATGAAAAGGTATCAACAGAAATGATCGAGAGAATTAAGGAATTAAAGCGTCAAGGAGACTCTTGCGGCGGTGTTATTGAATGTTTGGTAAGAAGTGTTCCCTCTGGTCTTGGAATGCCTGTTTTTGATAAATTAGAAGCTGATTTAGCAAAGGCTTTGATGTCTTTGCCTGCCACGAAAGGCTTTGAAATAGGTTCAGGTTTCTCTGGAACTTATTTAAAAGGAAGCGAACATAATGATGCCTTCATCAAATCTGATGATACTAGTAAGTTAAGAACAACATCAAACAATTCAGGAGGTATACAGGGCGGAATAAGTAATGGTGAAAATATCGAGATGAAGATAGCTTTTAAACCTACAGCAACCATTGGGAAAGAACAGAAAACAGTAAATGCTGAAGGTAAAGAAGTACTTATGAAAGCAAAAGGGAGACACGATCCATGCGTTCTACCAAGAGCAGTTCCCATGGTTGATGCTATGGTAGCTTTAGTACTTGCTGATCATTTGCTTCTAAATCATGCACAATGTGATTTAATAAATAAGTAGTAGTAGTTTTGTTGAATAAATTATATTTATCCTTAACTTAATTATTTTTGAGCCATTCATATATTTTTGGATCAAATTTTTTATTTTTAATAGCTTTATCTCCAATTACAACTGCTTTATACCCTAAAGATTTATAAGTTTTTAAATCATTGATTGATAGTCCTCCAGCAGCAATAAAATCAACATTTTTATAGTTGAGTATATTTATCGAACTATCTTTACGTTTTATTGGGTAAATTTTGATAATGTTGCAATTTAAATCTATCGCTTCCTTAAGATCTTTTAAATTATTAATTCCAGGAATTAATAAATAATGTTTTGACTGCGCATAATTGAAAAGATCTTTATCCCAAAATTTCATCATCGAAAAATTTAATCCAATTTTTAAAGAATCTTCTATTGATTGCCTATTAACTATGGAGGCGGAGCCTAAATTAATTCTTGGATATTTAATTTTGATATCGGATACAAAATCGAACCAATTTTTATTGTTAGACCAACTTATTTCAATATTCTTTAATCCTAATTTTACTAAGTTTTCTAATTCTTCAAAAAATGAATTTCTTATAGAAGTATTTGAGTAAATATTATCTTCAGGTTTTATAAGTAAAAAAAAAGACTCAATTTTCAGGTACTCCGAAAAAGAATCCTCTTTATTATTCATTAAAAATTTAAATTTCTAGGTTAAATATAGTTTGCGACTTTTACTTCTGAGCGGTTGAGCAAGTCTTGGATGTCTTCGGTATCTATAGTTTCTCTTTCAATTAGCATTTGAGCCATTTCGTCAAGAACAGTTCTATTATCTGTTAAAACTTTTGTAGCTCTCTTATAGGCAACATCAACAAGTTCTGAAACCTCTACATCAATTGTTGCGGCTGTGTCTTCAGAGAAGTCTCTTGTAGAACTCATATCTCTTCCTAGAAACATTCCCCCTTGAGATTGACCTAGAGCGACTGGACCTATTTTGTCACTCATACCGAATTTAGTGATCATTTGTCTTGCTACATTTGCAACTTGTTGTAAATCATTCGAAGCTCCAGTTGTTACCTCTTCTTCACCATAGACTATTTCTTCAGCAACTCTTCCACCAAGAGCTACAGCCATTTGATTTTGAAGGTAAGAACGAGAGTAAAGACCTGATTCCATTCTTTCTTCACTTGGGGTAAAGAAAGTAAGACCTCCAGCTTGACCTCTTGGAATGATTGAAACTTTTGCGACTGGATCATAATCAGGCATTAATGCTCCAACGAGTGCATGGCCAGCTTCGTGATAAGCAACTAATTCTTTTTTCTTATCACTGATGACTCTATCTTTCTTTTCTGGGCCAGCCATAACTCTTTCAATGGCATCACCTACTTCATCGTTACTTACTTTATCTAAATCTTTTCTTGCAGCTAGTATTGCTGCTTCATTTAAAAGATTAGCTAAATCTGCACCAGTAAATCCTGGTGTTCTTCTAGCAACTTTATCTAAATCAACATCTTTTGAAAGAGTTTTATCTTTCGCATGAACATTTAATATCTGCAATCTTCCAGCATAATCTGGTCTATCTACTGTTACCTGTCTATCGAATCTTCCAGGGCGCATTAAAGCTGAATCTAAGACATCTGGTCTGTTAGTGGCAGCAACTATTATTATTCCTGAATTACCTTCGAAACCATCCATTTCGGTTAGGAGTTGATTTAATGTTTGTTCTCTTTCATCATTTCCTCCACCCATACCAGCACCTCTTTGTCTACCAACTGCATCTATTTCATCAATAAACACAATACAAGGAGCATTCTTTTTAGCTTGTTCAAAAAGATCTCTAACTCTGCTAGCTCCAACACCTACAAACATCTCTACAAATTCTGAACCAGATATTGAGAAAAAAGGTACACCTGCTTCTCCAGCTACTGCTTTTGCTAAAAGTGTTTTTCCTGTACCAGGAGGGCCAACGAGAAGGACTCCTTTTGGAATTTTTGCTCCGACTGCAGTAAATCTATCTGGGCTCTTAAGAAAATCTACAACTTCTGTAAGTTCTAATTTTGCACCTTCAACACCTGCAACATCTGAAAATGTTACTTGTGTAGATGGTTCCATTTGAAGTCTAGCTTTGCTCTTGCCAAAACTCATGGCAGGGTTTCCACCTCCAGCATTACCACTTTGGGATCTTCTGAAAAGAAAAAATAGGCCTCCAATCAAAAGTACTGGGAAAAGTAAGCTACTTATAGCCTGTTGCCATGGATTGGCTAATTTTGTAGGAGTTACAGCTATATCTACATTATTCTCGGTCAGTAATTTTAATAAATCTTTGTCAGGGGCTAAATTGACCTCAGACCTGCTCCCATCATTTTCAACAACCTGAGCAGTGGCATTATCTGGAGATATTAGGACTCTACTGATTTCTTTATCTTGCACTGCCTCTATAAAATCACTATATCTCAAGGTCTTAGTAGAACTTTCAGTACTGGGTTTATCAAAAACTGAAGTACCAATGAAAATTACAGTAATAACAGCTAGGACATAAAGTCCTACGTTTCTCCAACGTTTGTTCACGATAAAAAATCTTTAATAAATCTATAATACTAATAATAAAACAATATTAAGAGCGTCTTAGAACATCTACTACACTTTTAAATGCAAACCATTCAGGAATTGGTTCGCCATTCCTTAATTTCTTTCTAAATTCAGTACCGCTAAGTTTCATAATTTCATAATTAAATTCTTTAGCTTCTTCAGCTGTTATGTATCCTTTTTCCTTCGTATAAACTAAATTTTTTGAAGGAACAGTTTGCATCATCAATTCATCTGCACACTTATTCGCAAAATTTTGGGCGTCATATGGACCATAAAAATCTTCACCAGTTGATGACGACTTACAACCAGCCATATCTCTACCAATAATAAAGTGGGTGCAGCCATAATTTCTTCTGATTATCATATGTTGAAGAGCTTCCCTTGGCCCTGCCATATGCATTGAATAAGGTAAAAAAGCCCATTTTATTCTTTCATCAGATATTTCCTCTTCTAATTCTTTATAGGTCAAATATCTAACTTTTCCAGGGATATCATCTTGTTGAGTTGGTCCACAAGTTGGATGAACTAAAACAACTGAGTTAGAGGAGACGTTATCTGAAAGTAAGGCATTAGTAAATAATTCATAATGTGCTCTATGAATTGGATTTCTGCATTGAAATGCCACTACATCATGATTTGATGGGAGTGTAGATCTAACTTCTTCTGGGGTTTTGCAGGGGAATTCTCTGATTGGCAGTTCGAAACCATAAACTCTTCCTCCTATATAAAATCTCCCTCTCTCGTTAAAAATCATCTTAACAGCAGGATGATCTAAAGAATTAGTACCATAACAAAGTTCAGCTTCTAAAGATTTGTCAGGCTCCCATTTGGAGCTAACTTCTAAAACTGCTATTTTTTGTTTTTTATAAGTAAGCAATATTGTCTCTCCATCTTTTACTTTTTCATTATTTGAATCAAATACTATAGGCAAGCCAAAAAGCAACCCGTTTGTATTTCTATTATTTTTAATTACCGAATTGTAGTTATTTTCATCCATAAAACCTTCCAATGGAGAAAAAGCTCCAACCATCAGAAGTTCTACATCGCATGCATTTCTCTCGCTACATTCAAACTCATAAGTAGCTTTAGAGATGAGATTATTTATAAGGTTTTTATCTTTGATAATTAGATTTTTTAGTTCCCCTCCATAAGGCGGTATTAGTCCATTAGTATCTGTTTTAGTTTTTTGTTGTAATTCCATTTGTAAATTGATAAAGAAAAATTTTGAAAAAAAAAGAGGGGTTTAACCCCCTTTTTCTATTGAGTAGGATTTATGCCTTTCTTCCGTAAAGCTCCCCAATTATTTTTACATCAAGTGGATCCTTTGAACCCATATCTGTATCTGAAGGTTGGATAGCTTCAAAAGTACCAGCAAATTCGTCTGTGTCAGAATCTACATTGTTGATTGAAAGAGTAATAACGCCAGTACCATTTACATCAACTTTAATATTTTCTTTTGCAAGTTCTTCGTCATCTCCTCCTAATGCAACTAAACCTTGAGCATATTCAACACCAGTATTTTTAGCTCTTGCTTTAGGATCTAGAAAGTCACCAGTTCTGTAGTTAGGTGTAAATGTTGATCCACTAACCTCGGTGCCTGGCTCAATAGTTGAAGGTAAATCAGCTGTAAGATCTTTCGCTGAGAATGCGAATGGCACCTCTAAACCACCAGGAGTTAATACAGTAATAAGTTGAAAATCAATACCACCCTTTTCAGTGAAAGTTCCTGAATCTATATCTCCATAAACTTCTGTCACTGTGGTGTTATTTCTAGGACTAATAATTTTTGTAGAAACAAATTCTGCAGCTTTTCGTTTTGTCCCAGGCACTTTTACATATACTTCTGTTGGATGCATGCATATTCCTCTAAGGCTATCTCCATTCCCAAGAGATATTGTTCCGACAAGAGATGAGTCTAATGTAGGGCAATCATTAGCTTTCCCAGTGTTAACAACATCTGTGAATTGTGCATTGCCTCTTTCAGAAAAAGCAAATGTTTTAACAGGTACGAAAGCAAAAGTTATACAAATTGAAATAACAAAAGCTAAGAAAGAACGAATTCTCATAATTAAAGTTGCAGTAAAGTTCTGTGACGATAGAGTAAAGATCATCTAAATAGTTCAGTACGGATATTACAAGGGAAAGGACCATAAAAGATAGGAATTTTAAATCCTCGAAACAACCCGTAGCTTTTTAGATTTTAAAAAAACTGGAATTATTTTAGGCTATCACATTATTTTTAATGATTAAGATTACAAAAAAATACAAATTAAAAAATTTTTTTTATTTTTTTAATGAAATAATTTGGGTTATTAATTTATTTGCTAAATCAATTTTTGATGTTTTGTTAATGTAGTGTTCCATATTGTTCGTATCAAACAGCCAACCTTCATTTTGTGCCAGAAAGCCAAATCCTTGGCCTTCAAGATCAATTGGATTTGCAAATAGATAATCACAACCTTTTTTGATAATCTTTTCTTTAATTATTATTCGTGCTTCTTCGATAGATCCTGTAAAAGCACAAAAGCCTACAAAAACTTGGTTATCTTTTTTTGATTTACTAATTGTGTTTAAGATATCTGGTACTAGCTCAAAGTTTTTGTTTAAATGATCATTAATTTTATTTTTTGGAATCTTAGCTGAAGTATCAGAGGTTATTTTGAAATCAGATACAGCTGCATTCATGAAAAAATAATCACAATTTGCTATTTCATTATTAAGTGCCCTAATTAAATCAACACTAGTTTCAATTTCATATCTTTTTATTCCATCAGTAATATTCTTATCGATTTTCAGTGGCCCATGAACATATTTAACTTGTGCTCCTCTGAACCTTGCTACTTGCGAAAGAAGTAGGCCCATAGCACCAGAACTTTTGTTAGTAATTTGTCTTGCCGCATCAATTTTCTCTAAGGTGCACCCACCAGATATTAAAATTTTTTTATTAAGTAAATCTTTGCGATATTCATTTTGTTCGTTTGAAGCTATAAATTCAAGAGCTAATTGAATTAGATCATTTGGAGGTATTTTACCGATGCCAATCGCATCACACGCTAAGAGCCCTTCACTTGGTTGCAAAGACAAAACATTTTCGTAATTCTGCAAATTCTCATAATTTTTTTGGACAGCTTTATTTAGCCACATTTGTGTATTCATCGCTGGTGCAACAATTATTGGTTTTACATTTGCTATTAAGATGCTTGGAATCAATCCCTCAGCATTTCCAGTTACCCATTTTGCCAATGTTGTAGCTGTTAAAGGCGCAATGATTAAAATATCAGCCCAGTTACTTAGCTCTATGTGAAGAGGTGTTGATTGACTATTTGACCACTGGTCATTTTCTAAAATGCAAGGCTTTCTACTCAAGATAGAGAGAGAAAGCGGCTTTATTAATTTTTCTGCATTTTTAGACAAAACACATCTTATTTCATAATCTTCTTTCGCTAATTGGCTAACTAATAACGGAATTCTTACAGCTGCAATACTCCCCGTTATTAATAATAGAACCTTTATTTTGGAGTCCTTTCTTTTAGTTTTCATCGAAAGGTTCCTGATCGAGAAGATGGATATAATTTGTTGTTAATTCAGGTCTATTGATTGCAAGAGCCCTCAGTAAGTGCCAGTCTTTTAAACCATCAAATGGAGTATTGTAGTTATCTTCCTCTAGCCTTTGAGCGAGCTCAAGGGTCATTTCTTCATCAAAAGAATTTACAAGTTCATCATTTATTTGATTTTCAGAAATAAATTCCATATTGAGTAAAGTCAATATATTCTAATAATAAAGCCTTAAGTAATAATTTAAAAATTGATAAAAGTATTAATTAAATATTTTCAAGTATATGAAAATTTTCAATATTCATAATTTTTCAAATAGCTTTAGATAATTTATCTTCATTCTCAATCATAAATATGCAATCTCTCCTTTTCAAAAATATTCTCTCTTAAAATGTTAGTGTCATAATTAAATTCATGTCACGGAACAAAAGAGAGCAAGTCGTTAGTCACATACGCTATTTAAGACAAGAGCTCAGAGAAATGCATTTAGGAATAAAAGAAGATGATCTTTTCCCTGAACCAAGCGAATTAAGAGGATTAATGGCTCAGTTGGAAGCATTGCTTGAATTAATAGAAGGAAATACTAAAATTCAATCAGACTCTGAAGCAGCATAGTTTAATACAAAATGGTTGTTAAACCTCAAAAGACAAAATTTCAGCTAAAAATTGTAGAAAATATTCAGACATTAAGTATTTGGGCTAATAATCCATGGCGAAGATATTCCATTTCATTGATTACAGTTTTAATTGGTTACTTCCTAGGAAGTTCTCTAGGTATGATAAGTGCTGTTGTGGAACTAATGGATCCTGTAGCTGCTTTCTTATCAGTAGTTTTTATCGAGATTTTAATAGCGCTAAGAAGAAATTTTAGATCCGAAAGGAAAAAGAAATTTTTAGTACTTTTTTTGGATTCTTTAAGATTAGGATTATTTTATGGTTTCTTTACAGAAAGCCTTAAGTTGCTATAAGTTTATTTGTTGTATTTCTGTAATAGATAAAGCAAAGCCATTCTTATGGGGATACCATTTGAAACTTGATTATTAATTAAGCAATTGGGATATCGATCTACTACTTTACTACTTATTTCAATATCTCTGTTTATGGGACCTGGATGGAGAATTGGGATTTCTTTTTTATTCAAAGATAATTTTTCTAGGGTTAAGCCATAATCCAAACTATATGAATCAATGCTACTAAGTAAATTCTCCATCATTCTCTCTTTTTGAAGTCTTAAAACAATAATCGCATCTGCAATTTTTATTGATTCTTCCAATGATCTAGAAATTGTTATGGAACCTCTTGATTTAACAGGATCTTCTTTTTGATTTGGCGCGGGAGTTTTTAAAAAATTTTTAAATTCATCAGGTATTAATGTTTCAGGACCACATAAGATTATGTCTGCGCCAAATGCACTCAAAGCCCAAAGATTAGATCTGGCGACCCTTGAATGATTAATATCTCCAATAATTAAAATCTTTTTGGAATTTAAAACCTTTGTATTCAGTGATTTTTTGGAAAAGAATTTTAATAATGTATAGATGTCAAGCAATGCTTGGCTAGGGTGACTATGTAATCCATCTCCAGCATTAAGAACAGAAGTCTTGGAATTTATTGCATCAAGTTTTTCAGCGATCTCAAAGGTTATGTAACTTGATGAATGTCTGATAACTAATGTATCAGCCCCCATAGCAGAATAAGTTATGGCTGTATCAATTATTGTTTCGCCTTTTGTTAAAGAACTAGAGGATGGAGCAAAAGTTTGGACATCAGCAGACAGCCTTTTTGCTGCAAGCTCAAAACTATTTTTTGTTCTTGTACTAGGTTCAAAAAATAAAGAAGTTACCAAAGTCCCTTGTAAGGCCGGTATCTTTTTTGTTCCTGCATTCTTTAGTGCATCAAATCTATTAGCTAATTCAAATACTGACTCATAATCGTTAATTGAAAAATTAGCTAGTGTGTGAATATGTTTATGAGGCCAAATTTGCATTACGTTGAAAAAGATAAATGATTATTTAAATTTAGGTGTCTTGTCACCTTTTAATCTTTTACTTACACTCCTACTATTTTTGAGATACCAACGCCATTTTATATTTTTTGCCTTTGATATGCCAATTCTCGTAGTTTGAATAAGATCTTTTTCTTCTATAGTGAATTCTCTTGGAGAAATCCATAAAGATTTGTTATTAAGAACTTCAAGTGAGTTTAATGAAATGTCTATGCTGAATGTCTTAGTAACTAGGCCAGGTCCAGAAGCTAATCTTTCATTTTTTTTAGGGATAAAAACTGATCTTATTAATACACCACTAGCAAAATTTTCTTTATCAGTAACTATGTTTAAACAATGATGAATGCCATATGATTTGTAAATATAAAATGTGCCAGGCTTGCCAAATAATGATTTGTTCGATTCAGTCATTTTGCGGTAGCCATGACAGGCCTCTTCTTCCTGAGAATAAGCTTCAGTTTCAACAATAACCCCCTTAACTTGATCTATCTCATTATTTTTTTTTATGAGCTGACAGCCTATTAAATCAGGGGCAACAAGTTTAGAGTGCCGATAAAAAAAATTTTTTGGAAATAATTCTTCTTTTATTTTTCAATATTTATCTAATAATATATTAAGCTGAGAAAAATAATTAAGGCTATTAATTGATATTGATTTTTTAAAAGATGTGATTATTAATTTTAAAAATTATTTGAAATTCAAGGGAAATATAAATTAGATTTTATTAATGAACTATTATTATTTATAGTAAAGGTATAAATAGCATGACAAAAATAACTAAAGAGGAAGTTAAAAAGGTTGCTCATTTAGCGAGATTAGAACTTAACGATAATGAAATTAATAATCATGCAGAACAATTAGAAAAGATACTGGAATATATAAAACAACTTGAAAAAATTGATACAGATGATGTCCCCTGTACAACTAGAGCTATAGAAGTTATCAATGTATTTAGAAAAGACGAAAATAAAAATTCTGATTGCAATCAAGAGCTTTTAGAATTAGGTCCATCAAGAGAAGATAAATATTTTAAAGTGCCAAAGATTATTAATGAATGAATCAGTTTCCACCTATAAATGTTTTATTGACTATCTTTAATAAAAATTTTTTTATTTTAAAGCCTGGATATAAATTTATGATTCTTCTTATTTTCCCTCTCTTTTTGCTGTGACTCCTTACACCTATTAACAAATCATAAATAAAATTAAATATGTCTTGTTTACTTTCAAATATACCGACCCTCTGAGGGGAGCCTTTTTTATCTAATAATGGCTTAGTCTTTTCATAGGCTATTTTGTATTCAAACCAAGGAATAGAAGGCCAAAGGTGATGAATGAGATGGTAATTTTGACCCATTATTAATAAATTCATAAATTTGCTTGGATAAACTCGAGAATTTATCCATTTATTTCTTGATCGAAAAGGTCTATGAGGTAGATAATCAAAAAATATTCCTAAAGTAACTCCCACCATTAATGCTGGTCCGAACCATAAGTTGTATATTAAATTCATAAAGTCAAATTTCAAACCTGCCAAGATGATTGTAATGAATATGGATCTTTCAATTCCCCATTGTAGTAATTCATATCTTCGCCAAAGTTTTCTTTGAAAGAAAAATACCTCATGATAAAAAAATCTTGGAGCAATCAGCCAAATTGGACCAAAAGTGCTGACGATATGATCAGGATCATTTTTGGGGTGATTTACATGAATATGATGTTGTAAATGAACTCTTGTAAAAACTGGGAAGCTAAATCCCAATAGAATCGCTGATCCGTGACCCATTGCTTGGTTTATCCAAGGAACTGGATGAGCAGCTTTATGACAAGCATCATGGATTACAGTACCTTCAATGTGTAATGCTAAAAAAGCAGTCGCTACAAGTAGAGGTAAAGGCCAAATACCTCTGTACCATTGCCATATGCTAAGAAAAGCAAGAAAATAACCGGCAAAAAATAGACCTAATGTTGGATTCCAAAAACTTGGCGGATCTACATAATCTTTAATCTCTTTATGCCAATTAAAAGTTTTTGAAGAATTAGTATTTTTAGTTGTATTTTTACTTGTTAAGTTTGAAATTGTTTCTTATATTCTTTAAATAATATAACTAATATTTTAAGTTGATTGCATACTCAAATATAAAAAATTTTTTTTAAGAGCAATTTTATTAAATTTAATGTGTCAAATTAATCATCTTAAGAGAAAAAATTTTTAAAATAAACCTCTTTCAATTATTATTTTATTTGAGCGGTCGTGGCGGAATTGGTAGACGCGCGAGTTTTAGGTACTCGTATCTTCGGGTGTGGGAGTTCAAGTCTCCCCGACCGCACTTAAGGGAACTCTCATGGAAATTTTGTTAATCTTTATCAACTACTTATAATTTAATAAAGTGATTTATTTAATGAGTAGTTTGATATTCTTTTTTGGAACTTTTTATATCGTAATCGGGATCATTTTTTTATCCGTACCTATATTTTATCTTGAGCTCGGCAAACCAAGAGACTTAATAAAAGCTTTTTTTAATTTGTTAATAGGTTTGATATTAATATTAAAAAATAAAACAATAGATGAATCATTTTTTGTAATTTTCCTCTTCTTAACAGTACTAGTTATTTTTTATCTAGGAGAGCTTTTTTTATCTAGATGGTACCAATTGACAGATAACGAAAAGAAAAAATTAACTACCTATCTGGAATTTAAAAATAACTTTTCGAAAATATTAGAAGCATTTAATCTGGTTTTTGTTAATTTTACTAAGCCTTCAAAATTTTTTAATTTTGGAAGTAATAGTAAAAATACAATCCAAAAAAAGTGGGTTAGAAATGATAAAAATGATAATATAAAAGTCTGAAATAGAATAAATTGGTTATTTGAAAAATTCCAAACAAACTACAGGTCAATTAAGAAAGAATATAATGAACTAAATTTATTTAAATAATTCTTTTGATCACCAATATTTCTTTTATCTCCTTATGAAATCTCAAAATAGCAAAGAACAAAAATCAGACTTTTCTTATAAAGAAACTTTAAATTTACTTAAAACTGACTTCTCAATGCGTGCTAATTCAGTTGTAAGAGAACCTGAGATTCAGAATTTTTGGGCTAACAATAATATTGATTTCCAACTAGGTGCTAGCAACTCAGGCGAAATATTTACATTACATGATGGCCCTCCTTATGCAAATGGGGCACTTCATATGGGTCATGCTCTTAATAAAGTTTTAAAAGACATAATAAATAAGTACAAAACCTTAAGAGGATTTAGGGTCCATTACGTCCCTGGCTGGGACTGTCATGGATTACCTATTGAATTAAAAGTTCTTCAGAATTTAAAATCTGATGAAAGAAAGAATCTTGATACTCTGAATCTAAGAAAAAAAGCAACAGATTATGCCTATATCCAAATTAATAATCAAATGGAGGGTTTCAAAAGATGGGGTATATGGGGCGATTGGGAAAACCCTTACTTAACTCTTAAGAAGAGTTATGAATCTGCTCAGATTGGAGTATTTGGGAAAATGTTTTTAAATGGCTACATATATAGAGGTCTTAAACCTGTGCATTGGAGCCCAAGTTCAAGGACTGCACTCGCAGAAGCAGAATTAGAATATCCTGATGAACATTATTCAAAAAGTATTTATGTTTCTTTAAAAATAACTAAAATATCTGAGGAAATTCTATTAAATTTCAACCAAGAAAATTTTAATTTTAAAAAAGATTTTTTTCAAAATAATTCTTTCATAACTATTTGGACCACCACCCCTTGGACTATACCTGCAAATGAAGCAGTTGCAGTAAATCCAAAAATAAAGTACGTTTTTGCTATCGATGAAGAGAAACAAATTTACCTTTTTGCAAAAGATTTATCTTTTGAACTAAGTAAAAAATTTAATAAAGATTTCAAGGAGCTTTTAGAGGTAAAAGGCTCTAAATTGGAAAATATTGAATATCAACATCCCTCTAAGAATAAAGATTGCAAAATTGTAATTGGAGGAGATTATATAACTACAGAATCAGGTACTGGAATTGTTCACACTGCCCCTGGTCATGGGATAGATGATTTTAATGTGGGTCAAAAATATGATTTACCAATAACATGTGTTGTTGATGAGAAAGGTAACCTAAATGAATATTCTGGACAATTCAAAGGATCAAATGTCCTAAAAGACGCAAATGATTTAGTTATTGAACACTTAAAGGGAAATAATTTGCTTCTATTACAAGAAAATTATAAGCACAGATATCCGTATGATTGGAGAACAAAAAAACCAACTATTTTTAGAGCGACAGAACAATGGTTTGCATCTGTCAATGGCTTTAGATCATCAGCATTAAAGGCAATCGAAGATGTTGAATGGATGCCGGCAACTGGAAAGAAAAGAATTTATTCTATGGTTGTTGGTAGAGGAGATTGGTGTATTTCCAGGCAAAGATCATGGGGAGTTCCAATTCCAGTTTTTTATAAAAAAAATGGTAATGATATCCTCCTTAACAGCGAGATAATTAATCATATTCAAGAACTTTTTAGTGAACATGGAGCAGATATTTGGTGGGATTGGGATGTTAAGAATCTACTGCCAGACAATTATGCGAAAGAATCGGATCTGTGGAGAAAGGGTACAGATACAATGGATGTCTGGTTCGATTCTGGATCTAGTTGGGCCGCAGTATGTGAACTAAGAAGTGATTTAAAGTATCCAGCGGATCTTTATTTAGAAGGTTCAGATCAACATCGTGGATGGTTCCAGTCTTCTTTGCTAACATCTGTTGCCGTTAATAATAAACCTCCATATAAAAAAGTTTTAACTCACGGTTTTGCACTTGATGAAAACGGAAGAAAAATGAGTAAATCTTTAGGTAATGTTGTTGATCCAAATGTAATTATTAATGGAGGTAATAATAAAAAAACTGAACCCGCTTATGGCGCTGATGTTCTAAGGCTATGGGTAAGCTCTGTAGATTATTCGGTAGATGTTCCAATTGGTTCAAATATACTCAAGCAAATTTCAGACGTATATAGAAAAGTTCGTAATACTGCAAGATATCTTCTAGGTAATATTCATGATTATGATCCGAAAATTGAAAGTTTTGAAATTGATCAATTACCTCTCCTCGATCAATGGATGTTAGGCAGATTAGTTGAGGTTTCAGATCAAATATCAAATGCTTATGAAAATTATGAATTTTCAAAATTTTTCCAAATCCTACAAAGTTTTTGTGTCGTAGATCTATCAAATTTTTATTTGGATATAGCTAAGGATAGGTTATATGTAAGTTCAAAATCACAATTCAGGAGAAGATCATGTCAGTTTGTTATGTCAAAAGTTGTTGAAAATTTAGCCGTACTTATTTCTCCAGTGCTTTGCCATATGGCTGAAGATATTTGGCAAAATATTCCATATTCAACTAAAGAAAAATCAGTATTTCAAAGGGGATGGCCAAAATTTTCACAGTCATGGAAAAATCAAATTCTTAATCAGCACATTGCAAATTTAAGAAATTTAAGAGTTGAAGTTAATAAGGCTATAGAAGGATGTAGGAACAAACAAATAATTGGAGCAGCTTTAGAAACTGAAGTTAATTATTTGCCTGAAGATAAATTTGTAAAAGATTCACTGGCTTGGCTAAAAGAATTTGGCAATCAAGATGTAGATTTATTTAGGGATTGGCTTATAGTGTCAAACTTTCAAGTGGTATCCGATTTGGTTGAGAATTCCGTTGTTATAGATAACAATGCACTTGGGAAAATTCAAATAGTAAAAGCACAAGGTCAAAAATGTGATAGATGTTGGCATTATCAAAAAGAAACTTTTAATGGAATCCAAAATACAAAATTATGCAAAAGATGTTCAAATATCATTAATCTTAAATTTACTTAAATCCAGTTTTTGTGATTTAAAAAGAATACTGAGTTTTGATTTTCTCTTATAAAATTATCTTCTGTTTCTGTTAAAGGTGCTTTATAAAGTTTAAAGTTGTTAATTACATATTGAAATTCTATAACTTTCTTTTCTAAATCTATCTCAATTGGATGAGTTGTAGAGCTGCTAAATCCTTTGAAGATAATTATTTCTAATTTTTCTTTGTGATTGTCTTTTTGAATAAAACCATCAAGTTTAAGGATCCTTTTAGGTATCTTGGAACTGATTTCTTCAAGATTTTTTATTAAATCAATTTCTGCCATTTTCGGAGAAGCAAGAGTTTCTTCCATTTTTAGGGAATTTGATTATTAACCATTGAATAAGGCCTAGGGTATAAATTAATAATGAAATTAATCCTAAAAATTTGGCTATCGGCTGAGTAAAGTTAGCTCCGAAGAAAAAATTGAACAAATTTTTTATAAAAATATATAAATTAGAAGAAGGCTGAAGCCATATTGCGCATTCATCAGAATTAATAAAAGAAAAGCAGTTAAAGTTTTGTAAACTTTGAATTAGGAAATTAAGAGATATAAAAGTTATCGTCCATCTCCATATTTTTGTAGTTGTGGTAAGGAAGTAAGAAAAATCATATTCTCTTAATTCATCATTAATGTCGTTCCAAAACCAAACTGAAACTGTCATTAATAATGTTGAAATATTTGTTATCACAAGAGCATAATTATAATTACCTATTAAAAGTAAAAGGCTTATAAAAAATAAAAGGGATATTTTCCAATACACTGATAGAAGTTTACAAACTGCTTTATTTCTCTTTTTTATTGCCCAAAAGGATAGAGTAACAGGTATACCAATAAGGAAAATTATTGAAAGTTGAAAGGATAGCCAAATAGAAAGTTGATTAAAAACGTTCAAAACTTTTTCTTTTTAAACACATAATAATTAAACATCAAACTGTTACTTTTTAACTTACTATTGTCATAGTTATGAATATTATGAATTCTAATATTGTTTGTTAGAAAGATATTAATAATCGTATGAGACAGCATGTTAATCCACTTAGTATTAATTTCAATCAAATTGAGAGAATACCATCTTTGAGCGAAATGTTTGGTGATTCTAAATTAAATCTTCATTTGGATGTAGGTTGTGCAGCTGGGGAGTTTCTATTCGATTTAGCTTTAGTAAATACCAGTTGGAATTATCTAGGAATCGAAATTCGTGAGAAATTAGCCAAAAATGCTAGACAAAAGGTTATTGAAAGTGAAATCAAAAATTTATATTTTTTATTTGGTAATGCTAATAATTTTTTGAATGATTTTCATAGTGAATTTATTATTAAAAATCTTAAAAGTATTTCTTTGAATTTTCCTGATCCATGGTTTAAAAAGAGACATTATAAAAGGCGTGTAATTCAGCCAGAATTTATTAATAATCTTTCTAATTTATTGCAAAAAGGGACCTTAATTTTTATAAAAACAGATGTAAAGGATTTATTCGATTATATGGATCGCACTATATCTGAAAATTTTTATTTTAAAACAATAGATAAAAAAGATTTTAATTATTCTGAAAGTTTTAATCCAAATAAAGTTAAAACTAATCGAGAAAAGTATGTGATTGATAATCAACTTGATATTTTTGAGAGGATTTATATAAAAATTTGATTCATTTCTAATTTATTATTTTATTAATTTCTAAAGCGAGTTTGTTTGTTATTTCTATTGATAAAGAATTAACTTTCTTGTGATCTTTGGCTTCAACTAGAACTCTGATTAAGGGTTCTGTGCCGCTAGGCCTTATAAAAACTCTACAATTATCCGAATATTTTAACTGAAAAATCTCTATAGTTTGATCAATTAAGATTTTAGTATTTAGATTTAATTTATTTATATTGAAATCTAAATTGATATTCGTTAGTTTTTGAGGAAAAGGTTCGAAACTACTTTTAAGCCAATCATTTAAATTAATATTTTTCTTTTTACAATATTTAGAAATTTGAAGTGCCGTTAATATTCCATCTCCAGAAAAGTTATTAATTTTAGAAAGTATATGACCTGACTGCTCACCTCCTAAAACAGCTCTTTTTTCCTTCATTGCGTCATGTACATATTTATCTCCTACAGCAGTTCTATATAAATTTCCTCCAATTTTCTTCCAGGCCTTTTCAAAACCTAAGTTAGCCATTTGCGTTGATATTATTAAATTATTTGTGAGAATTTTTTCTTCCATAAGTTCTCTACCCCAAAGAAAGAGAATGTGATCTCCATCCAATACATTGCCTTTTGAATCTATTCCAATTACTCTATCGGCATCCCCGTCAAAGCTAAAACCCATATCTGCAGGACTCTCTCGTAATGCTTTTTTTAATGGTTCGAGGTGAGTAGAACCACAATTCATATTAATTTTCAACCCATTTTTAGAGTTATTGATAACTCTTACATCAGCACCAAGAGACTGAAAAATTTTTTTTGCGCAGGTTGTTGCTGATCCATAGCATGTATCTAATATTATTTTCAACCCACTTAAATTTACTCCGTCCATTGTTTGGATGAGGCTTTTAATATAAATATCCATAAGATCTTTATTGGTATTTAGGGAAATCACTTTTGTAGGAACTGATATATTTTGATTTGTTTCTTCTATTAATTTTTGAATTTTATTTTCAAAATATCTGGTAATTTTTTGACCATTATGATCAAAAATTTTAATACCATTATATTCTGGCGGATTATGACTTGCAGATATCATAATCCCACTACTCAGATTCTCTTTTTTGATCAAAAAAGGTATTGCTGGAGTAGGGCATATTCCAAGATTTAAAAATTTTTTGCCACTTTCATTTATTCCTTGTGTTATTGCCTGAAGCAGAATATCTCCACTAATTCTCGTATCTTTTCCAATTAATATTGGACCCTCCTTATCTAAAGTCGAACCTAGAGCATAACCTACTTTATATGCTAGAGAATAAGTTAACTCTTCATTAAATCTTCCTCTTATTCCATCAGTTCCAAAGATTGATTGCATAATTAGATTTCAGGAATCAAAGAAAATTTGATAACTATAGTGTTCTTATTTTATCAGTTGATTAAAAGCTTATAGATTTCAATTCTCTTTATTTGTTTAACTTATATAAGATGTTTTTAGTTAGTAATACTTCAATAGTGCAATCTGAGAGTCAAGAGTCAACTTTAAAGTTAAATTTAAAAACAATACTTATTTTGATAATGTCTATTGTTATAGTTTCACTGCTTACGTTTAGAAATTTCTTTTTTAGATCAACTTATCTTTTAAAGAGTTTTGGAGAATTATCTGTTGACCCTGAAATAGCTTTTATAAATAAAAAGCCTACATTTCTGGAATTTTATGCTGAGTGGTGTGAAGTTTGTAAAGAAACGGCTCCACAAGTTTCTGCGTTTAAGGATGAATACGAAAAAGATATTAATTTTGTTTTTTTAAATGTTGATAATCAAAAATGGGGTAATTATATCCAGAAGTTTGCCGTCAATGGGATTCCTCAAGTTAATCTTTTTGATAAAAAGGGTAATCTAGTCTCTACTTTTATTGGCAAACAAGATGAAATGAAAATAAGAAAATCTATTAATGATTTAGAAAAAGAGGAGAAACCCTATGAGGAGATTATTAATTCTGAATTTTCAATCATTCAAGAAAATAAAAATAATGAGGTTAGTCCTCGTAGTCATGGATAATTTTTACCATTCTAAGGATTTTGATACTATCGGAAAACTTTGTTTAAAAATAGACTTGCAATTTTCTGCTATGAACTTGTGTTCTTTTTGGGTACCGTGAGCTGATCTTAAATGAATGTAATGTATCCATGATCTGCATGATCCAGTCATATAGATTCTTGTGGGAGTAGCCAATGGCAAAACAAATCTCGCACATTCTTTGGCTACCCCTTCAGCTAGTAAATCTTCATATAATTCTGAAGCAGCCTGAAAATGCAAACTAATTTTTTCATTGAATCTTTTTTTTAACTCATCAGGGAGGTCAGGGATTGAATTTTGCCTGTTTTTAAAATCTTGACGCCTCAACTCTGGTAAAGGAATATTGCCCAATTGAGAACTATCTGCATATCTCTGTGAAAATTCTTGGAAAGTAAATGATCTGTGCCTTAAAATTTGGGCAGCTATTCCTCTGTTAGTTTCTATTTGTAATGTCATAAATGACTGTTCAAAAACACTCCAATGTTCATTTTTAATGCAATAACTCAATAATTTCGAATAGTCCTCATTCTCCTGATTTTTTGGGTTACTAACTCTTGCAATATAAGCCATTGTTTTTTCTGCATCAGGTGTTAGCGAAATTAGTTCAACCTTACTCATTTTAGATCTTTGCTAGTGTCACTTTCTCTGGTTGGTTTTGATACTTACCTCTTCTATCTTCATAGGTTGTAGAACATGGATCACCCTCAAAAAAGAGTAGTTGGCAAATGCCCTCTTCAGCATAAATTCTGCAATCTGCCCCTGAACTATTACTGAACTCTAAAGTTAGATGACCTTCCCATCCTGCTTCTGCGGGAGTTGTATTAACAATAATTCCTAGTCTTGCGTAAGTACTTTTCCCTATGCAGATTACAGTTATATTTTCTGGTACTTTCATCTTTTCTAAAGCCACTCCTAAACCATAGGAGTGAGCAGGAAGAATAAAAAAATCTCCATCATTATCATGGTGAAGAACAGTTTTTTCTAAATTATTAGGATTAAACTTTTTGGGATTCATCACAGTACCAGGGATATGTCTGAAAATCAGGAATTCTTTTGATGAAAGTCTTAAATCATAGCCATAGGAAGAACATCCATAACTCAAAACTGGCTTTTGTTTATTATCAGGCTCAAGATGCCTCACTAAATTTGATTGAAAGGGCTTTATCATTCCTTCCGAGGCTTTTTGATTTATCCAGAGATCATTTTTTAGCATTTTTTTATGAGCGAAGTTCGGTAATTTGGTTGGCCATTAGTAATAGATCTTTAGGAATATCTGTACCAGTAAGGATTACATCTCCTGATATAAATCGGTTTTCAAGTGTTGAAATCAAATCATCTTTATTAATTATTTTCATGTCAATAGCTAAAAAAATTTCATCAAGTATGATTTGGTCGTTCTCTCCAGACTGTAGTTCTTTTTTGCAAAAATTCCATAATTCAAGAGTTGACTCATGAATAGATTTTTTTAAATTTGTATTATTTTTAATTGCTTCAGAATTATATTGATCAAAGGAATGTGATGATCTTACCCAGGTTAAATTACCGCATAATTTTTCTGGATTATCAACTCCTTGATTGACCCCGCCTTTCATAAATTGTATTAAGAGCACTTTCCTTCCTAAAGCAGCATTTCTTAGAGAGTCTCTAATGATAGATGTGTAGCTTCCTCGATATGAGGATTGATAGATTTGAATTTGACCGTTTTGTGTAAATCTTTTTACGTTGATTTTTTTAGCATTATTTATATTTACAACATCAAGTTTATTTTTTGAATAGATATGAGATGAACTAATTACCATTATTTAGATTCTTTCTACATGCAGTATAATTAGAATCTAGTAACACTGCATATAGTGTAATTTTACTTAAAAAAAGAGTCAAGAAAGTGAAAACAGACTGAACGGGGCTTGTCGATAAACTAATAAGAATTGGAAAATGTTACTGTTGATACAAGATGTTTTAGAGTGTCTCCTTAAATTTTTTAATAGTCAAGATATTTATGATACCTGCTTCACGAGGATTCAATCGCTTTAGCTCCCAACATTCAGGACAAAGTAAAATAAACTCTGTTGGAGAACGCTTTCCAATTAACAGAACTTTAATGGAAGTTATTAAAGGTCTTGATGGTGCAAGCACAGAAATGATTGAGAGATCTAAAACAATATTCTTTCCAGGAGACCCTGCTGAAAGGGTTTATCTAATAAGAAGAGGAGCAGTAAGGCTGTCAAGAGTTTATGAGTCAGGTGAAGAAATAACTGTTGCTCTTTTAAGAGAGAATAGTCTCTTTGGTGTGTTATCTCTTCTAACAGGTCACAGATCTGATCGTTTCTATCATGCCATAGCATTCACAAGAGTTGAAATGATAACAGCACCTGCAAATTCTGTTTTAAGAGCTATCGAGGAAGATGCATCAGTCGGACTATTACTGTTACAGGGGCTTTCGAGTAGGATCCTGCAAACTGAAACAATGATTGAAACTCTTACACATAGAGACATGTCTTCTCGTTTAGTAAGTTTTTTAATGGTTCTTTGTAGAGACTTTGGAGTTGCAGGTGAAAAAGGTATTACAATAGACCTTAGGCTTTCACATCAGGCAATTGCTGAAGCTATTGGTTCCACAAGAGTAACCATTACAAGATTATTGGGAGATTTAAAGGATTCAGGGCTTCTTAATATTGAGAGAAAAAAGATCACAGTGTTCGATCCAATTGCTCTTGCAAAAAGATTTAATTGATTCATCATAAATTATGATGTAGTGAAAGTATGCAAAAGTGTGGCCTGGATTTTAATTTTTTTTTTAATATTACTAGGAGGATTAATTGCACCATTTGGAGATATTCTTGGAACAAAGATTGGTAAAGCAAGGTTTAGTATCTTAAAGTTAAGACCTAAAAAAACAGCAACTATAATAACAATAATTACCGGTGGGTTTATTAGTTCAATATCAATAGGGTTATTGATTTTAGTTAGCGAAGAATTCAGACAAAGGCTTTTTGTTGATATTCCTTTCTTGCAAAAAACTTTAGATGAAAGTAAAAAGGCTTTAATCCCTT